>SLTG01000033.1 GCA_007130045.1 Opitutales bacterium
ACAAACTCTGGCCGAACGAGGTTGGTCTCGACGCCGTATTGCCAGGGAATTGGACATCGACCGTGGGACGGTCGGCAATCACCTGAAAAATATCCCGCGGGAGGATTCAAACCCAGACGCAATAAGACGTCACGTCTTGACTTTCGACAAAATTCTCACGGGAAGCCACAGAGTCGTCCCGTTAATTTTGCCCGGTGCTGATCGAAGAAATCCGAATCCGGAACAAAGCGCTCTCGAGACCTGGGTCGCTTACCCAATACCTTCAAAACCATCTCAGGGGGCCTCCTGCAGTCGGCGCGACACCACGGGAGCTTGGGTGCCTTCAATCGCAAGGTGGATTTCGTCGTGGGCTACGTTCCCCCAGTCCGTCCGACTTGACCCGGAATCGGGAAAACCGTAGATTGAGATTATGGCGGATCGCTTGAGAGTTAAGAACATCGACTTAGACTTCGCACGGAGACGGGCTCGCTCACGTCGCGAGGATGAAGCTGCCCTGTCTGTCTTCGGGCAATGCGACCGCAAAGGAGCTTCAGCACCGGAACTCCATCCTCCCGGAAGACTTCTGGGAGAAGTCCGAAATCGACTGGAACACCTTTGCCCGTGGAACGAAACCGCGAAGCTAAGGACTACCTCGACCTGCTGGACGAAAACACGGGACTGTTACTCGTCGGCGGCCAAGCGGTTAATCTTTGGGCGGAGAAGTACCAATCGGTGGATCCGTCGATTTTGGAGTTCCAGCCCTTCACCAGTCGCGATGCCGACTTCTACCGGCGAACGCCGAAGATCCATCTCCCTTATCAACCGCTTGCGACAAGAACCGCCACTTTCTGACTCTGTTTGATCGCGCGGAGGGGCGAGCTGGAAGGTACAACCCAAAGACATCGGTAACCGTTATTCCAAAGACATCGGTTACACTTCAATATGGCGATCACGCCATGGAAGAAGACCGTTCCGGGCGAAGCGACGAGACCGGGCTCGGAGAGAGCCGGACCACCGATGGACGACAAGGAGCGATCTGCCGTACTGGTCGGGAGGCATTTTGTTTGCCTACGAAAGATACGAAACACACGAACTCTCATTCCCAAACCGTCACTCCCTCGGCTTTTGCGGCGGCGGCGAGGTCTTCGTCGAAGCAGACGAAGACAATCTCGGCGAAGAGGCGGCGAGTCTGGAGGAGGGTGAATAGGTGACCGGCATTGGCGGCGCGGAGACGGTGGCGGACGCCCAAATCGATGACGTCGGCGAGCTTCTCCGATCCTAACTCCTGCCAGTCCGCGGATTCGAACCATTCCCCCAATCGCCGGACGCGGTCGGGTTGATTCCCGCGTCGCGCGATGGCCAGACGCGCTTCGACGCGCAGCCACTCCCAGGCGAAATGCGGACCCGCGCGGTCCGCGGCGGTTTGGGCCGCAGGGGTGTGAACCTCCTTGTAAACCAGCGGAAGTATCGCGCTTGTGTCCCAGAACGTGGTCATCGGTCAGTAGTCACGACCGCCGCGAATCAAATCGATCGTCTTTATGTCGGTCCGTCCATCCGGGGCCACGGGCGGCTCGCCAAAGATTTCCCGCATCGGTCGCGGACGCCTGGTTGGCACCGTAATCCGGATCCCGAGCTCCTTCGCCTTCTTCAGAAGCCGTTCCCGCTCATCGAGCCACTTGCGGTCCTCAACCGCCCCGGCTGCGTCCGCGGGCAAGGAGGATAGTATCGCGACCGGTTTGTCCCGATCACATATCGTGATCGATTCGCCCGTCTCGCGCACACGGCGCAGGTACTTGCTCAGGTGATTCTTCAAGTCTGCCGTTTTGACTCGCATAACATGGCCAAGTTCGCCTAGGATTATGGCTATGTCAAGTTAATCCCCGCCATTCGCCGATCCGTCGTTGGTCTGTATAGGGATGGGGAAGCTGGCGGGAGCCTGTGAAGATGGGCGGAGGCGTCGGGATGGGGGCGGCGATCAAGACCGGTGACAGCTGACATTCCTGTCTGCGAAGTCTTGCCCGGGAGGCGTTTTGTTTGCCCACGAAAGGCACGAAACACACGAAAAGGGGAGAGTGCGGGCCTGCGTCTTGTCCAATTGGCGTTTGCTTTTCGGAAGGAATCCGCCAGCATCTGTTTCAGCGCCGAATTGGCACTTGTGGCGAAGTGGCCTAACGCGGAGGTCTGCAAAACCTCTATTCGCGGGTTCGAATCCCGCCAAGTGCTCCGGTTCCCGGAGAATGGTATCTTTCCGGATTGGGTTGTGCCCTGTATATGATTGAAGAACCATGATTGTTGTTTACATCTATAACAAGTGCTCGACCTGCCGGAAGGCGATTGGATGGTTGCGGGAGCGGGGAATTGTTTTTGATGAACGGCCGATCCGGGAGACCCCGCCTTCGGAGGAGGAACTGCGAATTGTGCTGGGGACTTATGACGGAAACATCCGCCGGTTGTTCAACACTTCCGGGCAGGATTACCGGCGGCTTGGGCTCAAGGAGCGGCTGCCGGAGATGGAGGAGGCCGAGGCGCTGCGGTTGTTGGCGGCGAACGTAAACCTGGTACGGCGTCCGTTTCTGCTCGCCGGAGGAAAAGGGAGCGCCGGATTCAAGGAGGAGGAGTGGACGGCGTTGGTCGAGTCATGATCAAGGTGTATCAGGCTTTGGTTTTCGGATAATAACGGACGCGGGGCAGGTCTTTAAAGTGATCGTCTTGCGTCCAGAGCGTGGCTTTGTGAGCGAGAGCGACCGCGTAAATCAACGAATCGGCGAGCGGGAGTTTGTGTTTGATGAAAAGGTCGGCCGCCGCCACGGCGATCTCTTCGTCGATGGAAACGACGATTCCGGACCGCATCGATTGGGTGACCGTGTCCGCCATTTCGCGGGTGCGTTGTTTGAGGACGACCTTGCGAACCTCGGCGATGACGATGGCCGGAACGATCAATTCGGGGAGTTTTTTCAGGACCGGAGCGAAATGCCGGGTGTTTGGGCCGTCGTCCAAACACTCGATCCAGCCCGATGAATCCAGGAGGTCGAGCCGGGCGGACTTGGCTTGTTTGGTCACAGTTCCCGATCCTCCTCACGCTCGAATTCCAGCGGCTCGCCCTTTTTCTTCAAGTAGCCGATCAGTTGGTCGGGCGACAGGATTGGACGCAGCTCGATGCCGCCCCCTTTTTCGGTGACCTGGAGTTTCTGGCCGGGTTTGAGGGCAAGCTTTCGCCGAACATCCTTCGGGATGACGATTTGGAATTTGGGTGATATTGTTGAAGTTGTCATACCGATGAAATATCGCAACACGAATAGGAATTCGCAAGATTATTGATCACAGGAGGAAAGCGGCGGGATCGTCGGTCGCGTCGGGTGGTGGTCGGTGCATTCCGGGAGGGCGGACTGGCGGCGGCTCAGCCCGAGGACGTTCGCCCATGACGGAGTTCCGCATCAAACTTTCGGGATCCTCCGTCACAAAGCCAGCCTCAGCTTGTGCTCCAGATATCTTTCGTAGATGCGGTGGAAGCGGAGCATCGACGCGATATCGATCCATTCGTCGGGGGCGTGCAGGTTGCCGGACAACGGGCGGGACATAAGAACGGGGATTCCCAGGGCGCAGATGAATCGTGCGTCGCTGCCGCCGTGGCCGCGGACAAACCGGGCCGGCTCGCCGGTAATTTCTTCGGTGATTTTCCGGTAGGTCTCGTCCGGGGAGAGGTGGGTGGGTTCGGCGCCGATCAGGGTTGTGGTTTCGATGTCGACACCGAGGATTTCGTTGACGAATTGCGCCATTTCCGCAACCGTGTGAGGTGCCGGGAATCGTATGTCCAGGATGGCTTCGGCTTCGGCGGGAATGGCGTTGACGCTTTGATTGGGAGTGCCGATCAGGGTCACCGTGCAGGTCGGATGCCAGTGGTCTTCCGCGTTGTCGGGCGGCCAGGCGGCGTCGAAACCTTCTTTCAGCGCAACGAGGCGCGCGATAAGAATCTCAATGGGATTTATTCCCGCCCACGGTCGAGCGCCGTGCGCCGGCCTGCCGGTGCTGTGCGTCCGCATGTGCAGGATCCCTTTTTCTTCAATGGCGATCCGGTTCAGCGAACCGGCATCGGGGATCATCGCGAGTCCGCAGCGAACACCGGCGTCATTGAACAGGTAACCGACTCCGTGTTCCCCGCCGGATTCCTCGTCGGCCGTTACCGCCATCCCGAGCGAAGCGCCGGGGTGAAGGGTGTGGACGTGACGGAAGATTTCCAGCATGATCGCAAGAGGACCCTTCATGTCCGCCGCCCCCGGCCCGTAGATCCTTCCGTTCTCGAGGCGCGAACGGAAGAGCGCCGGATCGGTGTGGGCGACGACGTCAAGATGACCGCAAAGGAGAACCTCCGGATGGGCGCATCCGCGCGGCGCGGCGATGACGGATGGGATGTCATTTTTGCTGTACTCGCGGATCTCCACGGTATCCAATGCGTCGAGATGGTTCTTGATGAACTCGTAGCAGCGCTGCCGGTCTTCCGGGCGTGCCGCGCTGCTTGGCATCAGGATGAGGTCGCGCGTCAGCGAGACCAGACGCTGCTTGAGCCGTTCGCTTTCGGTGGAATCAGTCGCGGTCATAATTCCAGGTCATGGCAGGGTGGCGGCGGATGAGATGGAACGCCGATTCCACGTCGTCGCGGTTCCGGCCCAGGGCTAGCAATTGAGCCTTGGCGACCACACCTTCGTCGTTTGCGTTGAAGTTAACCGGAAGCACGCCGGATTCGTTTCCGGGCCGGTAAAGGATGCCCAGGGATTCGAGCTCGTTCAGGATTGCGTCGCTCTTCCGCGGCGTGGTGAACATTACGTTGCGCATGATCCAGGCGCCGCGTGGAACGAACCGACGTGCAAGAATGGCGGGATAGGTGGCGCCGGTAACGCGGGCATTGATCTCGCAGAGCCGAATTTCGATTTTTCCGTCGCGCCTGACCATGTGGAAGTCGGCGCTGGCCGTGCCGCGATAACCGATCCCGTGCAGCCACCGTCCCCCGACTTCCGCCTGTTGAAGCAACTCGCGGGTGACCTGGGGCGCGCCCTGCAGGAAGGGGGGTGGCGCCTGGTTGCCTTCGTGGACGCTTTCCGCGTTCAGGAATTGGGCCGTGATGTCGTAAAGGTGGAGCCGGTTGTCGTGGACGAACATCTGGACGCTGGGCGATCCGAGTACTTCAATACCTTCGAGCGAGTCATCGAGCCATCCCTCGACGAGGCAGGGGCCTTCGAAGAACAGGTAGTCCGGAATCCCGGAGGGAGCGGAGACATCGAGTTTCCTCATGCCGACCCCGGACGCGCCGATTTGCGCCTTAACGACCGCGTACCGGTAACCCCAGTCGTTAAGGATTTGAAGGCAGCGCGGAACGTCCGACGGTGATTCCGCAACGACAGTGTCGAACGAAGGCAGTCCCGCCTCCGCAAGATGCCGGTGCAGGAGGAGTTTGTTGTTTCCGCATTTGCTGCCCTCGACTGACGAGATCAATTTCTTGTCCGTGAGTTCGGCGGTGTGTGCAAGAAGCTCATCTGTGACGAAGCCGTCCATCCAGATGGAGGGATGGCTCTTGATCGTTTTGAGGACATTTTCCAAGACGGCTGATGTCGCGCCTTCCCGGCGTGCCGCGTAATCCGCATGCGGCAGAATTTCGATCTCCGGGAGGTTTAACCCGAGGTCTTCCTGAAAATACCGCCATAACCTCGCGTCCGGTTCCCGTTCGAGGGTGAGGAGGTTCCGGCCGCCCGCGAAGACCATATTGACAATCGGCACCAGGCGCCCGCCGTACGTTTCGAGCGCTCCGACTTCTTCGCGCAGTGTTTCAGTTTCCAGTTCGTTTCCGAAAAAAAGGGACAGCAAGTTTGCGACGAATACTGCCTCGCGATCCCAGAGCTCGGGAAGTTCGCCGGGCGCTTCGCGCACTTCCATGAAGGTGGATTTGGCCTTGTTTGATTCGACCATGGTCGGGTGGCATTGATTATCGGCCGCGCAGGATGTCCACGATCCGCTCGAGGTAACGTGCCACGTTTTCGCGCGGGCGGATCTGCTGTGAACGGCGCAGGAGTTCGGCCGCGCGTTCGAGATGATTTTCGCGCACCAGGAACTCCGCGTGTCTGAGGTAAGCTTCCGCTTCGTTTCCGGGCGCGCGCGCAGCCCGTTCGAAAAGCAACTCCGCACGTTCCCGATCTCCCTGCTCGCCGTAATGGCGTGCGAGGAGGATGAGTGACGCGCCGTCCAAGGGATCTTCCTCCACGACGCGTTCCAGGAGTCGGATCGCTTCGTCTTCGTCTCCGGCGTGAAGTTGGATCCGGGCGCGCAGACGCGTGAGCTCGAGTCCGACATCTTCCAGCGCGTCCGCTTCGTAGCGCCGCTCAATCTCAGCGAGGAGCGTCGAAGCTTCATCCCAGGCGTATCGCCCGGTCATGTTGCGCGCGGCGCGAACCGCGCGGGAAATCTGAACGGGCGGATCGCGGTCAATGGCCTCCAGGTAAACTTCGGTGGCGAGCCCGGGCAACTCTTCGCTCAGATAAATATCACCGAGGGTGGCCAGGCTTTGGGCGGTGGCCCCGTTCAGACGTCGGACGAGTTCGTAGTTGACAGCGGCGCGTCGCGGTTGGTCCATGCCGAGAAACGCGTTCGCCTGGTACAGGTAGTATTCCGGGCGCTCCGGGGCATCCGTGATGAGTTCTTCGAGAATTGAGTTCGCCTCGCCATAACGATCCTGGGCGAGCAACACCTGCGCGGCGCCCAGCCGCCATTGAAGGTTCTCCGGATCGTGCAGAAGCGCTTGGCGGTAGGCGCTCTCCGCGGAATGGAAACGCTCGATGTTCAGGTAACTGAGACCGAGAAGCCCGTAAGTGTTCCCGTCGAAGCCGCCGAGTTCGATCGTCCGAGTAAAGCCTCGCGCGGCGGCCGAAAACTCGCCCTCCCGTACCCGGATCATCGCGAGGTTCTTGTGGGCGCGCATGAAGTTGGGGAATTTATCGAGTGCGGTCTCATAATGAAGCGCGGCTTCGTCCGTTTCATCGAGTTGAAAGTAAAGATTCCCGAGCACAAAATCGAGGGCCGCGCTGGAGTCGGCGGTAAGCGCCGCTTCCAGGCGTTCGATCGCAAGGCGCGGATCCTCTTGGATGAGTTCGATCAGCTCGGCCAGGAAGTTCTGTTCGTCGCGCGTGATCGTCGGCTCGATGTCCGTGGCGAAACCGTACGTCCCCATGAAGCTTTCGACAAAAGCCGGGTCCGTCCAGAACTCGCGTCCGGGAATTCCGTCGCCGTCCTGGCTAAACGCGACCGTTGCCGTGAACGTCAGGATTCCGAGCGCCGCGCCGGCGAGGATTCCGATGCATCGCCGTCGGGCGGATGTTGATCGAGTCTCATCCAGGGATGTATCCGATTTGTTATGACAATATTTCACGGTCGTATCAATCGAGTCTGAATTCGACGGGGGTGCGCACCAGGGTTGGCACGGGTTCTCCGTCTCTCACTCCGGGTTCGAACCTCCACTGTCTTACGGCGTCGAGGGCGGGACGCTCGAACTCGCGATGTGTCGAGTCCTCGACGCGCGCGTCTCTCACGCGTCCGGTTTCGTCGATGACAAAAAGCAGTGTCACGGATCCCGAGATCCGGTTCCTGCGCATCGAGTACGGATACACGGGCGGCGGACGGCTGACCGCGGTCGGGACGCGGTCGAGCTCGGACACTTCGAATGCGCCGAAACCAGCGACGGTGTCGGCCCTGAGATTGAATCCGAAATGGAAATCGGCGCGCAACGCGTCTCCCGCGGCCGGCTCGAGTGCCAGCTCGAGTTGGTCGAATTCGATCGGCTCGATCTCCCGCTCCGGCGCGGGAGGAATTTCATCGGGCGCGTCCTCCGGTTCGCCCGGCGGAGACGGCGGTGCTTCCGGCGGGGGAGGCGGCGGAGGAGGGTCGGCGAGATCGACGCGGGCGGGCGCCTCATCGATGGGGACCTCCCTTCCCGTAAAGATTTGTGTCAGCGGAAGAATGAGAAAGACAAGCAGGGTGAGCCCAATCGCGCACATGATCACCGCGAATCGGTGACTGACAGTGCTCGGAGGATGGTAAACGCGTTTCAAGGAGAGTTGGACTTATGTGGTTGGTTGCCGATGCGGATAAAACATAGCACATTCACGAAAAATCACGGGTGATCGGCGGCGATACTGATATCGTCGGCGCCGCCGAGTTTCGCCTGGTCGATCACGCGCACGACAACTCCTGCGGCCGCGTTTTCGTCGACCTGGAGGATGACCGGAAGCCTCTCCTGCTGAACGAGCCTGCGGACGACCGGACGAACTCCGCTCACTCCGATCTCTTCATTCCCGTAGACGACCTCGCCGGAGGCGGTGATTGCTATCAGGATACTTTGCCGGTCGAGATCGGCGGCTGACGCGGCCTCGGGGCGTTGGACGTCGACGCCGGTTTCTTCGACAAAAACGGTTGTGACGATGAAAAAGATCAACAGGATGAACACCATGTCGATCAACGGAGAGATGTTGATGTCGGCGGTTTCGCTGTCCCGTGAGAGCGTTCGACGACTTATCATGAGGCCAACTCCTCCTTTTGAGAACGCTTGTGGAATGCCTGCATCGTCAGGCTTTCGAGTCCGGCGAGGAAAGCGGAATATTCGTTGCGGCGCCGGCGCACGGTCGAGGCCATGAAGTATCCGGGAATCGCAATGAGGAGACCGGTTTTGGTTGTGATCAGGGCCGTCGATACTCCCGAGGCCACCATATCGATGACCCGGCCTCCGCCTTCCGCCATGGCGTCGAAAGTGGAGATCATGCCGAGCACGGTCCCGAGCAAGCCGAGGAGCGGCGCGGCGGTGGTGAGGACGACAAGGAAGAAAAGGCGCCGGTCGATCTTCGGAAGCACGGCGAGGCGGACTTCCTCAAAGCGGTTGCGGATTTCCTGAAGGGAGGAAACATCGTCCTGCGAGTAGCGGATGATTTCGCCGACCGGGCCGAACGCGGATTCGGTGTTCCGTATCCAGCGGTTGCAGGTCTCAGGATTCATCCGTTGGTACTCGCTGCGGTTAAACGTGAAGAACAGATCGGCGGCGAACGCGTACATAAAGATCGCGAGCAGGGCGAGGGGGATCATGACCCAGCCTCCGTCACCCCAGATCCGGGCTGTTTCCTGGAAAAAAAATTCAAGCATCTTTCGCCGTTTCGCGGACGGAGAGTCCGTTAATGAATCCGATGGAGGTTTGCTCCATGTTGGAAATGACTCCCTTGCTTTTTCGCGAGAGAAGCGCGTGGACGATCAGCGCCGGGACAGCGACCATCAATCCGAACTGTGTGGTGATGAGGGCTTCGGAGATGCCGCCCGACAGGGTCTGAGCATCGCCGGTGCCGAAGAGGGTGATGAGCTGGAAGGTCTGAATCATTCCCGTCACCGTGCCCAGCAGTCCCAGGAGCGGCGCCGTCGCGGCCGTCAGGGCGATCAAAGGCATCAATCGGTCCAGCTTTGGTTGGGTGCGGAGAATCTTTTCATACATGACCTCTTCGACCAGCTCCCTCCCCTCGTGTGCGTGGGAGACCGCCTCGCGGAGCATCTCGCCGACCGGCCCGCGGGACTTTTCGGCGCGGCTTTTCGCCTCCCTGGTCTCTCCCCGCCTGACCGCTTCGAGTATGCGCTGCAATTCGTCCGGGGGCAGCGGCGACATCCCGGCGATTTCTTTCCATTTGTATAGGCCGACGAGAAGGGCGATCGCAGCGAGGAGGAGGATCGGGACCATTACGGGACCGCCTTGACGAATGTGTCCCCAGACGGATTTCCGCGCTTCTTCGCGCCGGATCGCCATTCCTTCCGTGGGATCGACCGGCAGGTAGCCCTCTCCGGTCTCCATCAGTGCCGGAATGTCCTGTCGAAATGCGGACGGAAGCGGGTAGATGAAGGGTTGAAGCGATCCCTGGCGAAGGATCGCGAGGCCTCCGTGCCCGGTGTCTTTACCTTGGAACACGGCGACCGGGCCGACCAGGGCAAAGGTTCCATCGCGCAGCGCGCCGTCGGCCCGGAGAGCGCGTCCGGGAAAAACGTGTCCGCCGGCGACGTTGCCAAGGCGTTCGGCGGCGCGGTCGAGCATATCGAAGCGCGCCTCGAACCCTTCAACCCGAGGTTCCTGCGCGTCGTCTTCGCGAATTTGACGCAGAGAGTCGCGGAAGTGCGGGAGTTCGGCGATGTGGAGCCGCGCTTCGAAAGCCTCGAGATAGTCATCGATCAGGTTTTTGAAGTAGGCGAGTTGATTCCGGCGTTGCTGCGCTTCGTCCTGCAGTCGCCGCGCTTCAGCTTCGCGGTTGTCGCGGAGCCTTGCCATGCGTTCGTATTCGCGTCGCTGCTCCGCGAGCCGGGCTTCCAGTTCGTTGAGGCGACGGGCCAATGGAATTTTTTCCTCAGCGATCCGTTCCCTGACCGAGGAAAGCTCTTCCAGAGCACTGTCGAGATCATAGCGGACCCGGTCCGATACGGCGTCGAGGCCGGCTGGCTGAGCGGATGCGGCCAGCGAGAAGCCGGAGAGGCCGAGCACGATCAGATTTAAGAAAAATGCGCGCGGCATGGCTCAGCGGTTTTGGATGGCGACGGGCAGCCGGATGAATTCAGGAGCGGTTTCGAGGTCGTAAACGGCGAACGCCCGGCGAATCGAGGCTGCCGCGTCGTTGCGCGGGGTCCATTCCCATCCGTCGTCACCCGGACTTCCGATCCCGGCGCGGTTGCCTTCCGAACTCAAATAGTAGGCCTGACCCAGCCCGATGTAGAGAACCCGAACCTCGGTTTCGTCGCCGTCCAGCGAAACAAATTCCCGGACCGCGCGGATGTTCTCCTGGAATCGGTCGGCTTCGCCAAGAAAACCGACCATGGCCTGCGCACGCTGGGCAAGGGGAGCGGCGGGAACGTTGTTTTCGCCCGGTTCCCGGCGGGCAAGAAGCGGACGCGTGCGGTCGCGGAGCGGTTCGGGAAAGGAAGCGAAGAGGCCGGGAAGTGCGCGTTCGGTCCGGCCGATGCGGTGTTCGACGGTGTTTGTGATTTCGAGCAGAGCTTCGTTCTGTTCGCCGAGACGGCTCAGTTCCATCTCGGCCGCGGCGGATTCCTCTTCCGTCAGTTCAATGTCGTCTGCGAGCCGGGAAAGTTCCCGTTCGATGAGTTCAATCGTTTTTTCCAGTCCTTCCCGTTCCGTCCGCCACTGGGTTTCCTCTTCAGAAATCAGTTTCCGGGTCTCAATCAATCGGTCGAGCGACGAGCGGACCTCGTTGCCGGAGCTTTGGAGCGGGACGGCTAACAACGCGGCGAACAGAAGGGCGGAGGCGAATGAGAATTGAATAAGAAAAGTCATGAATGGCAGGAATTGATACTCGTTCTCAATAAAAATGATGAGTGCTGAGAATTCGCAAGAAGAAAATCGGGAGCTCGCCATCGATCGAACTCTGATTTCCGCTGAAACGGTGACGACAACGATTGGGTTCGGGATTTGTACCGCAAGCGGACAGGGGATATAACGCGGTGACGATGGCGCGGCAATAAACGCGAATAGGGAGCCTCAGAGGTGGAGTACCATGGATCTCGACCGTCAATCGCTGCGGTTTTGTTTTGAGATCCTGCGGGCAGTCGTTTATGACCAAACTCACAATGAAAGTACTTGTAATCGGAGCTCATGGAAAAACGGGACTGCGCGTTGTTCGGCGCCTGAGGGAAGGAGGACATGATCCGCTGGCGATGATCCGCACCCCCGAACAGAGGAAGGTCTTTGATGAATTGGGTGTTTCGACGGTTCTCGGCGATCTGGAATACCCGATCGATCACGCCGTGCGCGGGTGTGATGCAGTCATCTTCGCCGCAGGCTCCGGGTCGAAGACCGGCAAGGACAAGACGGTCCTCGTCGACCACCTCGGCGCGATCCGCTCGATGGTCGCCGCAGCGATGAACGGCGCCAAGCGCTACGTTATGCTGTCGTCGTTTCGATCGGGCACGAACAGCGACTCGCCGATCAAGCATTATAACCGGGCAAAGGGCCGGGCCGACGAGTTTCTTCGGACGATGCACGAGGTCATGGAGGACGCACTGGATTGGACGATTGTCTGTCCCGGCGGTCTAACGGAGGACGAGGCCACCGAACAGGTGTCCGTTAGCCTGGTGACCGGCGTCGAGCCCGAAGGATCGAGCAAAACCTCGCGCGAGAACCTGGCGGCCGTCCTTGTCGCTTCGCTCGACCAGCCGGCGACGGTGGGGAAGACGTTCACGCTGTTTGAAGGCGACACGCCGATTCGGGAGGCGTTGCGGTCGCTGGGTTGATATTCAAGGAACAATGTGGTCTTCGATCGGCCGGCGTATTCCTGTTCGGGAAGATCAACCCGGCGCGTTCAGGGGACTCGGAAAACACCGGGAACATCCAAATTCAAAACCAGCTTTTGGTACCGGCTCCGCCGGGTTGGGTTTGTTAGCGGAGAGGAGGGCGTGGGAGGCGTTCTTTCCCGCCGCTTTTTGGAAAGCAGGCTTGGCGGAAGCGCTTCGAAAAGCGCGCCCTGAGGTGGAGGTGGCGGGAGTCGAACCCGCGTCCCCTGAGGCTTCATGTAAGGCTTCTACATGCTTAGCTTTTCATTTGATCTCACCCGTGGTTCGCGGAAAAGCGCGCTAACCGCCGGGCCAGCAACCGGAGAACATACGGTCCGGGCGCCGGATGCACCCGCCTGGACGATGCCTGCTGGTCGTCGCCTCGCTACCTAGCAGGTGTCAGCAGAGAGACGTGACCGCTTAATCAAGCAGCCATTGGCAGTTGTTCTTCATTGCCAGTTACTTGGTTGATGGAAGTTTAACGAGGCCAACCATCATCCTCGGCATGCCACCCGACACTCCAACTCAGGGTCGAATCCGTAACACCCCCATGAATTTGTTGAAGAGAGATGTGGTCTCTCTCAAAGAACAGCAATTCCAAACGAAACCGGATCGGACCGGAGAACGTTTGGGATCAAACACAATATATGGGTGGTTCTCCGGGAAAATCAAGCGGGGATGTGAGGATTTATGAAGGTTGGGGAATATGAGATATGAGAGGTGACTTCCAGGGGCGGGGGGCGAGGAGAGTGGGCGGGTGTCGCGGAGGGCGCGGTGAGGTGTGGGGGGATTTTGGCCGGTGCGTGAGTATGGGGGGGAGGGGGGTGCGGGACAGAGCACGGGAAGCGTCTGCGAGCAGACACGCCACGGGGACCCTGTCCTTACGGACATGCCTACGGAGGGAGCGGATAGGGCGACGTTTGGGAGTGCGGGAAGAGTGTAGGCCGGTGCGTGAGCACCGGGGTGTGCGGGGACACACCACCGGGAAGCGTCTGCAAGCTAGAGACGCCACGGGGACCCTGTCCTTACGGACATGCCTACTTGGGTTCTGCCGAAATACTGAAGCACCGACCCACCGACGCACTGCCTGCCGACGCACTGTCGCACCGGTAAACCGCCCCACCGGTAATCAAGTCGGGAGGAGGCCGGCGACGGCGGCTTTTTCCTCTTTGAGCTCGTTGATGGTCGCTTCGATCTTTTCCTTGCTGAAGTCGTTGAGGGGGACGTCCTGGACGATTTCCCATTTGCCGCCGTCGCTGCGGATGGGGAAGGAGGAGATCAGGCCTTCTTCGACACCGTAGCTGCCGTCGGAGCAGACCGCGACGCTGAAGTAGTCTTCGGCGGGGGTCGGGCGGCTGAGGGCCTGGACGGTGTCGATCGCCGCGTTGGCGGCGGATGCGGCGGACGAGGCGCCGCGGGCCTTGATGATTGCGGCTCCGCGCTGCTGTACGGTCGGGATGAAGGTGTCCTTGAACCAGGATTCGTCGGTGATGACTTCGGGGGCGGGTTTGCCGCCGATCCGTGTGTTATAGAAATCCGGATACATCGTCGAGGAGTGGTTGCCCCAGACGGCGAGGCGGGAGACGTCGGTCACGTCGACTCCGGCTTTCTGCGCGAGCTGCGTCTTGGCGCGGTTCTCGTCGAGCTTGGTCATCGCGAACCATCGGTCGGCGGGGATGTCGCGGGCGTTGTTCATCGCGATCAGGCAATTGGTGTTGCACGGGTTGCCGACGACGAGAATGCGAACGTCGGAAGCCGCGTTTTTGGCGATTGCCTGTCCCTGTCCGGTGAAAATTTTGCCGTTGATGTTGAGCAGGTCCTTGCGCTCCATGCCCTGCTTGCGCGGCACACTTCCGACGAGCAACGCCCAGTTTACCCCGGTGAATCCCTCGTCGAGGTCGGTGGTCGGGGTGATTTTTTTAAGGAGCGGGAAGGCGCAGTCATCCAACTCCATGACAACGCCCTTCAGCGCGTCCATGGCCGGCGGGATCTCGATGAGACTCAACTCGACCGGCTGGTCGTCTCCGAAGACGGATCCGGAGGCGATTCTGAACAGAAGGGAGTAGCCGATTTGTCCGGCGGCCCCCGTGACGGCGATGCGAATGGGAGATTTCATGGTAGTTTAATAAATCCGGATAATCCGAGTCCGGTCAATGCCGAAGTCACCGCTTTTTTGGCGTTGCCCGAATCGGCTTGGTTGGCAATAATCCGGAGCTTTATGGCAAACGACCAACATGCGACCTGGGGCGGCCGGTTTTCCGAGGAACCCGCGGAACTGATGTTGAAGTTCAGCGAATCGGTTTCGTTCGACAGCCGCTTGGCGCTTTACGATTTGCGGGTCAACCGCGCTCATTCCGCGATGCTGTGCAAGGTCGGGATCCTGAGTGACGAGGAGCGCGACGCCATTCACGCCGGCCTTGACCGCCTGGAAAACGACATCCGCAACGGAAAGGTCGAGTGGGACATCCGCTATGAGGACGTTCACATGAACCTGGAGCAGATCCTGACCCGGGACGTGCCGGCCGCCGCGAAACTGCACACCGCACGCAGCAGGAACGACCAGATCGCCACGGACATGCGGTTGTACTTCAAGGACGTGTGTCGTGCGATAGACGAAAGGCTGGCGGTGCTTTTGAACGTGCTCGTCGAGATTGCGGAGAGGGAGCGCGAAGTGCTGCTGCCCGGATACACTCACCTCCAGCGCGCGCAACCGGTGTCGGTGGCTCACCATCTGCTGGCGTACGCTGAAATGTTTTCACGCGACCGGGTTCGTTTCGCCGCGGCGGCTGATGCGGCGAACGTTTGTCCGCTTGGTTCGGGCGCGCTGGCGGGCACGACCCTGCCGATCGACCGCGAGTTTGCGGCCGAGCAGTTGGGATTCGTCGATGCGGACGGGAAACCGCGTGTGACACGCAACAGCATGGACGCCATCAGCGACCGGGACCTGTTTCTGGACTTTGCCCAGGCGTGTGCGGTTTGCGGGGTGCATTTCTCCCGTGTGGCCGAGGACATGATTCTCTGGAGCACCAGGGAGTTCGGGTTCGTCGAGTTGCCGGACGCCTTCTGCACGGGCTCCAGCCTGATGCCCCAAAAGAAGAATCCCGACGCGATGGAGCTGTTGCGGGGGAAGGCGGCGCGGCTCCAGGGAAACCTGCAGACGCTCTTCACGATGGTGAAGGGCCTGCCGCTGACCTATAACCGGGATCTCCAGGAGGACAAACCGCCGGTGTTCGACAGCGGGGACCAGGTATCGATCTGCCTGGAAGTGCTTGCCGGGGCGCTCGGCGGGATGAAGGTCAAAGCGGAAACCTGCCGGAAGGCCGTTTCGGACCCGTTGTTGCTTGTGACCGACGTGGTGGATTATCTCGTGCGCAAAGACGTGCCGTTTCGCGAGGCTCACCATCTCGCGGGGAAGCTTGTCCGAATGGCAGAAGTGGAGAACGTGGCGATCGACCGGCTGCCCTTCGATCGCGTGAAGTCGTTGCATGATTCTTTCGATGAGGATTGGGCGGCGGTATTCGACCTGGAGCGGGCGATGGAAAAGCGCACCGGTGCGGGCATGCCGGGCAGGGAAGCGGTTGAGTCGGAAGTAAGGGATTGGCGGGAGCGGCTCGATCACGGCGAGTCATGAGGTTTCTCACATTCACGCCTTCCGCGAAGAATTTGGCAAGATTCGCGGAGCGTGCGGACGCATGGTGTGACATTTTGACTGATGTTCAGGCGGGGAATTTCATCGCGCCGGAGCCTGCAGGGAACAAGTAAATAGAGAGCGGTAACATGGTATTCAGGATCTGCAAGCGTTTCACGGTCGAATGCGGCCACATCCTTTCAAAACATTCCGGCCAGTGCAGATTTCCTCACGGCCATTCCCTGGGAATAGAGATTGTGATCGAGTCGGACCAATTGGATCAGAACGACATGGTCTGCGACCTGAAGACATTGAAAGATGCGGTACACGACGCTGTCGGCAGGCTGGACCATGCGTTTTGCATCAATTCCGCGGAAGCGGGGTTTGAAGAATTGAAGCGCCGGTACGGGGACCGTTTGGTCGAGTTCAAGGAAATGGATCCCACAATCGAAGTGCTTGCGAAGACCTTGTTCGACGAGGTGGAAACCCGGCTCGGATGGAGCAGCATTTTTCCCGCCGGCTTGCGGGTGGTACGGGTCCGCGTCGCCGAGACCGAGAACTCATGGGCCGAATGCTGCCGCGGGTGAACCGCGCGCCGGAAACACACCCCGCTCCGCGTGTCCGGGCGAGGCGTGTCTCTCAGATCGCCTGGGGATTTGCTCGCGGTAGGAGCCGTCTATGAAGAAATGGGTCGACGGTTCCGCTGCTGCGGTGAGCGACGCCCGCGAAACGTGCGTTTCTTCCCGCCCGGCTGACGCGCGGGAGCCGCCTTTGTTTGAGTATACCTTCCGGCGATGTGGCCCGCGCAGAGATCGTGTCCGGAGTACACTTCGATTTCCTGGCGAAGAAACTTTTCGATGCCCCGAAGTGAGTCGAAGTCCTCGTCGCCACAAAACATGATCGCTCGTCCCGAAGCACCCGCGCGTGCGGTCCTCCCGATGCGGTGAACGTAGGACTCCGCCTCGGCGGGCGGATCGAAATTGATCACGAGAGAGATGTCTTTGACGTCGATGCCGCGGGCGGCGACGTCCGTCGCCACGAGTACTCGGCTTCGTCCGGCGCGGAAACGGTCGAGGGTCTTTTGGCGCGCGGTTTGCGACTTGTTGCCGTGAATCGCATCCGCACGGATTCCGTCGCGGCTGAGATTGCGTGCGAGTTTGTCGGCGCCGTGCTTGGTCCTGCTGAACACGAGAGTCAGGCCATTGTTTTCCGCTTCCCGCTCCAGCAGGGAGGAAAGCATTTCGCGTTTGTCGGCCTTGCGCACGAAGCAAACGGAGTGGTCGATGTTGTCCGCAGTTCGCGTCGATTCGGACGAGACGTTGATTTCCACTTCATCGGTCAGCATGGACTCGGCCACGCGGTTCACTTCGGGGGACATCGTGGCTGAGAAGAAGAGGGTTTGCCGTTCTTTGGGCAGTTCCCGGACGACGCGACGAATGTCGTGGATGAAGCCCATGTCCAGCATTCGGTCGGCTTCGTCGAGAACGAAGACCTCCACGTTCCGCAGGTTGATGTGTCCCTGCTCGAAGAGATCGAGCAGGCGGCCCGGTGTGGCGACGAGAACGTCGAGCCCGTTTTGCAGCGCTTTGACCTGGGGACCCTGTCCCACGCCGCCGTAAACGGCAGCCAGGCGAATGCTGATGTGCTTACCGTATTTACGGAAACTGTCAGCGACCTGGACGCCCAACTCCCGGGTGGGCGTGAGAATCAGCGAACGCACCTCGCCGCGCTTCAGGCGGCGCGGGTTTTCGTGCAACCGATGGAGAATGGGGAGCGCGAAAGCGGCCGTTTTTCCGGTTCCTGTTTGCGCGCATCCACGGAGATCCCTTCCTTCGATAAGGCGGGGGATTGCTTCCGCCTGGATGGGCGAAGGAATGGTGTACTCGGAATCGCGCAATGCGCGTTGGAGGGGAAGCGCCAGAGGCAATTCCCCGAAGGATGTAATCGACATAACTGTATTTTTCTTGGTCTGCTCCGCGTTTGGCGGGCTTAAGGATCGATGAGATTTCGGTAATTCCGGGACAAATCTCTCATCGATCAAGACCAGGCCTGGCAGTGAACCAGGCGCCTCCTTATGAGACAAAACACCTGCTGCGGACCGTGTGAACGGTTCGCTTCACCTGCATGCAACATGAGCGGTTAATTCGCGAGCGCAAGCCCAAATCCGAGTTTCTTTACTTATCTGAGCCAGTGGACCCGGTGGAACAGGCGGGAGGCGCCGTTTGAAGGAAGGTGGAATTCGCCGGTTGAGGAGGTCGGCTGAACGACGCGTCCGGTCGGTTGCCAGGTTTCCAGGTCCGCCGATTCGAAAAGTTCGTAAACGTGGTAGGGTTGCGCTTCGAAACGGAGAAACTCTTGATCGAACTCTGAAACCCTGAAGCGGGAGTTTCCCAACGGGTGCGTTCCAAGGAGGAACTCCTGCAGGTTGGTTAAACCGTCTCCGTCGGGATCGTCGTGCGGTCCTGAAAAACCCGGGGTCGGAGAGGCGGAGCCGAAATGCTCCTCGGCCCAACTGTCTGGCAGCCCGTTGGCGTGCGAGTCGAGGAGGAATTGGATCACGCGGACCTGGGCCGGCGCGGATTGATGCCTGCCGTCGTCGAAGCGGACGAATACGCGCTCATGGAATTCGTTATCCTCCGGGTGGAATCCGTCCGAGTCCCAGAACGCGCCGTCCGCCGTAAAAGCGAGCACGTCTCCCGAACGGGTGAACTCGCCGTTCGTTGAGGTCGGATGGAGAAGTTCGGCGGTCAGTTCATCCGCGTACAGACTGTGCCCGCGAAGCGTGATCTCGTTGACCTCCGGGTTCTGCAGCGGCGTGTGGCTCGTCACGATCCTCATGTATCGGTCGAATCCGAAAGGCGGCGGCGTTTCCGCGGGATGAACGGTTTCGATCACGTCTTTGTCCCACTGAGCGAGTGTCGCACCGCGATCGTCGCCGTGAATTTGATAAAACATGATTGCTTCCCGCAGGTACGGATCGCTTTCATTTTGAACCTCGCTCGAGTGCGCCAGCCCGAGTGCGTGCCCGATCTCATGACAGAGCGTGGCTTCAAAGGTGTTGAGGTTCTGCAGCGAGGTGGCGGTGTGATTGATCACGACATACCCGCGTGTGACCCGATGAAACCCCACCCCGTCGATCGTCGCTCCGCTGCCTCCATCGTCGAATCCAGGCTCCCACGTGTAAACGTGCCCTCCGATTCCAAGCACGCCCGATGCAACGACGTCGTAAGAATCGTGTAATTGGATACGCAAGCGGCCGTCGTCCAGGTTTTCTTCGGACCCATACACGCTGGCTGCTTCGCCAAACGACTCGATTCCTTCGAACTGAAACGTGGCCGAAGAGACCTCCGACCATGCGGCAAGGGCGTTTTCGACCGCCTGGATCGCTTCGGCCTCGGAGATCCCCTGCGGAAGTGCGTCGGCGTCAACGAGGTAATGGATCGGTTCTCCCCGGTCGGGGATGATCGAGCGGCGTGGCGGAAGGAACAGGCCCATGGGGTCTCCGGATAACGGGACTGCGTGGGAATGATCCTGAAGGAAATCATTGTTATCTTCCGCTTCGAATTTTCCCAGATCGATACCTTCCGCCGGCGAGGGATACAGGCTCCTCATCCGCTGCAATACGCCGGGCTCGGCAGCGGAGTTCAGGTGACGGGGTTCGGAATCGGAAACGATCGGCGCGCCGTCGGGTCCGGCAACGGTGCTGAAGTGTCCTGCCTGATGGCGTGCGAGAAAAAACAGTCGATCTTCTCCGGGCTTCAGTTCGGGCATTCCGGTGACGGTTTCCCCCGCTTCCTCCAAGTGTCCTCCCCGGTAGTGGAGAGTCACCCGAGACGGAGTTCGTCCCTTGAATACTTCGGTGATCCGGATTGTGGCCTTCGTATGGACAAGGTTGTCGCGACTTCGATACGACACGACCGATTCCACCGTTCCGCGACAGACGGCGTGGGCGAGTTGGGTCCGTTCTTCGTGGGAAAGCGGTTCCACCGATGCCGCGAAGAGGGCGGAGGAATTGAGTGAGAAGCTGGCGATCGGCAGGCACAAGAGTAACGAAATTGCACGCATGGCGATAGGATCACCGTTTATTGGCGTGATTGTCAAAATCGAACCGAACGACGCACAGTCTCGTTTGCAATTGACCTTTTGAGAATGCGGTTTTTGGGTGGAACCGGAATTGGATGCCGGGTATCGGGTAGCCTGTTCGATTTGTTCCGGAACGATGATCACTCTCGACGAAAACCGCCAGACCCGCGAAAGTGTTCGTCCTTACATGAAGCAAGCCCCGTGCGTGTTTTCGGAACCGTTGAGCGATCGGATCGGTTGCGGGGTTTGTCTTAAGTTCGAAAACCTTCGCCGGACCGGTTCGTTCAAGGAGCCGGGCGCCGGGGGCCTCCCTTCGTGCGTGATCTCCGCGACCGCTGGAAACCACGGGCAGGCTCGCGTTTCATGCCACACAGTCGGTGAAGCAAAGAGGGAGTTGAAGGAATGGCAATGCGGCGATACGAGCCGCGCTGAATAGGATTTTGATTATGGAGAGAGCAACTGCGAAGAAAGAGACCCTGGCGCTGGTCCTGAGCGGAGGCGGCGCCCGCAATGCTTATCACGCCGGGTTTCTTGCCGAGGTGGCGCGTATGCACCCGCGGTTGTCGTTTGACATTCTCACCGGCGCTTCGGCTGGCACGATCAATCTGGCCCATATGGCTGCCAGCCCGAAGCCGTTTCCGGAAACGATGGAACATCTCGTCGGAATCTGGTCGCGTATTGAAGTCGAGGATGTATTCGATGTGAACATTGGCTCATTGGCCGGTCATTTCGGGCGGTGGGGAATGCGGTTGGTTTCGGGACGTCGGGGGAAATTCAAAGGGCCGGAGGGAATGGTGGATGCGAAACCCCTCTGGAGCCTTCTGAACCGGGAGCTGAAAACCGACCGCGGCCCGGTCGAGGGGATCAGGGAAAACATCGAACGAGGGGCGCTTCAGGCGATCGCTGTCGCTGCCACGAGCTACACGACCGGCCGTTCGGTGAGCTTTGTCCAGGGGCAGGACATCGAGAACTGGGAAAGGGCCAACCGGCACAGCATGGAGGTTGATATTGGCGTCGAACACATCATGGCTTCCACGGCGCTCCCGTTTTTCTTTCCAGCGGTCCGGGTTGGCGACGCCTGGTATGGCGACGGCGGTATCCGGATGAACGCGCCCCTTGCCCCCGCCGTCCACCTTGGCGCCGACCGCATCCTGGCGGTTTCGACCCGGTTTCCGCGCTCGGCGGAAGATGCGGAGCGAAACCGGTCTTCGGGGTATCCGCCGCCCGCCCAGATCCTGAGCACGCTCTTTAACGCGATCTTTCTCGATATGTTTGACTACGACGCGATCCAATTGGAACGAATCAACCGGCTTGTGCGGGATATGCCGAAAGCCCTGCGCGGATCGTTGCGCCCGGTGAAACTGCTCGTGATACGCCCATCCCAGGATCTCGGGAGGCTGACCAATGAATACGAACCCCGCCTCCCGCGCGCCTTCCGTTTCTTCACACGCGGACTTGGAACCGCGGAAACGCGGAACAACGACGCTCTGAGCCTCATTTTCTTCCAGCACGATTACCTCTCGAGAATCATGGAGATCGGGCGCGCCGACGCCCGAGCCAACAGCGAAGCGTTGGCCGAATTCTTCGACGGGAGTTCCTCCTGATGGCGGAAAAGGACTCACCGATTTTGGTCTGGTTTCGCCTCGACCTTCGGCTCGACGACAACCCCGCGCTTTGCCGCGCCGTGGAAAGCGGGAAGCCTGTCGTTCCGGTTTTTATCTGGTCGCCCGAAGACGATGGGAACTGGCCGCCGGGAGGCGCGTCCCGCTGGTGGCTTCACCATTCCCTGGCGAGCCTGGCGGGTTCCCTGCCGCAGCGAGGGTCGCGATTGATTTTCCGGGTAGGGAGCGCGGCCGGAATTCTCGACGACCTGGTGCGCGAGACAGGCGCGTCCGCCGTGTATTGGAACCGCCGGTACGAGCCGGACCTGGTGAATCGCGACGCCCGGATCAAGAAAATGCTTCGCGGGCAAAACGTCGAGGTGATGAGTCACAACGGCAACCTTCTCTTCGAGCCGCACGCCACCAGGAACAAAGCGGGCGGCCCGTTCAAAGTATTCAGCCCGTTCTGGAAGCATTGCAGCCAACGGGAAGTCGGCGATCCGTTCACGATCGGCGACCGGCGGATCCCTTCACCCGCGAAGTGGCCCGGTTCGGTTCGGCTGGAGGATCTCAGCCTGCTGCCGACAGTTGATTGGGCGGCTGAGTTTCCGGCGTGGTGGACTCCCGGCGAATCGGAGGCGCGGCGACGCCTCGACGATTTCCTGTCCGGTCCGGTTGGGGATTACAGCGAAGAACGAAATTATCCCGCGCGAGACGGTGTGTCGCGCCTTTCACCGCATCTCCATTTTGGCGAGATCGGTCCGCGACGTCTATTCGCCGGGGCACAAGGGAAGTTGAAGCGAGCGCGTTCAGGTTCAGGTCGGGCCGGTATTTCGAAATTTCTCGCCGAAGTCGGATGGCGGGAGTTCGCCCATCACCTCTTGTATCATTATCCCGATACGAGTGAAAACCCGCTTAGGCCGGAGTTTTCCCGATTCCCCTGGCGGCGGGACAGGGCGAGTCTCACCGCGTGGCGCAAGGGAGAGACGGGCTATCCGATCGTCGACGCGGGGATGCGGCAGCTTTGGCGCACGGGCTGGATGCACAACCGTGTCCGGATGATTGCGGGCTCGTTCCTGGTCAAGGACCTGTTGCTGCCATGGAGGGAGGGAGCCCGGTGGTTCTGGGACACGCTCGTCGATGCGGATCTCGCGAGCAATACCCTGGGATGGCAATGGGTTGCCGGATGCGGCGCCGACGCGGCCCCATACTTTCGCGTATTCAATCCCGTGCTGCAGGGAAAGAAGTTCGATGTCGATGGCGATTACATCAGGCAGTGGATCCCCGAGTTGAAGGAACTGCCCGGTAAATGGATACACTGTCCCTGGGACGCGCCGAAGGACGTGCTCGACGCGGCGGGGATCTTGCCGGGGAAAACTTATCCAACCCCGATAATCGATCACCATGAGGCGCGCCTCCGCGCGCTGCGTGCATTTGAGACGATCAAAAAGCTTTAGCCCGAATCGGGCTCGGTTGAGGCGCCGGCTCGGAGTAGCTTTTAGGCTTCTCCCGGCAGGCACGGGACTTCGCCTAATGCTCAGCGGATGCCTGAGCGATACGCCGGAAGAGTGTCCTTATTTCAGCATAACCGTGCCATACGAAATATCCGGTATGTCCATGATTCAGGCGGATTAGCCTTCCGGGCGCGATCCTCGCGGGCGGTGGAGAAAAGAAATCAGTATTTTGGGCTCGCGCGCGCACCGCGCGACGTTTTGAAATTGTTGTCGGCCGGAGCATCGGTTCCTCAATCCGGCTTATGTATCGTTATGAATCGAAAGAGATTGAAAGCCGGTTGCTTGGAGCGGGTGGGGAGCCATTTTGGTCTGCGCGGAGACTTCGCCGAAGGCACTTCCTGGGGTTCCGGGCACATCAACGACACTTTTTGTGTGGCGTACGATCAGGCGGGGAAACGGGTTCGCTATATCCATCAACGCCTGAACACCGAGGTTTTTGGCGATCCGGCGGCGTTGATGCGGAACGTCGAACGGGTCTGTGACCACATCGCGGGAAAGACGGCGCGGGCCGCGTCTAAAGAAGGGGAGCTTCGACGCGCGCTCAGGTTGATCAGGGCCCGAGACGGAAATCCGTTCTGGGTGGATGCCGCGGGAGACTGCTGGCGGACGTTCGCGTACATCGAAGGGGCGATCACCCGGGACGTAATCAAAACCGTCGACGAGGCGCACGAGGTAGCCAAGGAATTCGGACGTTTCCAGGCGATGTTGAGCGATTTTCCTGTGGACGGGCTTGTGGAAATCATTCCCGATTTCCATAATACCCGAAAACGTTTGGAAGCGCTCAAAAGCGTGATAGAAGACGATCCCGTCGGTCGGGTCTCCCGTGCGGGATTTGAGATTGATTTTGTGATATCGCGTGAACCTCTCGCCCGAATTCTGCTTGATCTGTACGATTCCGGAGATATTCCGCTGCGGATTACTCACAATGATACGAAGTCGAACAATGTCCTGCTTGACGCGCGTACGGGTGAGGGAATTTGTGTGATTGATCTGGATACGGTGATGCCGGGGTGTTCGCTTTACGACTTTGGAGACCTGGTTCGCACGGCGGTGAGCCCGACCGTTGAGGACGAGCGTGATCTGGACAAAATTCGAGTGCGTCCGGGAATCTTTGAAGCGTTGGCTCAAGGATTCTTCTCCACCGCCGGAGCCTTTCTTAACGATATCGAGCGTGATCACATGGTGATGGCGGGAATGGTGATCTCCTATGAGTCGGGAATCCGTTTTCTCACGGATTTTATCGGCGGAGATCATTACTTTAAGACAACGCGGGACGATCAGAATCTTGACCGTTGCCGGGCGCAGTTTGCCCTTGTGCGCAGCCTGGGAAAGCAGGAGCGTGAATTGCGAGCGATCGTGGCGCGGCTTCACGGTTGATCCGGATGGCGTTTCCATTGCCAATTCGCGAGAATCTTTCCTACGGTATCGGACTGGTCATCTGGGCAGGCGTCTTGGTTTTCTATGTTCATTTCCATCAAAGTGAAGACTGGTCTGAGTATATCGAAGCGGCAGTCCTGGAGTATTATGAAGCCATCCATCTCGTCCAGACAGGGACATGGACGGAGATTGCGGCCCTGCGGCGTTGGAAGTTGCTTACCTTGTTTCCAAAGTATCTTGTGTTCACGCTGCCCTCATTGATGGCGTTTTTCCTGTGGGGCTTCGCGGCGGCGAGAGGTGTTACGGCCGGTGGATTGCGAGATTTCATCGTTTCCCGGGCAGGAATAAAAGGATTCATGATTTTGTTGATCGCCGGAATGCTCTTTAACCTGGGGACGACTCTTGTCTGGATGTTCGAATCCGGAATGCCGCGGAATCCGGGCCTCGCACAATTTCTGACGGTTTTATTCTATCACAGCGGCGTACCTTTGCTCATGTTCGCCTATCTGACAGGGCTTGCGATCTGGTGGGGCGAGGGCGCCGGTTCGTTCATCCGGAAAGGGTTGTCCGCGGTCGGACGGACCGCGCTCAGCAACTACCTGTTTCAGACGATTGTTGGAACGACGTTGTTTTACGGATACGGATTCGCGATGTATGGCCGCTTCGGGATTGCCTGGATTCCGGTGGTTGCGGTTGCAATCTTTGCCGTCCAAATGATTCTATCCCGATGCTGGATCGCCCGTTTCCGGTTCGGTCCGGCCGAATATCTTTGGCGTTATCTGACGTATCGGGGTTTTCGTTTCACACGCAGTAACGGGAAGGAATGAAGGTGAGTTCCCGTTCGCCGCGGTTGACCGCCTGCAGTATGACCAGCCGTCCGGGGAAATTCCCTCAGGACGGGCGATAAGCCCTCCCGCAACGCTGCGTTCCTCCGCTTCGACGGAGCCTGCGGATTTGAAAATTATAGGCCGGGTTGATTGCGGCGATCCCAGCCTGTCCGAGTTGCCGGCCTTGAATGATCATGACGCTTGTCACGCCCGAAGAATACGCCAAGCCTGCCGGCTCTGAGTCGAGCCAAAACCCTTTTTTCCGGTTGCGTTCCGGGGGAGATGGACTAACTTCCGCTCTGATGGGTTGGGACGGCGGCGATACGCCTGGGTGGTTACAATAAAGAGACTATTATGAAAAGCCCAAACATTAAGTTACTCATCATAGCGTTCGGCATGTCGTGGAGCAGTGAACTGCTGCTTCCGGGCCGGGATGACGGAACGAATCCCGCAGGGCTTCTGTTCGATCAGGCTGAACTCGTCTATCAACATGAATTCACCAAGACCGGCCGCGTTTCCGACGGTTCCGACCGGGCACAAGATGGACAACCTCGATTCGCCGGTCCGATGGAAGCGAGGGGGCTTACTCATAATAATTATCAGTATGTAACTTACTATGAAGCCAACGGTACTATTGTAATCGAAAGGCGAAATCTGGATGAACCCGATGTTTGGGAGAAATCAGTCGTGCAGGGCTACCGGGTAGTATCCCGGAATCGCCACAATAAACTGGCGATCGGAATTTCATCTGGCGACGGAGTGATTCATTTAGCTTTCGATCATCACAATACCCCGACCTTCAATTACGCGAGAACGGCGGTAGGGGTGGCTGAAAATCCGGAGGAGGTCGTCTGGGATGACGATGTCTTTCAACTTCTTCCAAACCTGGGGTTGGAGGATGTGGACGCATGGGGAGTCACCTATCCTTTATTTATCCCGATTGAGGCCAGCGGGGATATGATCGTCTACTGGAGATCCGGTGGCGCTCGCAACGGAGAGATGAATCTGGCTCATTATTCGAGCACGGCGCATGAGTGGAGTTTCATCGCTCAAATAAGTTCGAGTTATGGATTCTACAACGGAATCCACGGGAGTAGAGGACCATATGTTGACGGCTTCATTCCCGACTCCGAGGGGAATATTCATGTGGCCTGGATTTGGAGGGAAGATTTCCCCCAAAGGGGAGATCATCCGTTGCGAGAACAGGGTATCGATTATCGCTATGGAAACCACGGTTTGTTTTATGCGGTTTCGAGGGATGGAGGATTTGAGTGGTTTGATAATTGGGGGGAACAAGTGGCCGATACCCGAAAGGGAGAAAAAATGTCGATTGATAATGTGAAGAAACCGGTTGAAGTCACCATGGATCGAGAACCGAGCAACATGGGAAATAGGTCCGCTATAGATCCGAAGACGGGCGACTTTCATATGATGCATAGACATTACAGGGCAGGCACACGGCGTTTTGCCCTGCACCATTATGTCAGGTCCGGAAGCGGGGAGTGGTCAAAGAAAGTTGTGGACATTCCCGGAACAAAGATCTATTTCCATGACGACTGGCTCTTTCTTCTCGCAAGCGGGGGGGTATTTGTGGCGGAACGAAGCGATGGGTTTAAGGAGTGGAGGAGCATACCCTTCCGAGAATTTTTGGGAGACAGCTGGAATTGGTTCGATACGAGCCGATTTGGTGAAGGTATTGTCTCAGTCTTGAGGCATCGAAATCCGGAAGATCTCGGGGAACCAACGCCCATTGAGATATTTGACTTCAAGTTATGGGATGGCGAATACGATCCGAACCAACCGGGTCCCGGCGTTCCGGATCCTTACTTCGGGGCGAATCTGTCGGCCAATCTATCGGACGTCCATCATCTCCGCTACGATTTCGGCACCAACTTCGACCCTCCGGTGGTGAGGTATAATGCGAGCAGTGATGGGGGGGTCGGTACTCATGGAAACAGTGAGGCTCGTAATGCGAGAAGTCCGATTCACGGATTCGAGCTGCCCGTGTTCGAGGACTTTAATGGCATCCATAGCGGAACCTACACGGTTACTCTGGCGGGGGATGCGAATAGTCCGAATTGGAATGCGCAACTTTACCTGTTCAAGCCTGGGATTTCCCCTCCGGATGTTGAGCGTCCCGAGGATATTTTCTGGGCGAACTCCGCGGAGAATATCCGCGGGTTGGTTCGCACGGTCGATCTCGGCGCCATCACGCCTCAGACGGAAGCCGGGACGATTGGCATCACCCTTACCAGTGAAATGCTCGAAGGGTTTTATGATGAAAAGGGGATTCCGGTTTCCGAGGGAGGAAAGATCTGGTTTCGTCTGAGTGAGGGCAGGGAACCTTCGGTCGTTAGCCGGTACGAGACCGTTTCGGACCCTGCCTCTCCGAATGCTCCTTCCTTTACGGTCACGACGTTCAAGGAAAATATTGAAACGATTCCGGCCGCGTTGACTGACACGAATCACATGTTGTATGACAACAACGACTCAACAGCGACGTATTTAACAAACTCAAATGGCCAGCTGGGCGGCTCGGGCGCCGGCGGAAACATGGTGAGGGGACCCATCCAGGGATTCACATTGCCCGTCCTGACCGGCCCCCCGGAGAGTGCGATCTACGAATACACGATTACGGATCAAAATGCCCAGCCGTTGTGGAATGGGCATATTTACATTTTCAATCCGGATGTCACTCCGTCAGCCGAGGCGCCCGATGCCGTGTGGTGGGCGAACTCACAGGAGGACGACCGAGGACTCGTTCGCACGGTGTCGCTCGGCTCCATCAATCCCGGTGTCGGTGTCGCAAACCCGGAAACCATCAGAGTCAACCTCACCAGCGAGATGCTGGATGATTTCTATGATGCTGACGGGAATCCGGTCTCAGCGGAAGGAAAGATCTGGTTTCGTCTGAGTCCGGGCAAGCTCCCTGTGCCGGGGTGGAACTTTAACGTTCAACGGTACAATACCAGCGCGGACTCCGCCAGATTGACGGTGATCCAGGGTCTCCGTCACGAGACGGAAGGTTTTGCGGATTGGGTGCGGGAAAAGGTTCCGAAAGGTTTTGATCAATCGTTTGCCGGAAGCGCGATCGGGGACGGTATCGCGAATGGAATCAAATTCGCCTTCGGTCTCGATCCGATGACGACGGTAAGGTTGGAGGATTTATTGTCAACGGGCCGTGACGAGGCGGGGCGATTGACGATTACTTATCGGGTGAATCTGGACCGCGAAGGCGTCAGCGTGAAGCCTGAAGTTGCGCTGACTCTTGGCTTGGAAGAATGGTTCCGGGAGAAAACCGGGGATAATGATCCCTATGTCTCGATTGGGCCTGGAACGCTCATCGAAGGCAATATTCGCGAGTTTACCGCCACCTCGATGAATATCGATGAAACTTCCAGTGCTTTTATGCGGGTTTCCGTCGAATTGTGCAGCCCACCGGAATAACAAATAAAATAGGGATTACCATTAAAGGAAACACAAGAACGGGCAATTATCATTCTTTCCGTGTTGATTTCGCAAATAATCACTTCCATTTTCTTTTGCACAAGCCGCGGAGATCCGGGTTCCTCGGATGATTCGAACGCCGGGGCGAGTTTGCCTATCCGTCATTTATATCGATCCACGTCGAGGGAGATATGATCGTATGCCGGAGGACCGGAGGCGCTGTCCTTGGAGAGATGAATTGGGTTATTATCCCAGTCCGGAATACCCGACAATCCCGGAGCGCCGGAGCGCAGCCGATAAAAAGGTTCTTGACTCTCCGGGGCTTTTCCGTTCGGGTGCGGTCCCATGAAACTCGTCGAACCTCTAAACTCGCTTAACAGTCCTGTCGGCTTCCGCGCCTTATTGCCTTTCATCACCGCTGTGGTGATATTGGCATTGCCGCAGCCAGCACAAGGAAATGAAAGAACATATAACGGGACGCCGATAGGAGAAGAGGTGTTGTTTCCGTCTCCAAGAAATTTGGGAACAAACTCGGAAGTGACGGGGGACCTGCGACAGTGGCACAAAATCACACTAACAATTGATGGGCCTCGAGCCAGCCAATACGGACAAACATTGCTGGCGTTTAATCAATCAAGCGGCGATTTGCGTCTTGATGTCAGACGCAATGCAGGGCCACCGGGACGTCTCGGTTATATGCACCCAAATCCATATCTGGATTATCGCATGACCGTAACATTCACTCACGAATCGGGCAACCCGGTTTATCATGTTCCCGGTTACTTCGCAGCCGATGGAAACGCCGCTGAAACCGGAGCCACCTCCGGCAACAAGTGGCGCGCGCATCTTTCACCGGACAAACCCGGCACATGGAACTGGGAGGTGTCATTTGTGGCGGGTGTTGATATTTCCATTGAGCCGGATAGAGAAGGCCCTCCATACCGGCCTTATGACGGCATGAAGGGATCTTTCCAAATAGAAGATTCTGATAAAAGTTTTCCGGATTTCAGAGCGAGGGGCAGGCTTACGTATGTTGGGGAACGGTATCTCCAATTCAAAGGTAATGATGAGTATTTTCTGAAGGCGGGGACCGATGCTCCCGAAACACTCCTGGCTTACACCGATTTCGACGGCACAATTACAATGCATGCGCCCGATCAAAGGGGCTGGATCGGCCCGGCCGACGGGCACGGTTTGCATGAGTACGCTCCTCACAAGCAGGACTGGCGCGAGGGCGATCCAACATGGAGAGGGGTCAAGGGGCGCGGATTGATTGGGGCCATTAATTATCTATCGTCCAAAGGCATGAATGCCATGTCTTTCATTCCCCATACAGCGGGCGGCGACGGGGAAAACGTTTGGCCGTGGGTTTCAAGAAACGAAAGGCTCAATTACGATGTTTCGAAGCTGGATCAGTGGGAAATCGTGTTTGAGCACGCGCAACGCATGGGGTTGTTTCTCCATTTCAAGCTTCAGGAACAGGAAAACGATTCCGGTTGGCCTTTCCGTTCCGGCCTCAGCCCGAATTCAATAGTTCCCGAAGCCATGGATAGAGGAACATTGGGCCGGGAACGGATGTTATTCACTCGAGAGTTTATCGCCCGCTTTGGGCATCACCTTGCATTGAACTGGAATCTGGGCGAGGAGACTCAGATGAAACCGGAGAATATCCAGGAGTGGTCAAGATACTTTGAACGGATGGACCCATACAACCATCATATGGTTATCCATACAACCGGTTCATGGGGCGCTCATAGGCGAGTCTATTCATCTCTCACCGGCGATCAATCCGGACTAACGGGGCCGAGTATGCAAACGCGTAATTATAGGGACGCCCATGCCTTTACTCTGCGTTGGATAAAAGAGTCCCGTGAAGCGGGTAAGCCCTGGGCGGTTTCTTATGACGAGCAAGGAAACGGTTGGTGGGGTGTTCCTGCCGATCCGGGATTTGAGGATTGGGATGCCGATCTTGACTTTGAAACAATGAATATTGGCGGCACAGGCGCGATAGCGACTATACATGAGATTCGCAAGTATGAGATGTGGGGCCATTTTATGGCCGGCGGCTTTGGGGTAGAGTTATATTTCGGGTACAGGTCTCCCCATAATGACCTTAATGCCGAAGACTTCAGAAGCAGGGAGCAAAGCTGGAATTACGCCCGTTATATATTGGAGTTTTTCCGGAATAACGATATTCCTTATTGGGAAATGGAGAATTACAACGCTTTGATCGGGAATCTTAAAGACGATAACAGCAAGTATTGTTTTGCGAAACCAGGGGAAGTTTATCTGGTCTATTTGCCGGAAGGCGGTACCACCCGTCTTGATCTGACGGATGCTACAGGAGAATTCAGTGTAAAATGGTATGATCCCCGCAATGGTGGCGACCTGCAAACTGGAAGCCACGATTCAGTAACAGGAGACGGTGTTGTTGATTTGGGTTTGCCGCCGTCAGATCAAAGCGAAGATTGGTTGGTAGTTGTCAGCAGGTGATTCGGTTTATCGTTAATCGCTCCGGGTTCAACTCCTCGCAGCTTGCTTTGTTCCCGATCTTAAGTTTGGAGATCTGAAATCTCAAGAATTACGGTGCTTGGCCCGTGGGTTCTCGCTTGTTCCCGCTTCCGGCAGCCGTCCGTTCAGCAGGTCAGCATCGGTACTCTACAAATATTGTCTTATGCACTCTCCCTCAATCTCTTCCGCAAGCCGCACTTCAGCATCGACTGGTGCGCATCCGGCCGGCTCCTCCCGGCACGATTCCCTCATGACGGCTTCGGAGGGGGCGCCCACCTCGTCCGTCTTGCCTGTCCATACGACGGGGGCGTCGCTCGCCGGGGATGGTGGGGTCGCTATCCTGCGGGACGCGGAAGATACCGTCGTCGACTCTCCGGTTGCCGATTGGGCTCTCGGAATGCTGCGGACGGCGCTCCTTGCCCACGGCGCGACTGTGCGTGAGATCGAGAGCCTTGATGAAGCGCGACGGGAGGATTTCGTCATCGTCGCGACCGGCTTCGATTCCACTTTTGCACAAACCCTCCTGCAAACCGAGAACATCACTGCGGCCGCCGAGGCCGAGGCTCTGGTGCTGGCTGACGGAACGATGCAAGGGCGCGGCGTCCTGCTCGCTGCCGGCGCCGACCCGCGGGGCCTGGGCTATGCACTCACCGAACTGGCCGATCGCGTGGATTGTCATGGTGCGAATCGCGAGGCGCTGGAGTTTCCGCGCCCGGTTTTCGAGCGACCCGCCAGCCGCGTGCGCAGTATAATGCGCGGCTTCAACTCCGAAGAGGAAGACAAGACGTGGTTTTACGATCTGGACTACTGGCGCGCCTACCTGGACCTCCTCGCCACGAGCCGGATCAACCGGCTAAACTTCACGACCGGGATGGGTTACAATTTCGCGGTCGGCATTATCGACGGCTATTTTCTGTTTCCGTTTCCTTTTCTTTTCACCGTGCCGGGTTATGACGTGCGGGTAAAGGGGCTGTCCCCGTCCGAACGCGACCGCAACCTCGCGACAATCCGCTTCGTCGGGGAAGAATGCGCCCGCCGGGCGATCGACTTTCAATTTGGCATCTGGACTCTTGCGCATGAGTGGGCGCGAAGCCCTCGTGCGACCCACCGGATCGAAGGTCTCACCGAGGAGATGCACCCCGCGTACTGCCGCGATGCACTTGCTCTCCTGTTGGACGAGGTGCCAACCATTACCGGCGTAACTTTCCGGGTCCACGAGGAAAGCGGTATCCCGCGGGGCCGAGAGAATTTTTGGGAAACGTTGTTCGGCGGAATCGCCCGGTGCGGTCGGCGTATCGAGATCGACATGCATTCCAAGAGCATGTCACCCGAGACCCTCGAACTCGCGCTGGCGACCGGCCAGCGGGTTGTCATATCCCCGAAGTATGGCGGCGAACAACAGCCATTGCCCTACCACCAGGCGTCCATCCGCCGCCGCGAGCGTGCGGGCCCGGGGGCGGTGAAGGATGCCGGCTCCGGGGTGCTGGAGGGTGACCGGGGTTTCACCCGTTATGGTTATGCGGATTCACTGGCAGAGAATCGTTCGTGGGAGGTGATTTACCGCATCTGGCCGGGTACCCAGCGTTTTCTGCTCTCGGGAGATCCGGTGCTTTGCGCCGGCTACGGCCGACACGCAGCCTTTTGCGACGCCGGCGGCATCGAGTTGAGCGAGCCACTGTACTTCAAGGGACGCCGCGGTTCGGGCCTGCCCGGAGGGCGCCTCGCCTACGCCGACGCGTCGCTGGAGCCGGCGCGGGATTTCGAGAAGTACGCTGGCTTCTACCGCTTGTGGGGACGGTTCGGGTACAATCCCGATACCGATCCGGAAGTGGGGCGGCGCCATCTGCGGCGGGAGTTCGGGGCGGCGGCGGAGGCCGTGGAGGCGGCCCTGGCGCCGGTGAGCCGCGTTCTGCCGCTCATCACCACCGCGCACCTGCCTTCGGCGAGTTGCGTGCGCTATTGGCCGGAGATCTATACGGACGTCCCAATCGCCGAGAGCATCCGATCCGCGATCAATTTCGACACTCTCAGCCCGAAAGTCTTCGGCAACATTAGCCCTCTCGATCCGCAGCTCTTTCAATCGCCGGATGAATGCGCGGAGGCGCTGCTCTACGGCCCGGTGACCGGCAAGTACACCCCCCTCGAGGTCGCCCGATGGCTGGAGGGACAGGCCGGGGCGTCCGAAGGTGCACTCGAGCGGGCGCGTGCCGGTCTTGGGGAAGGGGTCCGCGCTCCGGCGTTTCGCCGGATCGAGGAGGACGTGCGCATTTTGATCGGCATCGCCCGTTTCTTCTCGGGCAAGCTGCAGGCCGCCGTGCTATGGCGCGTCCATATGAATTCCGGGAATCGCGAGGCCGGCGCCCGTGCGATCGCACTCTACGAGGAGGCCCGCGATGCGTGGGCCGCTATGGCGGAGCGCGCCGCCGGCGTTTACCGCGAATCGATCACCTATGGCTCAGGCGCCGCGACATCCGGACATTGGGTGGATCGCATACCGGCTTTCGATGCGGATCTGGCCGAGATGCGGCGGCTTTTTGAGCGGACGGCCTATCCGTCGGATGATTTGCACGGAGATCCTTCGGCCCGCGTGATGCAAAGCATTACATCGGGGATCGTCCGGCCCTCGCTCCGGGTCGAGCACGAACCGGCGGCGGAGTTTGAGCCGAACCGGGAGCATCCGATCACCGTGCGCGTCGAGCGACCCGGTGTCGAACGGGTTTTCGTGCATTATCGAGCAGTCAATCACGCCGACGGGTGGGAGCGGATTGAGTTGTCCCGCCGCGACGGCGCCTTTCATGGCACGATCTCGACTCACGTCACCGCCCGGCGCTTCCCGCTACAGTATTACTTCGAAATCTTTCCGGATCAGGTTACGGCCACGTTGTTCCCGGGGTTGCGGGATGACTTGACGAACACCCCTTATTTCGTGGTGAGGAGGGCGGGCGAGGAACGCCGATTCCCCGATAGTTGACCTTAATTCTCCAACAATACCACAGTCACCCGTCTCCGGTTTCCGGAACCCATGCGGAGGTTTCGACGGTCCGGGCACCGTGCCCACCTCGATCTACGGCGAGGCTATGGCGCGCCTTCATTCGCGTTTATAAATTAATGCCGGAAGACGCTGGGACCGTCTCGAGGTACGGTTGGTTTTTCACTGCGATAGGCGGGCGGGAGGTTGTCAAGGGCGCCGTCGAGGGATGGTGGATCCTGAAACAGGAGGCCGTCGTCGGGGTCGGCAGGGGGATGAGCGATGGGATATCGCCGCCATTTTCCGTTATCCACCGCTTGAGTGAAGCCGTCCCTGGTTAACCGCGCTATTAACCGGTCGCGCAATTTATCCAATACCTGGGCGTAGTTGGTGTCCGAAGAGAGATCGGCGGACTCGAATTCTCCCTCTCTCAGATCAAACAGCCATTCCTTTTGATCGGGGGCCGAATGAATGTATTTGAAGCGGCCATCGGTGATCATGTACAGACCGTGAGAGCCTTCGTGATATTGAGAAAACGCGGTCCGGTCGTCGGGCGGATCGCGGAGCAAATCAACTACGCTCCGGGACGTCTCGTATGCGGGCGGTTCATCCGAGCCGGCTGCCTGGAGAAACGTTGGCCAGAGGTCCAGCAGGCTAATCGGGGTCGAGCAGGCTGTTTCCGCAGGAACATGGCCGGGCCAGCGCACGATGAATGGAACCCGGGCCGCCTGATCAAGCATGCATCGCTTTCCGAATGAGCCGTAGTCTCCCAGCAGTTCGCCGTGATCGGAGCTGAAGACGATCAAGGTGTTGTCCGCTTCAGGACCGAGGGCGTCGAGTATGCGGCCGACGTTGAAATCGATGAAGGAAATGCAGGAGTAATACGCGGCGCGCATGGTGCGCAGGAGGAACCGGTCCGTTCCGGCGTCCTTGTATTTGTAGCGGTTCTGGACCCGGTTCCAGAATGTAAGCAACTCTTCGGAGTTCTCCGGCACAAAGGGATGCGGCATGTCGGGGCAGCGGTAGAGCTTGTTCCAGGGGAACGGACTTTCAAAGGGCGGATGCGGTTTGATGAAGCTGCTCCAAAGAAAGAACGGCTTTTCCGCATTGCGGCGTTTCAGGAAATCTATCGATCGGTCGGCCACCCAGTGGGATTCATGAAGGTGCGCGGGCAGTTGGGAAGGTTGAGGAATGTAATAATATTCGCTCCTGATGCCATGGGGTTCGAGGACGTGACCATATCCGTTCTTGTGCAGGAATTCGTGAAAGTCATTGCCATCCGCTTTCGTCTCTTCGGAGATGTCACGCGATTCAAACCCCCACATCTTTAGATGATCCGGCGTGAAATGCATTTTGCCGACCCCGTGGGTTTGGTAACCGCTATCGCGGAGGTGTTCAATGAAACTGGGATACTCGCGAAGCATCGGAGCATTATCCGCGCATCCGGTGATATGTGGCGGACATCCGGAGGCGACCGCCGCCCGCGCGGGCACACAGACGGGGGAGGGGGTGTAGCAGCGGGTGAATGTTGTTCCGTCCTGAACCAACCGGTCGAGGACGGGCGTGCGAATGTCGGAATTACCATGAGCCCTGATCGCATCGAAGCGGTGCTGGTCGGTGAAGAGGAAGAGAATGTTCGGGCGGTCTGGTGTCATGAGTCTTAATGAATTCGGGCGGTACGGTGTGCTGAGTCCTTATGGAGCCGACTTTCGTCTCATGGCCTTTCAGGAGACAATCCTCGAGACGCGCAGCCGGCTTGTCTGCATTCCATTATTCGTGGAGAAGCATGCTTCCCTTATTATCGTAAATTAGGTCGCGGTTCGCACATGGCAAGGTTTTTTTAAGGGTGGTTTCCCCTTGTTCGGTCAGTTATGACCGGATCTTGGAAGAAACAACAAAAAGGAAACCACCGTTGAAAACAGATACCTATAAAAACGTCCCGGGACAAGAAGATTCCGGT
>SLTG01000023.1 GCA_007130045.1 Opitutales bacterium
ACCGAGCTGTCTCGCCCGGGATTGCGCTCCATCAAGGAATCGCTTGATCGAATGGAAGGCACGACACTTATCATGCGCGATCAGGGCAATACCAACTCTTGAGCTAATGCCATGGCGTTCGCGAATACTGCTCATGAGGGCGTTCACCAACGGGTTTGGCCGGTAGCCCATTTCCTGAGCCAGCTCCTGAATTCTCTTGCGGGTCTTCTCCGGCAACTGGGGATCGTTTCGCAAAGCCAGAGAGACCGTCATTCGCGAGACGCCGGCGCGATCAGCGATGTTTTGCATCGTGGGGGACCTGGATTTCATATACGGCAAAAAATGGCGATCTTTAGAGCGAGATTGAGCTGTGCGTCTCATGCGGGAGCGAATTAGGTGTCTTCTTCCCGTTTCTGCTCCACCAAGAGCATCGCACGTAACCGGGATTTTAGCGAACTTTACGGGTAAATCCAAGTATTTTTGGATATTATTCTACGAAATGTCAGTAACGCTCTGAGAGTTCAGACGAAATTGGGTACCCTGAAATCCCGGCAAAATACGCTGAATTCGTGTTCCCGCTCAATCTGTCCCCATGGCGGAAACAGAAACAAACCATTTCAGGGCTCCGATTTCAATTGATGAGTACGAGCAGCACCGCGACAAAGATGAGCGCGCCGGAAACCAGCCGCCGGGTCATTACACTGCCCCCCGCGGAACGCTCCACGTTGCCGAAGAACGATCCGATCGACAGAACCAGCAGAATGCTCATGATGCCCCGCAGACTGTACACCACGTTAACGGCAGTGGCGCTTCCGTAGGTGCTGAGCGCATACGCGATGCTGATGGCTTGCAGGGAAAGCAAAAGAGCTCCCGGAGCCAACCAGCACCAGGCCCCCTGGGGAATGGTGGATAAAGGATCCCTGAAAAACGGCATGAATCCAATGGAGAACACCGCCGCCATTCCGAAAACAAGCGGAACGAACCGCTCGAATCCCCATTCGGCCCCATGCCGTTGCACCATGACGTCGCAGACCGCGAAACTGGCGGCACTAAGCAGCGCGAAGGTGATCGAAACCACGAGGCGACGCCGGTCGGCGGGACGCCCCACCCGCAAGAGCCAAACCGACCAAAAGGCCAGCATCGCCGCGAACCACCAGGCTAGAGGCACCGGCTCCGGGAGAACGATCACGGAAATGGCTGCGACAAAAATCACCTTGCTGCCCATGAGCGGTGTGGCAACGGAAACATCCCCCTTGCGCAGAGCGAGAATCGTGAATATTTGTCCGAGAAAGAAAAAGGCGGCCGTGATAACCGGCGCGTGCCAGTTTTCCTCCAGAAGGGGGCCCTCGGCGAAAAATAAAATCGGGAGGAAAAGAATTCCCATGGTGACGTTGGCCACAAAACCGGTCCTCAGAACCCCCGCACCTTCCTCCATAGCCCGCTTCAGGAAAAGGGCGCTCAGCGCGTAACCCAGCGCCGAAGCCAGCGGAAAAAGAAGGAACCATGGATTATTCATGTGAGAGCCACCCTCTCGAAAACCCATTTCCCGGGCAATCGTTTTCGGCACGCTCCCAGGCGTGCCCCCTCGCTCAGAAAATCTCCGCCCGCTCGATCCGGAGTGTGAAGCGCCCCACCGCCGAAGCAAAGAGACATCGCCAGCCGTGAGAGGCACGCGCCTCTCATGTCATATTCCCGTCTGCTCCAGTTTGTTCAACCGCGGTTCAAGTCCGAGCAAGCTCAGCCGGAACCTCGTTTGTTCTTGCCGATCACCGTCAATCTCAGGATCTTCCAGGTAAAGGTGCTGCACGTCATCGGTTGGACCATTTTCCACAGCGTTATGCCGATCAAAAGATGTTACCGATGTCTCCCGATATTACCGGATCCGTTGGATGTTCGGGGCGCACACAATGAACCCCCTGCAAACGCCGACGTAAGCAACGAGCCGCCCGCTGCTTGCAAAGCAGCGAACTGGGCTGGAAAGCGAGCATATGAGTTCAATCAGTTTCATGGGAACGCACCGAAACGGAAAAGCCGGAGGGCCAAGAATGTGTTCATTTAATGTTGCATTCACCGCCGCCGTTGGCGATCTTACCCGGGGTTTGTCACCGAGCAAACGACAACTCACGCCAACCCGCATCCCATGAAAATCGGTATCAATCTTCTCTTCCGGACCACCGTCCTGTCCGAAGACCCGTTTGATCGCGTGGAGAATGTGAAAGAAATCGGGTATGACGGCGTTGATACTCCGGTCTTTGAAGACGACTGCCGCGTGATTCGCGAAGGCCCGGACCGCCGGTCGCGCCGAAAAGCCGGCTGACATATCGCGTTGCGGCGGGGCGTCCGTCGGTCTCGAAACCGCCGTAAAGCGCGTGCATTTCGTATCCATAAAAATCAGCATCTTACTTCAAGTCCCATGACAACGATCCGCGACGTTTCCGTCATCGACAGGAATATCAAAGAGGCGGCCGAAGCGGCCCTCGAAGCCACCGGCGGTCTTCTGCGACTGGCGCCGGCGTGGGTGCCGCGCTCGTTCCTCATGCCGGGCAAACGCCTGAAGCTTCACCCCGACGATCTGTACGCGTACGGACTCAACCGGGGCGGTATCGACGAACGCTGGTTCGCCTCGACAACCGAGGCCGCCAACGAAGGCCGCGTGCCGGACGAGGGGCTGAGTTACGTCGTCCACAAGAAACACCGCTTTCTTCTCCGGGATGTCGTCAACGAACTCGGCGCCGCGATCATCGGTCCGGAAATATGGGACAAGTACAACAAATGGCCCGTGTACTCCAAGTTCTTCGACAACATGGGCCCGATCCCGCACCACATGCACCAGAGCGCCGAACAGGCCAAGCTCGTGGGCCAGGAGGGAAAGCCGGAGTCGTACTACTTCCCGCCTCAGCACAACAATGTCGGCAACAATTTTCCCTACACCTTCATGGGATTGAATCCGGGCACGACGAAGAGTCAGCTCCGGAAATGCCTGGAAGAATGGAACAAAGGCGACAACGGGATCCTCGACCTGTCCCAGGCCTATCGCCTGAAAGCCGGCAGCGGCTGGCTCATCCCTCCTTGCGTGCTCCACGCGCCGGGCTCCCTCTGCACCTACGAACCGCAATGGGGAAGCGACGTCTTCGGCATGTACCAGTCACTGGTTGAAGGCCGGGAGGTGCCGTGGTCTCTCCTCGTCAAGGACATGCCGGCGGACAAACACCAGGACCTCGATTTTATCGTCGATCAGATCGATTGGGAACGAAACATCGACCCGCACTTCAAGAGCAACCACTACCTCGAACCGATTGTCGATACGATCGACGACTCCCATGTGGACAAGTGGATCGTTTACGGCCGTATCGACGGCGTCCAGTGTTTCTCGGCGAAGGAACTGACGGTTTATCCGCGGGGGCGGGTAACGATCAAGGACAAGGGCGCGAGCGGCATCATCGTCGTCCAGGGTGAAGGAAAGCTCAACGAAATGCGCCTGAACTGCCCGAAACTGATCCGCTTCCACGAATTGACCGAAG
>SLTG01000131.1 GCA_007130045.1 Opitutales bacterium
AAGTTTACGACAACATCGTCAAGCGGTTCACCGAGTTTGCCTCGCGACTGAATATCAACGATATTGAGTTTATTCCGATCAGCGCTCTCAAGGGGGACAACGTCGTCGAAAAATCGGAGAAAATGCCGTGGTACCGCGGGAGTTCGCTCTTATATCATCTGGAAACCGTTTACGTGGGCAACGACCATAATCACGTCGACCCGCGGTTTCCCGTGCAATGGGTGGTGCGGCCTCAGTCCGATCGCTACCACGATTTCCGGGGTTTTGCCGGCAAGGTGGCGGGGGGCGTTTTCAAGCCGGGCGACGAGGTGACCGTCCTGCCGTCGGGCTTTAACACGCGTATCAAGAGTATAACGACACTCGACGGAGGTGTGGAGGAGGCGTTTTCTCCGATGTCGGTGACGATGACTCTCGAAGATGAAATCGACATCAGTCGCGGCGACATGATCGCCAAACCGAACAATACTCCGGTAGTGAGCCAGGATTTCGAGGTGATGCTTTGCTGGTTCAACGAGAAGAAGCTGAAGCCCGGCGGAAAGTACGAGATCCGGCACACGAGCCGGGATGCGAAATGCATCGTCAAGGACGTCCGTTACAAGGTAAACATCAACACGCTGCATAAAATCGAGGACGATTTGGAGATCGGCCTCAACGACATCGCGCGCGTTCATCTGCGCACCTCCAGCCCGCTGTTCACCGACAGTTACCGCAAGAACCGCCAGACCGGGAGCATCATCCTGATCGATGAGTTCACGCATGAAACGGTGGCGGCTGGAATGATCGTACACCGCTGAGGGATGAGCGGTTTATCTGTTTGGGGACTTGCCGCGCGGCCGAAGACCCTGCCGGCGGCGCTTGCGCCGGTGGTGCTCGGCACGGCGCTCGCCGCCTCGGAGGGCCTGTGGGAGCCGGCTGCGGCGCTATTCTGTCTTGTATTCGCCGTTCTTGTACAAATTGGAACGAATTACACCAACGATTACTACGACTTCGTTCGCGGGGCGGACACGCCCGATCGCGACGGACCGACGCGGGCGACGGCCGCCGGATTCATTCGTCCCCTTGCCATGCGGCGGGCGGCATTCCTGGTTTTCGGGATGGCATTTCTGGCCGGAATGCCCCTTGTGCTTTACGGAGGGTGGTGGCTGGTACCGATCGGCCTGGCGTGCATCGTATCCGGTTTCGGTTACACGGCGGGTCCGTGGCCGCTGGCGTACAAGGGAATGGGCGACTTTTTTGTGTTTGTGTTTTTCGGAATCGTAGCCGTGACGGTGACGTATTACGTCCAGACGGGGGCGTTTTCAATTCGCGCCTTCACGGCGTCGCTTCCCATCGGCGCGCTGATCACAAACATTCTCGTTGTCAACAATCAGCGGGATCGTCGCAGCGATGCGCTGGCGGGAAAGAAGACGCTCGCGGCGCGTTTCGGGGAAACGTTTTCGATCGCCGAGTACCTTGGAATGTTGATTCTTGCGTTCGGGTCGCCTGTGGTTCTGCGGGTTTCCGGTGAAGGCGCGTCGGTTCTGTTGCCCCTGATTCTGCTGCCGTGGGCGGCACTCCTGTTTCGCCGCTTTTGGCGCGCTGAAAGCGGCGGCGAATACAACTCCGTTCTGGCAGGCACCGCCTTGCTTGGGCTGGCCTTCAGCGCAATGTTTGCAGCCGGGGTGTTAATTGGGTGAGTGTTGCGAGTCGGATTCAGAGGATGAGCATGGCGTCTCCGTAGCTGTAGAAGCGGTAGCGACGGGCGACGGCTTCGGCGTAAATATCCTTGAGCCAGGCGATTCCGCGGGTTTCCCCGGGGGTGAGGAATGCCGAAACCAGACACAACAGAGTGGAGCGCGGCAGGTGAAAGTTCGTGATCATGACGTCTGTTAAGGCAAATCGGGCCGGAGGATACAGGAAAAGGTCGGCTTCCGCGGTGAACGGCGAACCGGGGAGGGGTGACGCCGGGATTGTGCCGCGCCGGCGCGCGTAATCCTCCAGCGTCCGGACGGTGGTGGTTCCCACGGCAATGCGCGGAGCAGGTTGAGGCGCCTGGAGAATCTCCAGTGTCTCCGGTGGGATCTCATAGATCTCCCGGTGAATGGCATGATCGGCGACGCGTTCGGTTTTGATGGGCTGAAAGGTTCCGGCGCCGACGTGCAGGGTGATTTCAGCGGATGTGAAATTCATTCTTTCCAGTTCTTCCAGGAGTTGGGGGGTGAAATGAAGGCCGGCCGTGGGGGCGGCCGCCGAGACGCGGCGGTCCTGGTTGGCGTAAACCGTTTCGTAGCGATCGCGGTCCATCGTTATGCGCGGGTCGTCCTTTTCGCGCCGAATATACGGAGGGAGGGGAACTTCGCCGAGCCGGTTGGCGAGGGCCGTTACTGTGGCGTCCTTTTCCAGCGAAAACGCAATGAGGCGTTCTCCTTCGTCGAGAACATTGAGGATCTCGGCCCGATATTCTCCATCCAGGCCGAACGAGGCTCCAGGCTGAAGTTTTCTGCCCGGCCGGACCATGCATCGCCAATTGTGCGGGCGGGCGCCGGGAGAGAGCAGGAGACACTCCACCGCGCCGCCGGTGGGAAGAAATCCGCGGAGCCGCGCGGGCAGGACGCTGGCATTGTTGCGAAACAGGCACCCTCCGGGCGGCAGGAGGTCGCCGATTTCGCGAAACGTGCGATGAGAAATAGCTCCCGATTGCCGATCGACGACGAGCAGACGCGACTGATCCCGCCGCTGGAGAGGCTCCTGTGCGATCAGTTCCCCGGGCAACGGATAGTCAAAGAGACGGGTTTCCATTTCTGGTTCGCGGCGAAAAGGATTGGCGGGTTGCGGGCGTCATGAACCCGTCGTCGAACGGTTCCTGGGGTGGAATTTTCCATGGCCGCTGAGAATCCGGCTCGATTCGACGGCGGTGTAGATCTGGGTAGTCGCGATGTCGCTGTGGCCGAGGAGTTCCTGGATGGCGCGAAGGTCGGCGCCGCCGCTCAGGAGATGGGTGGCAAAGGAATGCCGGAGAAGGTGAGGTTTGACCGGCTTTTCGATACCCGCGGCGCGCGCGTGTTTCCTGATGAGCAGCCAAACCGTTTTGCGGGAGATCGGAACGCCGCGTTCGCTCAGGAAGACGGCGCTGCCGGTCTTTGCCTTGATGAAAGCCGGACGACCGGAATCGAGATAGCGCTGGAGCGCGTTCACCGCTTTGGATCCCATCGGCACGACGCGTTCCCTGGAGCCCTTTCCGTACACCCGCAGCAGGGCGTTTTCCATGTCCACCTGTTGCAGGGTGAGGGAGCAGAGTTCCGACACCCGCAGTCCGCTGGCGTAGAACATCTCCAGGAACGCCTGGTCGCGCAGGCCGTAAGGAGTTCTTGTGTCCGGTGCCTGGAGAAGAGCTTCGACTTCGGCGGCGATGAGGGAACCCGGGAGCCGGCGGGAGAGTTTGGGCGCCGAGAGCAGGGCGGTCATCTCGTCGGAACGAACACCCTCCCGCACCAGGTGCCGGGCGAAGACGCGGAGGGTGGTGAGCTTGCGCGCAAGGCTGCTCACAGCGTAGTCCTGTTCGTTGAGCGAGTAGATCCAGTCGACAAGATGGTGCGATTTCACCTCGCGCCAGTTGCCGGCGCGCTTTTTTCTCAGGAACCGGGCGCAGGCGGCAAGGTCGGTGCGGTAGCTCGCGACGGTATTCGCCGCCAAACCTTTCTCCAGCTCAAGAAAGGCCAGAAAACCTTCAATCTCCTCGAAAAACTCCGGAGGAATTCCGTCCTGTTTCGCGGCTTTGTCCACCCCGTCAATGCCAACGTCGGGGCCCCGTTTGGCAAGCGAAAAGGCTCGGTGCGACGTCTTGCAGCGGACATGGCGCTTGCCGCGCGTGTGACGAACGGACCCGGATGAATTGTTTTGATTTCCGGGCGGTCCGGATCAAGAATCCGGGACCGACTGTGAATCAGTCAATGCCATTGAGAATCTCACAAGACCCGTCAAAATTGACGAAGACCTGCCATGAAAAAACGTTTCACGATGTTTTCCTGCGCCAATGGGATTCGGCGAACCAGCAGTTCGTGATGGCGTTCGGCGCGCTGTCGAATGAAGGAGAGGCGATATGGAGAACCGGAGTTCCGGAGAGGCAGGATTGAAAACTCTGCCGAGGATTTTGGGACGCAGTGATCCGCGACCCGTTCGCGCGGTCCTGGTTCGCGCTCAAACCGATGTCTATTAAGCCTGATTTTGACTTTCTGATAATCGGCGGCGGCCCTGCCGGATCGGTCGCCGCTTCATGGTTGGCGCGCGCCGGGTGGAATGTCGGTGTGTTTGAGCGGGAGGAATTCCCCCGCTTTAAGATCGGGGAGTCGTTGTTGCCGGACGGCAACCGCGCTCTCAAAGAGATCGGCGTCTGGGAGAAAGTCGAGGCGGCGGGGTTTGTGAAGAAACCGGGAGCGGAGTTCTTTGACGAAAACGGAAGCCGCTGGGTACACAACGTTTTTGCGGACGGACTGGTCCCGGGACGCGATTACGCCTACCAGGTGGAACGAAGTCGCTTCGACAGGTTGTTGCTGGAACACGCCGTGGAGTGCGGAGCGAAAGTTCACCAGCCGTGCGGGATTCGACGCGTTGAGTTTACTGAGGATTTTGTCCGGGTGGAGACATCTTCCCATGAGCGCTGCACGGGCGCGTACCTGCTGGACGCCGGCGGCCGTCCGGGCATGGTTGGCGTTCAGGAGAAACTGGACAAGGATTCGCTGCCGTATTCGCCCAAAGTCGCGGTGTACAGTCATTTCGAAGGAGTGTCGCGCTTTTCCGGCAAACGTGCCGGCAACATTGTCATCACACGGCTGCCGCGAGGGTGGAGCTGGATTATACCGGTCAGCGATAAGATGACGTCGGTCGGGTTTGTGGGTTACGTCGCGGACCTGCGCGAAACGAAGGAAACCCCTGAAACGTGGTTTTGGAATGCCGTCGAAGGCTCTCTGTTTCTGAAGGAACGCATGGCCGGGGCGAAGCCGGGGATGAAGTTCCATGTGACGACCGATTACACGTACCAGTACAGGCGGTTCGGCGGGCGCCGGTATCTGCTCGCCGGAGATGCCGCCTGTTTTATCGACCCGATTTTTTCGTCGGGTGTGTACTTCGCGATGGAAAGTTCGCTTCAGGCCGCCGGGGTTGTGGCCGGGCATCTTCGGAAGGGTGCATCGGGCCTTAAACCGCGGGCGGTTTCCGGTTATACGCGTTCGTTGAAACGCAGGGTGAGGGTAATGCGACGTCTGATTGAGACGTTTTATTCGGATCGGGGGTTCGATGTGTTCATGTCTCCCAGCGAACGGTTTCGCCTGTTTTCGGCCGTGAACAGTATCGTCGCGGGAAATACGCGAATGCCTTTCGGGCTTTGGATCCGGTACAAGCTGTTTCTGGCGATTGTTCGACTCAACGAGCGAATTTCGTTTATACGCGCCGGACGGAAGAGTGCGCGGGCGGAACCGTCCGCCGAGAGGGTCGGGCATTCGAGCGGCGGGTAGCCTCAGCGGACGGGCTTGTAACCGCCTTTGACACCGGTTTTTGAATACACGATCTGCCAGAGTTGAATGTTTCGCGCGCGGAACGCGCCCGCGCACGAAAGGAGGTAATACTTCCACATCCGGTAGAATCGATCTCCGTAGTGGTCTCTGAACCGGCTCCAGTTTTGCTCGAAATTCCGGTGCCAGGCCATCAGGGTCTTGTCGTAATGCGACCCGAGATTGTGGAAGTCTTCCTGCACGAAGAATGCTTCCGATGCGCCGGTAAGCTGGCGAAGCGACGGCAGAAATCCGCCGGGGAACACATACTTCGTAAACCATGGATCGCTCCACGTTTTGGTAAAATTGGAGCCGATCGTGTGCAGAAAGGCCAGACCGTCGTCCTTCAGGCAGCGGGCCTTCAAGGCGAAAAAGTTCCGGTAGTTTTTCCGCCCGACGTGCTCGCACAAGCCGATTGAAACGATCTTGTCGTAAAGTCCTTCGGCGTCCCGGTAGTCCTTCAGATGGAAGGTGACCGGGAGGCCTTTGATGCGGTTCCGCGCCCAGGCGACCTGTTCGCGGGAGATATTGTAAACGGTGACCGCCACCCCGAAGTGTTCGGCGGCATAGCGGGCAAAACCGCCCCATCCGCCGCCGAGTTCGAGGACCTGTTCTCCCGGTTTAAGTTTAAGCTTTCGACAGATGAGGTCGAGCTTGGCCGCCTGGGCTTTCTCGAGGCTGTCCGCGTCTTTCCAATAAGCGCAGGTGTACTGCATCCAGTGGGGGTCGAGCATTGCCTCGTAAAACTCGTTGCCCAGGTCGTAATGCCGTTCGCCGACTTCGAGCGAGCGGCGGCGGCTTTGCAGGTTGGCGATTCGAGGCAGAATTCGGTCGCGAAAAAAATTCTTGTGTCGAAACGACGCCTGAAGTTTTGCGCGGAGAAAGCGGCAAAAAAACTCGTCGAGAGAATCGGCGCCCCACCATCCGTCCATGTACGCTTCTCCGGCGCCGAGGGAACCCTGGGTGAGGATTCGCCGAAAAACCCGTGCATCGTGAACCCGGAAATCCCAGGGGCGACTCCCGTTGATCTCGATCCCGGCTTCGGCCAGAAGTTTGCGGACGATGTTTTCGGCGCTGACAGGCATGGTGTGACGGGTTGCGTCTGATCGCTGAATCCGTTTCTTCGTGGTATAATCTCTTGTACCAGAAGTAAAGGAATTTCAATCGTTTCGTCAACGATATCAAGAGGTTCCGAATGGGCCGCCGGGCGGCTGAAGCGTGGCGGCCCGGATTTCCTGAAAGCCGAGAGGAGAAGGATGATCTATCGTTCGTTGAGACGTTCGCGGGAGCGAACGAGGTGCTTGGCTTTGAAAACGAATGCGACAATGATGAGGATGACGCCGGCGATTCCGAAAAGAATTCCGAGCGGCAGCCCGATGACGGTGAACGCAAGGAGAAATCCGAGGACCAGGCACGCGCTGCCGATCCCGACCAGGATCTGGAATTTCTTTTTGCCGGATGTCGTTTCGGGTTGTTTTGTCATTCAAAGTGGGAACGTCGCAGGAGCGTCAGGTTCCATGACGAGGCGGGAAGGTTCAATGCTTTTGACTTTTAGCCGCGGCGGCAAAGACTCGGGTGGATGAGCGCGTGGCTTTTCAAGAGAATCGGAAACATATTTTTGAAGGGGATTGCGACCGTGCTCCCTGTCTTCCTGTCGCTCTACATCGTGTACTGGCTGTTGGCGACGACGGAACGGGGTTTGGGGCAGTTCCTGAGGCACGTTGTTCCCGAGAGCCTGTACCTTCCCGGCATGGGATTGGCCGCCGGTGTCCTGATCGTGTTTGGAGCGGGAGTGCTGGCAAATCTCTGGGGATTCCGCGCGCTCTTCGGGTGGTGGGAGCAACTCATGGGGCGCATTCCTCTGGTGAAGAGCGTGTACGGAGCGGTTCGGGATTTTATCGGATTTTTCTCCGGGGAGGGAGAAAAGAAGTTCAGCAAGGTTGTGCGTGTTTCGTTTGCCAACGGTATCTACTTGGTCGGCTTTGTCACCCGGGAAGACGGGGAGAAACTGCTGAAGCTCCCGAAGGACGAGAAGCGTATGGCGGTTTACCTCCCGATGAGCTACCAGATCGGCGGATACACCGCCTTTGTGCCCTCAAACGCGGTCGAGCCGTTGGAGATGAACATGGAAGATGCCATGAGAATGATCCTTACCGCGGGTGTCTCGCGTTGACGGATGAATCCGGCGGAACCATCCGGGAAGGCGCTGAACGCGGTTCGACTCGCCCATTTGATCGTAAGCTCGCGCCTGGGCGAGGGCGGGATCGCGGTGGACGCGACGGCGGGGAACGGTTACGACACGGTATTCCTCGCCCGGCTCGTCGGATCAAGCGGCCGTGTTTACGCTGTCGATATTCAGCCGGTCGCGATTGAATCGACTCGTGCGCGGCTGGAAATTGAGACGTTGAGCGACCGTGTAAGACTCCGCACGGGCGGGCATGAGAACCTTCGCGCGCTCCTGCCCGAGGTGCCGGACGGCTGCGCGGAGGTGGTGATGTTTAATCTCGGTTATTTGCCCGGAAGCGACAAAACTTTTATCACTCGTACGGAAACGACGCTGTCCGCGTTGGAGGAAGCGCTCCGGCTTTTGGCGGATTCGGGTGTTCTGACTGTTGTTTGTTATCCGGGACATGCTGGCGGAAGTTCCGAGGCGGGCCGGGTTTGCGAGTGGGCGAACGGTTTGCCGTCGGATCGCTTTGCCGTAACGATCTGTCGCACAGCCAACGGGCCGGAACACTCGCCATTCCTGACCGTCGTTGAGAAACGCTGACGGGCCGGCAACGCGCCTATTCGAGTCCGAGTTCCCGGAGTTTGGGGCGAATAACGACCCTGCAGTAAGCGGCGTCCGGATTCCGCGCGTAGTAGTCCTGGTGGTAGTCTTCCGCTCTGTAAAAGGCTTCGGCCGGCTCGATCGCGGTGACGATGGGATCCTCGAATACGCCCGCCGCTTCCCATTCTTCCCGACTTTCGACTGCGAGCGTTCTCTGGGTTTCGTCGTGATAAAAAATGACCGAACGGTACTGCGGACCGACGTCGGGACCCTGGCGGTCAAGCGTCGTGGGATCGTGCATACGCCAGAACAGATCAAGCAGACCGGCGTAGTCGATCGCGTCTGAATCATAAAATACGCGGACGACCTCGGCGTGGCCGGTTCTACCTGTGACAACCTGTTCGTAGACGGCCTCTTCGGGGCGTCCGCCCATGTATCCGGAAACGGCGCGGTAAACGCCGTCGGTCAGTTCGAACACCGCTTCCACGCACCAGAAACATCCCGCGCCGAAGGTGCCCGCGGAGGCGCCTTCAGGAATTTCCCGCACCGTATCGGGTGCGTTACCCGGAGCCTGATTTCCGCAGCCAGCGGAAACGCTTAATAGCAGTACGAGAATCGAACAAGCGAATCCCCGAAGTGACATTGCGATCAAAGGGTGCGTTTTCATGGTCTTGTTTCCTGGACCCGGATCAGCCGGTCGAGTTCCTGCCAGAGCGGGACCGGGATCGCTTCGGGACGGGTTTGGTTGGAAAATCCTTCGGTGGCGAGCCGTTCGAGCCATTTGGAGACATCGTGTTCAGACGCGAACCTGCGAAGGAGCGCGCCGATTTGTTTGCGGCGCTGACCGAAGCAGCGGCGAATAAGGTCTTTTGCCGGATTGGAGAAGATGTAGGGAGCGGGTTTCAACCTGAGGTTGAGCAGGTATGAGTCGACCTCGGGAATCGGATGGAAACAACGGCGGGGCACGCGGTGACCGCGGTCGAGATCGTAGGCGGATCGGAGAAAAACCGTGATCGCGCCCATCTCCTTCCCTCCGGGTGTCGCGGAAAACCGGTTGGCTGCCTCCTGTTGGAGCATGAGTACCATTCGTTCCGGAAGCCGTTGTCCGGAGAGGACCGCATCAAGCCAGGGCGTTGAAATGGCGTAGGGCAGGTTGGCGACGATCTTGAATGGCGTTGCATCCGTTGTCGGCAGCCCGGCGAGAGGAGTCCTGACGGCGTCGTCTTCGAGAAGGACAAAGCGGCCGGGATGACGCGGCGCCAGATTCTCCCGCAGGAACCCGCAGAGACGCGGGTCTTTTTCCACGGCGTAAACCCGGGCGCCGGCCTTGAGCAGGGCGCGTGTGAGCGTGCCCAGCCCGGGACCGATTTCAACAACGGTGTCGTCGGCGACGACGGACGCCAGTTCCAGCGACTTCCTGACGATGTTGCCGTCGATCAGAAAATTCTGGCCCAGCTTCCGGCTTGGACGGAGGTCGAGGGATGCCAGCAATTCCCGCGTTTCACTCGGCGTAAGGGAGGAGCGTATCAGGGGGGGAGTCGCGGCTTCGTCGGCGTCAGATTCCACAAGCGAGCGCCTTTCCGGAATTCGCGCCGCTCACCGGGCGTCCTTGAAAGCACGAAGAAGCACATCGGGTTCCTTCGCTTTCATGAGCGCCTCGCCGACAAGAACCGCATCGGCGCCCGCCGCGCGGACGCGCGCGGCGTCTTCAGCGGTATTGATTCCGCTTTCACTGACCCGGATGACGTCCCTGGGGACTTTGGGCAAAAGTTCTTCGGAGATCGCAAGATCGGTTGTGAATCGGGCAAGGTCGCGGTTATTGGCGCCGACAATCCGGGCTTCGGCTTTCATCGCGCGCTCGAGTTCGCTTTCACCGTGAATTTCGAAGAGAACATCCAGCCCGGCGGCGTCGGCGGCTTCCTTGAGGATGCGGATCTCGTCGTCCTCCAGTGCGCGCACGATAATCAGGATGGCGGCGGCGCCGGCCACGGCGGCTTCAAGCACCTGGTAAGGATGCACCATGAAGTCCTTGCGAAGGCAGGGAAGAGGCGCGGGGGAAGCGGAAAACGCGTGGGTTACGTGCTGAAGGTCTTCGAGCTGTCCGCCGAAGTATTTCAAATCGGTCAGCACGGAAAGGGCATCCGCGCCGGCGCGACTGTAACGTTCCGCCTGTTCGCGGGCCGAGGCGATCTCGGCGATCTCGCCGGAAGACGGCGAGCGCCGTTTGATTTCGGCGATCACCCCCAGGGAATCGCTTTGCATCAGGGCGTTGGCGAACGAAGGCTGGCGGGAATTCTTCTGGCTGATCGTCACGAATTCCTCTTCGTCCACCGGGCGCAGAAGATCCGCGATCTCCTTGCGCTTCCACGCCATGATTTCGGCTAATTTGTCCATAGAATTATCAAGTCATTCTACCGACTTATCGATCAAATACAATCCTGTATGCGAATGGGCCGCAGGAGCAGGGTTTTGGAAAAATTCCGGTTTTTGGGGTGTCATTTCCGGAATCAATTCCATAATCACCGGGTATGAGTTCGATTGAAGATCTGAAAAGTACTATGGCGAGGTTGCGGGGGCCGCGGGGCTGCCCATGGGACCGCGAGCAGGATCACCGTTCGCTTGCCCGCTGCCTGGTCGAGGAGTGTGCCGAGCTTCTTGAGACCATCGACCGCCTGGACATGGAGCACATGAAGGAGGAACTCGGGGACGTGTTATTGCAGGTGGTCTTTCATGCGCGGATGGCGGAAGAGGCAGGATTCTTCGATTTCGAGGCGGTTGCGGCGGAAGTGAATGAAAAGCTCGTGCGGCGGCATCCGCATGTTTTCGGAGATATGGATCTCGCGGATTCGGACGCGGTGCTCGAACAGTGGGACAAGATCAAGGCGGGCGAAACGAAAGCGGGTCCTCCGGGGAGGAGCGGAATCTTTGCGGATCTCCCGCCCGCGCTTCCCGCGCTGCTTTTCGCTTACAGTGTGTTTAAGCAGATCGAGAAGAAAGCCCTCGCTCTGCCGCCGTCGCTTCATGTCGAGCGCGAGAAGATCGAGGCGTTGGCCGACGGTCTTGACGAGGAAAAGGCGGGCGCGATGCTGTTTGAGCTGGCCGCCGCCTGCCGTCGCAGCGGAATTGATCCGGAGTCCGCGCTTCGGCGGTTCGCGTCCGGGCTCATGAACGAAATGGAACGCGGCGAATCCGGAGAATTAGGTCAATCCCGGCCGCTGTAATCCGTCCCTCGCTTTTCGGGAGGAATGGACGGATGGATTGATGGAGTGGTGATCACCGCCTCCACCCCGCCATGCCGGCGCCTGGTCCCTTCTCTAACGAGGGGACCGTTTGGAAAATCCCCTCTAAAAAAAGGGGGGGACCGTCCGCAAGGACGGTGGGGTGAGTCCGGCCCCTCACCATAAGGAATGAATGAGCTTTTGAATGGAGGCGGAATCTGAAAACCTGGTGACGCGAAGTATAAACCGGGCCCGCCGGCGCCGCCGGGCAGCCGGCGTAAGAAAAGGTTCAAATTCTTTCCGGGAAGTTCGATTCCCTTGACTCGAACCGGAAGCTGCTTACGAACATAATTCAGCGAAAACAAAGGAGTTCATGTCGGGAGAGAGTCGCCAACGATCGAGCGGATCGAAAGAAAAGGACCGGTTTGTGCGGGTGCGGATGTACGACGGCCACCGGATGGTGCCCTATAAGGTGTACCGGTCGAGGCGGGCGCAGTCGATCCGGATCTCCATCGACCGGCATTACGAAATTGCGCTGACCCTCCCCATGCGCGCTTCCGAAAGCGAGGGGGTGGCATTCCTGAAAACCAAAGAAGCCTGGCTCCGGCGTCACCTGTCGCGGAAGAAGGAGCCGATCACCCTTCGGGAACACCTCTTGAAAAACCCCGTCGTTTCAATCGAAGGACGGAGCGTTCCGTTGGCGCTCAAGCCCAACGGTCGGGGGCCGGTCTTGCGTTACAGCCGGGGAGAGCCGGAAGTGGTCGTCGAACTCGGCGAGGGTGAAGTGGATGAGGCCGAACTGGTCTCCGTTCTCCGGGGGCTGGCGACGCGTGTCCTCGAAGCGCGGACGATGACGCTTGCCGAACAACACGGATTTGAAGTTCTGCGCGTGACCGTGCGGAACCAGTCGACCCGGTGGGGCTCCTGCGCGCATACCGGAACGGTTTCGCTCAACTGGCGTCTCCTGCTCCTTCCTCCGGAAATCCAGGATTACGTTATCCTTCACGAACTCGCGCACTTCAAGCACATGAACCACTCATCAAGGTACTGGGCGGAACTCTGCTCACTCGATCCGCAGGCTCGTGTGCGCGACCGGTGGCTGACCCGGTCGGGAGAAGCGATCATGGCGCTCGGTCGCGGCCGGTGAGTGGACGGGGGCGTGGGGCGAGGGACGGGGGGCGTGGGGCGAGACGGCGTTACCGGCGTGACGGCGACGGGTCGGAGAACGGAGGTCTGAATGACCGCCGCACCGCCCCACCGCCGCACCGGAAGCTTCGGCGTTCAGCCGAGGTACGGGCGTTGTCGGGAGATCGAGGCGTTGTTTCCGCCTGTCTTAAGCGCGGCTCTCCTTTTTTGGTGTCGGCTCCGCCGGGGTGGGAAAGGAATTGACCTTTGGAGGCAGGGATCGCTTTCTTAAACGCCATTCGCGCTGACATTATGCCTATCCTTGAATATGAAACGATTCACGACAAGTTGCGGGATGTTCTGCTTAAGTGGGATTTCCGCGCGGCGGATGCGGAGCTGATCGCCACTCTGTGCACGGATAATTCCTGCGCGGGTGTCGCAAGCCATGGCGTTCACTGGTTTCCGGGTTTTCTCAATCGGGTTGAACGAGGAGAGGTGGATAAAGACGCTGCGGCGGTGTGCGAGGCTTCG
>SLTG01000040.1 GCA_007130045.1 Opitutales bacterium
AACTACCGCTACAACCGCCACCGAAAATCGAATCGAAAACTGAAACCTTGTAGTGGAGACCTTTCGTCGTTTATCAACGACTTACGCCAAAATCACCCTCCAGTTGAGAAAGTCGGGTTAGCTTCCTGGGATTTCGGACTTCGGCGAGCTCAGTCGAGCACGGAAGCGCCGGTGCTGCGTTTCGATCCGAGGCTTGCCTCGCCTGAGCAAATTTGGGCGGAATCTCCCGCCGATCCCGCTTCGATCCCGGCTGATCGAGCGCGGCACGGTAAGATTGATAAATTTATCTGGAGCTTTGGGGCAATTCGGTGGGAGATAGGTGGCATGCTCTCGCTGGAAAACCTTTTCCTTCAATATGGGGGACGAAAACTCTTTGACGAAATCAACGCCAACATTTTGCCGCACGACCGCATCGGCCTGGTGGGATCCAACGGCGCGGGCAAAACCACCCTGCTGAAGATTATTGCCGGAGAAGCGGATCCGGAACGCGGCCGGGTGGCGCGCGCCCGTTACGTCACGGTGGGCTATCTGCCGCAGGACGGTCTCGCGGTTTCCGGGAAAACGGTGTATTGCGAGGCGGAAACGGCTTTTGAAGCGGTGTTGGACGTCCGGCAACGTCTGGAGGCGCTGCACAAAGAGAGCGAAAGCCTGCCCGCCGATGATCCCCGTCAGCCGGAGTTGCTGGAGATCGAGGGCGAACTTCGGCACCGGCTGGAGGAACTGGATGCCTTCCGCATGAAGTCCAAGATCGAGAGCATTCTTCTCGGATTGGGATTTCGTATGGAGGACATGGACCGCCCCACCCGCGAGTTCAGCGGAGGCTGGCAGATGCGCCTGGCCATGGCGAAACTCCTGCTGCGCGAGCCGTCCCTGCTGTTGCTGGACGAGCCCACCAATCACCTGGATATCGAGTCGCAGCATTGGCTGGAGAGCTACCTGCGAAACTACGACGGCGCTCTGGTCCTGGTTTCGCACGACCGCGCTTTTCTCGACACCCTCTGTACCCGCACCCTGGCCCTTTCCCTGGGCCGGCTTGAGGATTATTCGGGGAACTATTCCTTTTTCGAACGGGAAAGCGCTCACCGGAAGGCGATCCGGGTCCAGGCCCAGGCCAACCAGCAGAAAAAGATCGATCATACCCAGCGCTTCATCGACCGCTTCCGGGCCAAGGCCACCAAGGCGGCCCAGGTGCAGAGCAGGATCAAACACCTCGAAAAGATCGATATCATCGAACTCGTGGAAGAGGAGGACCGCATCGCATTCCGTTTTCCCGAACCGCCCAGGAGCGGCCGCGTGGTGATGGAGCTCCAGGGCGTCGCCAAGGCTTACGGCGATCTGACCGTTTTCCGCGACCTCGACCTCCGCATCGAGCGCGGCGACCGTATCGCCGTCGTCGGGGTCAACGGCGCCGGCAAGTCCACCCTCGCCCGCGTCCTCGCCGGCACCGAGACCCCCACCGCCGGCAAGCGGATCGAGGGCCACAATCTCAAACTCTCCCTGTTCGCACAGCACCAGGCCGAGGAACTCGACCCGAAAAAGACCGTCCTCGAATCCGCCGAAGAAGCCGCGCCCGACAAGACCGAAACGCGGGTCCGCACTCTACTCGGAGCGTTTCTCTTCAAAGGCGACGACGTGTTCAAACACGTCTTGGTCCTGTCCGGAGGCGAAAAAAGCCGGCTTGCGCTCGTCAGGATGCTCCTTCGCGCAGGCAATTTTCTCATCCTCGACGAACCGACCAACCACCTCGACATGCAGTCGAAACGTGTGCTTCAGGACGCCCTCAATGCTTTTCCCGCCACCTTCGCGATCGTCTCCCACGACCGCGCGTTCCTGGACCCGGTCGTCAACAAGGTGCTTGAAGTCAGCCATACCGGCCTCCGGCTGCTTCCGGGCACCGTGACCGACTACCTTCGCAAACGCGAAGAGGAAAAGGCCGCCGGCCTCGGGCCGCGGGAATCCACTTCGGCCGGTCGCCGGGAAACCGGCGGTCTCTCTCCCAAAGAACGCCGCCGCCGCAAGGCCGTAAAACGGCAGCAGGCGGCCGGGCGACTCAAACCGTTGCGCGAACGAGCCGACGGCTTCGAACACAGGATCACCACCCTGGAGAAACGAAAAGAAGAACTCGAAGCCCAGATGGCCGACCCCGAATTCTACGGCAACGCCGCCGAAGCCCGCGCCACACTCCGCGAATACGACTCCATCAAACTCGACCTTCAGGAAACCTACTCCGGCTGGAGCGCGGTCCTCGAGCAAATCGACTCCCTCGAAAGCGGAGCTACGTAGTATCACATCGCCCGAATACGATCTTAGGCCAGGCGGCACCGGGAACAGGGCGAAGCCCGGCCCCTCACCCGAGCGCTCCGAGGAGTTTTTCGACTTCGGATTTCTTTTCCTTGAGTTCGTTCAACTGGCGGCGGACGCCGTCCACGATTTCCGGAGGGGCTTTGGACGTGAACTTTTCGTTCGCGAGCTTGTTCTCGCCGATCGCGACCTGTTTCTCCAGTTTCTGAAGTTCCTTGCCGAGCCGTTCCTTTTCAGCATCGACGTCGATGGATCCCGACAGGTCGAGCTGGATCGTCCCGAGGCGGGTCACCACCGCGGGCGCGGCTTCGCCGGCCGGATCGAAGGAGATTGCCGAGGCGCCGATCAGGAATTTCAGTTTTCCCAGAGCCCCTTCGATCTGTTGGCGCGTCCTCTCGTCGGCCTGGACAAAAAACGCGACGTCCTTCCGGTTCGCGAGGTTGTAATCGGCCTTCAGGCCGCGGGCTCTCGTGACGAATTCCTGCAGGCCGACCGCTTTCGCGTCGGCCCGTTCATTCAATGAGACCCCGGCGGTTTCCAGCGCCGCTTTCAACGCCGCCGCATCGGGCATTCGAACGTTCTGGATAAACTCCGACTCCGTCCCGTATCCAAGATCGTGCCACAATTCCTCCGTGATGAACGGAATGTACGGATGCAGCATGAGGAGAAGCTGCCGGATCACGAAATCCTGGATCGCCAGCCCGGTCTCCTTCACGGCCGGATCGTCGGACCGGGTCTTGGAAACTTCGAGATACCAGTCGCAGAAGTCCGTCCAAAAGAACGTGAACAGTTTCTGCGCGGCCCCGGTGAACTCGTATTTGTCCAACCCCCGGTCCACTGTTTCCGTCGCCTGGATCAATCGCAAGAGGATGAAGTGATCGTCGTCGTCGAGGGTTTCGGGACGCATTCGGGAAGCGACGGCCTCCCGCGAGCTATTGTCCTTTTTTCCGCCGGACATCTGACGGTAGCGGCAGGCATTCCAGAGCTTGTTGCAGAAGTGGCGCCCGGTTTCGACCCGGTCCTCGCTGAAACGGATATCCTGCCCCTTGGGCGCGATCAACATAATGCCGAACCGCAGCCCGTCGGCGCCGTATTTCTCGATCAATTCGATCGGGTCGGGTGAATTGCCGAGCGATTTCGACATCTTGCGTCCCTGAATGTCCCGGATGATGCCCGTGTAATAAACATCGCGAAACGGTATGCGCCGCTCGACCGGTTCTCCCGGACGCATGAAATGCAGTCCCGCCATGATCATGCGGGCGACCCAGAAAAAGATGATGTCCGGACCGGTGACGAGCGAACCGGTCGGATAAAAATATTCGAGCCCGTGTGTTTTCTCCGCTTCCGGTTCGGGCCATCCCATTGTGGCGAACGGCCACAGCCAGGACGAGGCCCAGGTGTCGAGGACGTCGTCCTCCTGTTCCCAGTTTTCCGGGTCCTCCGGCGGCTTCGTATCGACATGCCAGTTCTCCGGCTTTGAGCGGTCTCCTCCTTTGCGGTACCAGACCGGGATCCGGTGCCCCCACCAGAGCTGCCGGCTGATGCACCAGTCCTGGATGTTGTCGAGCCAGTGCAGGTAGATCTTCGACCAGCGTTCGGGGAAAAACCGGATCGTCCCTTCCTTCACGACCGCCTTCGCCTCGTCCACGTTCGGATACTTGAGAAACCACTGTTCGGAGAGGCGGGGTTCGATCGGGACGTCGGCCCGCTCGCTGAAGCCGACGCTGTTTTCGTAGGGCTCTTCGCGCATCAGGAGCCCCGCTTCGCGCAGTTTGCGCGCTGCGGCCTTGCGGGCCTCGAAACGATCCATCCCGTTGAACTCTTCGCCCGCCAATTCGTTCAGGACGCCGTCGGGACCGATCACCTCGCGAACCGGGAGATTGTGGCGAACGCCGATCTCGAAATCCGCCTTGTCGTGGGCGGGAGTCACCTTCAGAACGCCCGTGCCGAATTCGGGATCGATGTAGGAATCGGCGATGACCGGGATCGCTTCTCGCGGGAACGGTCGCCAGACCTTTTGCCCGACGAGGCGCCTGTAACGCTCGTCGTCCGGGTGGACGGCGACCGCCGTGTCCCCCATCAACGTTTCCGGGCGGGTCGTCGAGATTTCGAGGAATTCGCCCGGCCGATCGACCAGTTCATACCGCATGTGATAGAGGATGCTGTTCCGCGTCTTCATGATCACCTCTTCGTCCGAGAGAGCCGTGAGGCTCGCGGGACACCAGTTGACCATGCGCTTGCCACGATAGATCAGGCCCTCGCGGTAGAGGCGGACAAAAGCCTCCTGCACCCGGGCGCTGTAGTCGGGATCCATCGTGAACACCTCCCTATCCCAGTCACAGGAACAGCCAAGGCGTTTCAGTTGCTCGATGATGATGCCGCCGTGTTTCTCCTTCCACTCCCACGCTTTCTCCAAAAATTTCTCGCGCCCTAGGTCGTGGCGGGTCAATCCCTCGTTTTGGCGCAGATCCCGCTCCACACGGGTCTGGGTCGCAATGCCGGCGTGGTCCGTGCCCGGGAGCCACATGGCCTCCTTCCCCTTCTGGCGGGCGCGACGGATCAGGATGTCCTGGAGCGCGTTGTTCAGGACGTGGCCCATCGTGAGGACCCCCGTCACGTTCGGCGGGGGAATCACGATGCAATACGGCTCTTTGTCCGGATTCGGAGCACCCCGGAAACAATGGCGATCGATCCAGGTCTTATACCAACGGGATTCAACCCGGCTCGGGTCGTAGGATTTGCTGATTTCTGGCATGGAAACAGCTAGGAGTAAGGGCGTTTCGGTCGCGATTTCAATCCTTTTGGCGTTTCATTCCAGAAAGAGTACGGCCTTCTCCAGGGCCGTTGACAACCCGCAAGTACGAAATTCCGGTGAAACACGACAAGATTTCCACACACACAGTTCAACCCGCCAAAGCAGACAAACCTTACGGAGCCGGCTCCCGGTCTTCCATCTTGCATTGCGGCGCAATTGCGCTAGTTCCTGAATTAGGCGCAGATATCGATACCATGCTCAAACGAATCCAACAGCACGCGGCGTCCCGCCTCGACTTCGCCAACGAGTTGAGCGCGCCGGAACGGCTGGCAATCTACAAGCAGTTCATCAGCCTGGAGAACGAAATGATCCTGCGACGCCACAGGTCCGGCGAATCAGGACTGGGGATCGCGCTCGCGCGCTCCAGCGTCATCGACGTCCTCCTGCAACACCTGTTTTCGGAGGCCCGGCAAAAAATCGAGATTGACCGCGGAGCCCCCTCGCCGCCGGTTTGCCTTCTCGGTCTGGGAGGATACGGCCGAGCGGAGCTTTCCCCGCTGAGCGACATCGATATCATGTTACTATTCCCAGCAAAATCCCGGCGAACGGACCTGAAAACGTTCCAGGAAGCTCTGTCCAACGAGGTCCTTTATCCCCTTTGGGATCTCGGGTTGAAGGTCGGGCATTCCACCCGCACAATCAATGAAATGCTCGAAGAAGCCCGGAAGGACATCCGGACAAAAACCTCTCTGCTCGACGCCCGGCTGATTGCCGGGTCCGAAGAACTCTTCGGCGTATTCGACCACGCCTACAGGAATTTTTACCAAAAGGAAGATCCGCACAACTACCTTGAAGCCCGGCTGCGGGACCAGGCTGAACGGCGCAAGCGATTTCAGAACACGATTTTTCTCCAGGAACCGGATATCAAGAGCGGCGTCGGCGGCCTCCGCGATTACCAGAATACCTTGTGGATGGCGCGCATCAAGCTCGGCATTGACCGCATCGCCGACCTCTCAGCTCACAACTACTTGGGATCGAAAGAGCAGAAGGACTTCACCCGCGCATACGATTTCCTGATGCGCGTGCGAAACGACCTGCACTTCATCAGCAGCCGCCCCACCGACCTGCTCGATCTGGAAAGCCAGCCGGTGGTCGCGAAAAACCTCGGGTACGATCACGAAGACATCTTCAAACGGGTCGAGGCCTTTATGCGCGATTACTACACTCACGCCCGAACGATTTTCAGCACATCCCAGCTTCTCGAACAGCGCCTTGCCTTGCGCAAGGACGACGATTCGGCCGACCGGATCTCATTCCGCGAAGTCATTCGTTCCCGACGGTTCGAACGGCAGAAACAATTCGACGGCTTTTTGCTGCGGGGGGACGAATTGACCTGCGAAAGCCGGACTGTCTTTCGCAGGGATCCCGAACGGCTGATCCGCGTTTTCAGGCATTGTCAGCAATTGAACTGCCGAATGGATTTCGAGCTGGCCAGCCTGGTGCAGGACTCCCTCTACCTGATCACCGCCAGGCTCATCCGGTCGCCTCGGGCAAACCTCAGCTTTCGCACCATACTTGAGCAGGCGGGACAGGTTTATCCAGCGTTGATGCTGATGCACGAACTGGGCGTGCTCGGCAGGTTCGTTCCCGAATTCGGCAAACTGACGTGCCTGGTGCAGCACGAGTTCTACCACCGCTACACCGCCGATATCCACACTCTCAATACGCTGGCCGAACTGGACAGAATCTACGAAGAAAAAGAGGATCCCTCCGTCGATAAGTACAGGCACGCCCTCCGCCAGACATCCGATCCCAGGCTCCTTTACCTCATCCTTTTTCTCCATGACATAGGAAAATCGGCCGGGGTTGCCGGTCATGCGGAAGCAGGCGCCAAAATGGCATGGAATATTCTGACACGCCTGGATGTGGAGGACAAGAAATGCAAAAGGATCGATTTCGTCATACGCAATCACCTTCAGATGACGCGCATCTGGCAAAAATTCGACGTGGAGGATTCCCGCACCACGGCATTGTTCGCCGAGCAGGTGGAGAATCTCGAAAACCTTCGCTACCTCTACGTCCACACGTTCTGCGACGCGCGAGGCACGGCGGCGAACCTCTGGAACAGCTTCAAGGACACCCTTCACACCCAGCTTTACGAGGCGACGGCGGAACGACTGACGCTCGGCGCATCGATCGACCAGAAACTCAACGAACAGAAAGAAATGACCTCCAGAAGCGTAATCGAAAGAAAGATTCCCGGCATCGGCGAAGAGGAAATCACCGCCCATCTCAATCTCCTTCCTGAAACCTACTTTGTGAACACCGACACCGAAGAGATCGTTCTGCACATCAAACTGATTCACCGGCTGTTCGCCAATATCGCCGCAAAAAGCGGGGCCGAGGAGGCGCTGGTTCCGGTGATCGACTGGAAGGACGATGTCGACCGCAGCATCACAGTGGTCAACGTCGTCACGTGGGACCGGGCGGGTCTCTTCTGCAAGATGGCCGGATCGTTCATCGCCGCCGGCCTCAACATCCTCACCGCCAAGATCGTCACCCGGCCCGACCACATCGCCATCGATACCTTTTACGTGGTTGAGCCGGGTCGAGGTATGGTTCAAAGCACGGAAGCCCGTGATACGTTCGGCAAGACCCTGGAAAAAGCGCTTACCGCAAAAGAGGACGTCCTCCCGGATATCGTATCCGGAGTCCGGAGATCGAAAAAGAGAGAGCAGCCGCTGTATCGCCGACAAACGAGCCGACTGGATGCGAACATACCAACAGACGTCAAGGTTTACAATGAACTTTCGCTGAAACAAACGATCGTTGAGATCCAGGCCAATGATCGAATAGGTCTCCTCTACGAAATTTCACGCACGCTCTTCGAATTCCGATATGACATCACGTTCGCACGCATCGCCACCGAACGCCATGTGGCTCTCGACACTTTCTATATCAAACCGATCGAAAACAACGAGGAGCGGGACGAAACCAACCTTTTAAAACTGCAGGAGGCGCTCGGCGCCGCGATAGCGCCCGAATAGCGCCCGATTCCGAATGAAGAGCGGCCGGCGCGTTTCTTCTTCCTAGCCGCGTTCTTCTCGATCGCGACAGGCCGAACCGGCAACCGCCCGCCCTTTTCTCAACCACGAAAACCTGTCAAATCCACATGGACCGCCGCACCGAAGCTTCCGCAATCGACGCCCTGTACCGGATCAGCAGTCTCGCGGGAAAAACCGATGATCCCGGCGAAGCGCTGGAATCGATCCTCGCGGAGATTGTCAAAACATTCGATGCCGACAGCGGGTCCATCGCCTTGATCAACCCCGACAGCGGCCGTCTTGAGATCGAAGTCTCCCACGGGCTCCCCACCGCTTCATCGAAAGTGCGCTTGAGACCCGGAGAGGGCGTCACCGGCTGGGTGGCCCTGCATGGCAAACCGCTGGTGATTCCCGACGTTCGATCCGACCCCCGCTACTTTCAGGTTCGCAAAGGCGTCCAATCGGAAATGGCCGCCCCCATGGAGGATCGCGGCCAGGTTATCGGCGTGGTCAACATCGACAGCGACACACCCGATACGTTCAACGAAAACGATCTCAAGCTCCTGGTGCTTATCACCGCCGAGGCGGCCACCGTCGCACGCGGCCTGTGGCTCATCCAACAGCTCAAGACAAAGGCCGCCCAGCTTGAATCAATGCTGACGATCGGGCGTCGGCTCGTATCCAAGCTTGAACTGCAGGAAATAATCGACGGCATCACTCTGGAGTCCCGCAGGATCATCGACTGTCCCGTATGCGCAATTTTCCTGATCAGCACCGACGGGGAACGATTGGAGCTCTATTCGGTCAATGGCGGTTCGGGCGCATTCGCGAGGCTTCCTCCCCTCGCCATTGACGAAAACAGTATCGGCGTGGCGATCAGCCGAAAGAAGCAGGTGGAAGTTCTCGACCTGGTCAAGACCGAAGAGAGTTTTCCCGTGCTCGACGCGATCCAAAGCGAGGGACTCGTTTCGCTGTTGGCTTCGCCGATCGTTTACGAGGGCGAAGTCATCGGTGTTCTCAACGCCTATACATCTCACCAACACCGCTTCAACAACGAAGAAAAAGGGCTTGTCGCGGCAATGGCCAGTCTCGGCGCGGTCGCGATTCAGAACGCCCGACTCTACGCCCGCGTTTTTGAAAGCGAGGAAAAACTTCGCGTCGGAGAACGGCTCAACACTCTCGGCCTCCTCGCATCCGAGGTCGCACACGAGATCCGAAACCCTCTCACCGTCATCAAACTGCTGTTTCAATCGCTCGACCTGAGCTTTCCCGGAGACGATCCCCGCGCGCGCGATGTCTCGGTCATCGAAGAAAAACTCAACCACCTGGAAGCAATTGTCGGCAGGATTCTCAACTTCGCAAAATCCTCGGAAGAGCTCCACTCGCGCTGTACGCTTCAATCAATACTCAACGACACCCTGATTCTCGTTCGCCTCAAGCTCGAACAGAGCAGGATTCACCTCGTGTACGACGAGCCTGCCGATCCGATCGAGATCGAAGGAAATCCCGGACAACTCCAGCAGGTGCTGCTCAACCTGATTTTCAACGCCATCCAATCCATGCCCGCCGGCGGCGACCTTCGTCTTGAGATGAAAAAGATCTCGACCAGCGAGTCCGCCGCCTGGGCCGAGCTCATCATCACCGACACAGGCTGCGGCATTCCCCGAAACATCAGGGAACGTATATTCGATTCCTTTCTGAGCGGACGCCAGGAGGGAACCGGCCTCGGTATGGCCATCGTCAAACGAATCCTGGACGGCCACCACGGAAATATCGCTGTCGTTCGCTCCGATTCCGAGGGAACGTCGATCCGTCTGGCGCTGCCGCTTGCTGACGCCGGCGATCCCGGGAGTCCGGTCGAATTCCGTTAATCCCAATAAGAAACCGATGAGGGGCCAAGGTTACGCGATCCGGGGCGGACGTGAACGCGTCCGCGAAAACGACGGCTTTCGAAAGACCTTTCCCCTTTGATCGAACGATTCCGGAGGTTTGTTCCCGGGATATCATGTCCCGGTCAATCAAGAAGAAGTGTTAAAATAGACCTGGAAAATACAGTATTTGTCCGGGAATAACTATTATTAATAAATTGTCTAATTGTGAATAACATTCTCGAGTTTTACCTTGGCGGGCTGTTCGACGGAGAGGTAGTATCAAGACAATCTTGCTGCACATACATGACCGGGGAAGTCGAGAGTCCGTCATTCCGTCTTCCGAATCGAACCGAATTCCCATCCACCTGCAGTTTACGAAGCGTGGAGTAACAGGCCGAAGCCGTTCAAATTCCAGGAACCTTCCATTCGAAACCGCATGCGGTTTCATCAAACCGATTCCACCTGTCCGGCAATGAATAAAGAATTGTTGAATCTGTTTCATGCGGATCAAGAAGATCATGATAAGGCCGTTAAATACGGCACGCCCGAATACCGGGAATGTCGCAGAAGAGAACTTCGCCGCAGGCAACGGGTCGCCGACTTGATTCAGGCGGGGAGGATCCAGGTGCCTGAGGATTATTACCGTGCCGCTGTCATTTTTCAGCGCGGCGAAGAACTCGACGACATCTGGCAAACCCACACGCTCGCCGTCGCCGCCGCAAAGTTGGGACACCGCCCCGCGCGCTGGCTCGCCGCAGCCTCGCTCGACCGATGGCTCATGCACCAGGGGATGCCTCAAAAATACGGAACGAGTATTGTTCCGGATGGAAACGGCCACCGGGTCTGGGATGTCAATCCGTCCGTCAGCGACCGCGAACGCGCCCGATGGGACGTTCCGTCTCTGCGCGAATTGTACGCCCGTGCGCGAACGGCCCCGCCCGAAACGATCTGCGAAGAGCGTTCGGATCCATGGTGGTTGGAGGAGGCGCGGCAGCGCTGGCATTCCTCATAATCGATGCCGAACTCCGCCGACGAACGTTTCCTGGAAAAGGCCATCCATTTGGCCGAACGGCATTCGCGTGACGGAATTCACGGTCCCTTCGGCGCTGTTGTGACCCGCGGAAACGTCATCGTCGGCGAGGGGTGGAACAGCGTGGTCGCCTCCAGCGACCCGACCGCTCACGCGGAGATCGGAGCGATCCGGGACGCGTGCCGGAATCTCGGAACGCACAACCTCGCGGAATGCACCCTATACAGCAGTTGCGAGCCGTGCCCCATGTGCCTTGCCGCGATCTACTGGGCGCGGATTGAACGCATCGTGTTCGCGTGCAACGCCGCCGACGCGGCCCGCGCCGGATTCGACGACGCTGAGATTTATCAGGAAATAGAAAAGAAGTGGTCTCTGAGGAAGATCGCTTCGCGGCAATTGAATCGGGAGTCCGGCCTTCGCGTATTTGAAACGTGGATTCAGAATCCCCGCAAAGTCGAATACTGATTCACGGGAAAACTTCGGTCCCGTTGACACACGCCTATCGGTTGCATCGAATTGTCAACTGCTCCGGAGAAGCGGCTTTGGAGTTTCAGAATTCGAGTCGCCGGTCGCGCAGGTAACAGATTACGGATTGCCCGCAATCGAATTTTCGTGTAGAGACCGGATATGCGAATTTTTGTTTACTGCTTTCTCTTGTCGGCGGCGTTTGCCTTTCACTCGCCGTCGTCCGCCTCGTCCTCCTCGCCTGCGGCGCTCGCCACGGAGGGAGCCCCGATGGATTTCCGCCATATCATCCGTCATGCAAAGGAACAGGTGTTTCCCGCGGTCATCTACGTGAAATGTGTCCGCGAAACGATGGAAGGAGGCAGGCGGCAGACGATAGAGGTCGGCGGGAGCGGCGTGATCACCAACGGAGACGGATTGGCGCTTACCAACTGGCACGTGGTGGAAAACGCGCTCGAAGTGCGCTGCCTGCTTTCGGACGGGCGGGCAATGAACGCAACGGTTCTCGGCAAGGACCGGTTGACCGACCTCGCGGTCCTGCAATTGCATCCCTCCGAGGAGGACCTTCCCCTTCCCTACGCAACGCTCGGAGATTCCTCGGTCCTCACCGAAGGCGACTTCGTCATGGCGATGGGAGCGCCCTGGGGTTTGAACCGATCGGTTTCTCTCGGAATCATCGCAAGCACGGACCGCTACCTCCCGGGCAACAGCGAATACGGACTTTGGCTGCAGACGGACGCATCGATCAGTCCCGGCAATTCCGGCGGTCCCCTTGTCAGCACCGAGGGAGAAATCATCGGGATCAACACTCTTGGAATCATGTGGGGCGGCACGATCGGTTTCTCGATTCCATCGAATACGATTCGCGTCCTGCTTCCGCATCTGGTGGAACACGGATCGGTCAACTGGGCGTGGACGGGCCTGCAGCTCCAACCCTTGCGGGACTTCGAGCGCAACATGTACTTTGATGCGGATACCGGCGTGATGGTCGCCGAAACGACCCCGGAGAGTCCCGCCCGCGCGGCCGGTGTGCGCGGCGGCGACCGAATCGTCGGAATCAACGGCGCGCGTCACACCGCCCTCACCTACGAAGACCTGCCGGCGATTCGACGGGAGATCGGACTGTTGCCGCCCGGTCAACCCATCGAGATCGACGTCGTCCGAAACGGCGAACCAATGTCACTGACGATTCATCCCCAGGAAAAGGGCCGCCTGGAAGGCGACCAGCTCGCGCTTCCGAGGTGGGACATCACGGTCAAGGCGATCAACCGCTTCGACACGTCCGATCTTCACTTCTACCATCCCAACGGCGTGTTCATTTACGGAATCCGCCGCCCCGGCAACGCCCAGAGGGCCGGCTTTGCCACGCGGGACATTATTATCGAGGTGGATGCCCGGCCGATCGAGACGCTCGAAGACCTGCAGCTTGCCCATGCCCAGGCGATGGAGCGGATCGAGTCCCGCTCGCGCATTCCCTTCCTGATCATGCGACAGGGAAGAACCCGCCACCTCGTCCTGGATTTTGCTCGCGATTTCGAACGATAGGCTCTTACGCTCTATTAAACACAACCAAAATAAAACCTCACATGAACCACCCTCACCTCACCCGAATTCTTGCTGCGATCCTTCTCACCGCGTTTGCCGCGCCCGCGTCGGCCGCTGACACCACGAACGACGCCGAATCAGCCGCCCGGATAATCGATAAACTCTCACCTTCCATACTGAAAGTCGAGTACTTCCTTCGTTATGACGAAGGAGATACGCCATCGGGGAGGGGTTGGATGGAACGGTGTCCGAATTGCGGGGGATTCCACGGGGCCAGCCGTCTCGAACCGTTCGTGACTCAGGAACGGCCGATGGAGACGTTCGGCGTGCTCGTCGGTGAGACCGAGGTCGTCACTCCCCATATGATGATCCACCCGCGCTTCATCGAACGCATTCGTGTGCGCCAGGGAGACCGGGTGGCAGAGGCCGACATCGCGGCGTACATGATCGATCAAAAGGCGGTCCTGCTCGCACTTCCCGCCCCCCTGCCCGAAGCGAAACCGCTGTCCTTCGGGGTGGCGAACGCAGCTGAAACCCCGGACAAACTCCTCGCGATTTCGTGGCAGCGGACGCTCGGCGAATGGACAGCGACCGTTCAACGATTCGACGGACCGGTCTCGATCGGCCCGAATGGAGAGGGATTCCGCACCGTTCCGGCAAACGTGGTGGTGGTCACCGAAAAAGGAGGACCGGTGGCCGTAGTGATGGACGAACAGCTCCCGCTCGACGATTCGTGGAAGACGAGCCCTCTGGACTGGGCACGGATTTCGGCCGGCGAGATGGACGATCTCCTCGCGGAACAGGAACGGCGCATCAACCTGAGCGTCCTGCGCGCGTCGCTGCATTTCCGGAGTCCGCGGGATCTGGACGGCAGCGACCCGTACAGGTTGGGCATATCTTCAAGAAGGGCAAGGGATGGATCCGACACGGAACAATCCGCCGCGGCGCTTCTTGTCGAATCCGACCGGATTATGATTCTCGCGGATCTGCCGCAGGAGGTCACCGCGCGCCTCGACCGCATTCGGATCTATCCCGCGGAAGGGGAACCGGTCACCGCGGATTTCGAGGCCACCCTGTCCGATTACGGCATTCTTCTCGCCCGCTTGAAAGAACCCATGCCGGACCCGCTGCACATATCGGATCGCTCGATCAAAGACCTTCGCGGCCGGCTTCTCATCGCCACCGAATTCGAAGTATCCGGGGATCAGTCGGTCGTCCGCCACGAACCCATCCGGATAGCGGACGTGCGTATGCGCCACCGGGGCCGCCTTTTCCCCGAATTGTCGGGCAATTACGAAACCACCTTTCTCTTCGAACCCAACGGCGGCTGGGTAGCGGCTCCCGTGCCGCTGCGGGACAAGAATCCGGAGGACGGACGCTGGCGCTCGCAGGAAACGCTCCTTCTTCCCGCAGCCGAGTTGGCGACCGTCCTGTCCGATATCGATTCACACATCGACCCGTCCAACATCCCGCGGTCCGAAGAGGACGAAAACCGTGTCGCATGGATCGGCGTGGAGCTTCAGGCGATGGACCCGGCACTCGCCCGCCAGCACCGCGTATCCAATCAGACGAACGACGGCCGCACCGGCGCTCTGGTCACCCACGTCTTCAGCGGTTCCCCCGCCGAGGAAGCGGGGATCGAGCCCGGCGACATCCTCCTTCGCGTTTACCCGCCGGACAACGACCGCCCTCACCCCGTCCGGCTTGAGGAGTCGCGGCACTACTACGACAGCTTTCCATGGGAGCACCTCGACGAAGTGCCGGAGGAGTATTACGAGTATCTCCCGGCCCCCTGGACACCCGCGGTAAATTCGTTCAACCGGATGCTCACGCGATTCGGGTACGGAAACACCGTTGACGTTGTCCTCGCGCGAAACGGCGAGCAGCAAAGGAAGTCGTTCGAAGTCGTTCTCGGTCCCCCGCATTACGAAGCGACGCCGGAACTTCGCGCCGACTCGATCGGGGCAACGCTCCGCGAACTGACATTCGAGACCCGGCGCTTCTACCGCCGGGAGGGCGACGACGGGTCCGGGCTTATTCTATCCCGGATCGAGCCGGGCACGCCCGCCTCGATCGCCGGGCTCAAGCCGTACGAGCTGATCACTCACGCGAACGGCTCGCCGGTGAACACGGTGGACGACATGAACGCCGCGCTGGAGGCCGGAGGCGAAGTTCGCGTCACCGTCCAACGGATGCACCAGGGCCGAATCGCCATCATTCGCCCGAGGAACGGCGAGTAACCGTCATCACTCCCACCATCCCCGCGGCGGGGTGTCCGGGAAAGGAACAGATGTAGTCGTATTCCCCTTCGATCTCGGGTGCGGTGAACGTGATCTCTTCGCTCTCGCCGGGTCCGAGGATGCGGGTTGCCGCAATGACCTCGTCCTCACGGTCGGGAGGGATGTAATCGTTGTCCACATGGGGGATCGCCGCCGTTGCGAACGCGTTGACGTCGGTTCCGAGCGCGAGCAACACGAAATTATGCCCCATCGTCTCCTTTGGCAGGCTGCCGATGTTCTCGAGGATCACGGTGACATCCTGCCCGGGTTCGACTTCGAACGTGGGCAGGCCGAACCGCATGTTGTCATCGCCCGTGATCTCGAACACCGCCCCATTGACTTCCTCCTCCTCGTCAACGGGATCCTCGTCGCGGGCCTCGGCTTCCTCCTCGGTCTCCGGCTCGTCGGCATCGTTTTCCTCCTCTTCTTCCGTCACGGCCTCCTCCGGCGGCGGCAACGGAGGCCCGGGTTCCTCATCCCGCGCGCACCCGGTCAGGGAAAACGCAAGAGCGAGAACGGCCGGCAGACTGGACGGAATTCTTTGTATCGACTTCATAATTAACGACCCTAATACCAATTCGCCCGGGAATCAACCGCGACAATCATCACCCGCAACGCGGCAATATAAGCGGCCTCCAAACAAGCCTTGCTCAAAACCCGCCTCGTAAATACGCTTCAGCGACGGGAGGCATTCACATTCCCTCACGCTAAGATTCTTATTTTGCTGTTCGCTATGCAAATTTAGCGTTGCCTTTCCGGCCCTGATTCCCGCAAATCCTTCTTTTTAGCGACCATGTTTTCATCGTCTTCCACAACGCGAAAGATCGCCTGGCTCACCGGCCTTCCTCTTCTCCTGCTGCTTCTGTCCGGGTGCAGCGGATACGATCCCATGGCCTGGCTTCGAGACGCTCCGCAATCCACCTTCGACGCCAAGGGCCCCGTCGCCGAGCAGCAGCTCCAACTTTTTTACGTGACCCTTTGGGTCACCGCGTTCATTTTCGTCACGGTCGGGAGCGTCCTCGCCTACGCCACGTTTCGCTTCCGGCAGCGGCCGGGCGATGCCGATAAACCGCCCCCGGCTCAGACCCACGGCCACCCGATCGTCGAAATCAGCCTCATCGCCGCAGCGGTTCTCCTGCTGGTCATCATCGCGGTCCCCACGGTACGGGCGATCTACGATATTTACGAACTCCCGGACGACGAAGACATGCTGGTGATCGACGTCACCGCCTACCAATGGTGGTGGGCGTTCGAGTATCCGGAGGAAGGCGTCACCACGGCCAACGAAATCGCGATCCCGGTCGGACGAAAGGTGAAATTCAACCTCCGCACCTTCGACGTCATTCACAGTTTCTGGGTCCCCAAGCTCGGCGGCAAGATCGATATGATCCCGAACCGCGACAACTGGCTCTGGCTGCAGGCCGACGAACCCGGCCAATTCTGGGGGCAGTGCGCGGAATTCTGCGGGGAATCGCATGCAAACATGAAATTCCGCGTCTTCGCGTACGAAGAGGACCAGTTCCAGGAATGGCTCGAACACCAGCGTTCCGACGCGGTGGATCCGGAGGAGGAACTCGCGGTCGAAGGCAAGGAGCGGTTCCAGGGGCGGGGCTGCCTCGCCTGTCACACGATCCAGGGACACGACGCGATGGGCCTTGCCGGCCCGGATCTCACCCATTTCGGAAGCCGCGTTACTCTCGGTGCGGGGATGGTGGAAAACACCGAGGAAAACCTCGTTCGCTGGCTGCGCGATCCCGACGGATTCAAACCGGGCAATCTCATGGCTCTCGATCAGAACGTTCAGAACCTGACCGACGAAGACATTGCGGCCCTGACCGCGTACCTGAAATCTTTGCAATAGACGATGCCCATGCAGAACGAAGGAAGCAGCGCCAAAGTCATTACCGAGGAACGGGAATCGAAACCCGTAGGGCTGGCCCGCGCTTTCAAACGCCCCACCGCCACCACGGGACTGGTCGGATGGCTCACGACCGTGGACCACAAAAAAATCGGCATCATGTACGGAGTTGCCGCCCTGTTTTTTCTGATCGTCGGAGGAATCGAAGCGCTGCTCATCCGCATGCAGCTCGCCGTCCCCAACAGCGAGCTGATCTCCGCCCAGTTGTACAACGAGCTCTTCACCATGCACGGGACGACCATGATCTTCCTGGCCGTCATGCCGCTGGGCGCCGCGTTCTTCAATTACATCATCCCCCTTCAGATCGGCGCTCGTGACGTCGCCTTTCCGCGCCTGAACGCATTCAGTCTGTGGACGTTTCTCGCCGGGGGAATCTTCATCAATACCGGGTGGATCCTCAACATGCTGCCGGCGATCGACAAAGCCGTTCCCAAGATCGGCTGGTTCGGCTACGCCAACCTGACCTCCGCTGAATTCTCCGGAATCGGCACGGATTTCTGGGTGTTCGGCCTCCAGATCCTGGGTATCGCTTCGATCGTTGCCGCGCTGAACTTCATCGTCACCATCATCAACATGCGGGCACCCGGAATGACGATGATGCGAGTGCCGCTGTTCAGTTGGATGGTGCTCGTGACGTCCTTCCTGATCATCCTGGCTTTTCCCGCCATCACCATCGCCCTGGCCTGTCTCATGATGGACCGCCTATTCGGCACCGGGTTCTACGAGCCGGTCTTCGGCGGTCAGCCGATCCTCTGGCAGCACCTGTTCTGGATCTTCGGTCACCCGGAGGTGTACATCCTGATTCTGCCCGCGATGGGCATCGTATCCGAAGCGCTCCCGACCTTTTCGCGCAAGCCGCTATTCGGGTACGCGATCATCGTTTTTTCCGGGGTGATCATTGGTGTCCTCGGTTTCGCCGTATGGGCGCACCACATGTTCACCACCGGCCTGAGCACGATCGCAAAAACCGCCTTCGCCCTCGCCACGATGGCGATCGCCGTTCCGACAGGGGTAAAGATATTCAACTGGATCGGCACGATCTGGGGAGGGCAAATCCGTTTCACGACGCCGATGATCTTTGCGCTGGGCTTCATCTGGATGTTCATGATCGGCGGATTCAGCGGGATCATGCACGCGGCGGCCCCGGCCGACGGCCAGCAGCACGACACGTACTTCGTCGTCGCCCACTTCCACTACGTGCTGATCGGCGGAAGCCTCTTCGCCCTGTTCACGGGCATGTACTACTGGATACCCAAGGTCTCCGGGAAAATGTTCAGCGAAAAGCTCGGGAAGTGGGTGTTCTGGACCATGTTCGCCGGCTTCAACATCACTTTCTTCCCCCAACACTTTCTCGGGCTCGGCGGGATGCCGCGACGCACGTACCAGTACGACGCCGACATGGGCCTGAACACTTGGAACATGGTTTCGACAATCGGCGCGTTCATCCTCGGCATCGGAATCCTCCTCTTCTTTTACCACCTGGTCATGATGCTCAGGAAAGGCGCTCCGTCAGGCAACGATCCATGGGACGGGCGGACGCTCGAATGGAGCATTTCCTCCCCCCCGCCCGAATACAATTTCGCCGCCGTTCCCATGGTGACGTCGCGAGACGAATACTGGGCGCGCAAGATGATCCCGGAAAAGAAAAAGCTCATCGAGAACGAGAAACCCGAAAAAAGCATTCACATGCCCAGTCCCTCCTGGTTCCCGATGATCGTTTCGATCGGCATACTGATCGGCGCCTACGGGATGGCCTTTCTTAAATCGGGCTACAGCTTCGTCGGATTGGGCACCCTTTTCTGGCCGATCGTCGGCCTGCTCATTATCACCGCCGGCATCTACGGATGGGCGTTCGAAGGCCCCGGAGGTTACCACCTCCACCCGGAAGAAGAGGAAGGAAGCGGAGGATATCGGAAAAAAGAACCTTCTGATAAATCAAAATGAGTCAAGCCGTCGCAACGCACGACACCCATGAGGAGCACGGGGAGCACCCGACCTGTACGGGTATTCCGAACAAGAAAATGTTCATGTGGGCTTTCCTGGCCTCCGACTGCATGTTTTTCGGATGCCTGATCGCCACGCACATGGTTTACCGGATTTCCCCGCCGCCCGGCTCGCCGGACCTTCAGGGTATCCTCGACATCGAGATCGTCTCGATCAGCACGTTCCTGCTGCTGATGAGCAGTCTCATGATGGCGCTGAGCGTTCACGCGATCGGGAAAAACAACCTGAAGAGTTTCCGCCGCTGCATTCTCGCCACCGTGGGCATGGGCATGGGGTTCCTTCTCATTCAGAGCTACGAGTGGTACCACTTCGTCCACGAATACGACCTGACGCTCACCAGCAGTCTCTTCGGATCGACGTTCTACACGCTCACGGGAACCCACAAAATCCACGTCATCATCGGCATTATCTGGCTGATGACCTACTATTTCTACTCGTTTTCGGGTAAAATGGACCACAAGTCGGAACTCGACGTGGAAGTGGCCGGCCTTTACTGGCACTTCGTCGACATCGTCTGGATCGTGATCTTCACGGTTGTTTTCCTCCTCGAATTCGTCGACATGTAACCGGAGTCGAGCTATGATCAAACCGTTTCCCAACACACGCGACGACATCAACCGATTCTACACCTTCACCTGGCTGGCCATGTTCCTGGCCCTGATCACCGGAATCGAGATCGTGATCATCTACATTCCGGCCCCCTACTGGCTGGTCGCAAGCAGCCTGGTCTTTCTTTCCGCAATCAAGTTCCTCGCCGTGATCTGGTGGTTCATGCACCTGAAATGGGACAAGATCTTCTGCACCATTCTCTTTATGACGGGACTCATCCTCGCCGGCGGAATCGCGGCGGCCCTGCTCGCAATCTTCTACTTCGACCCGCACGAACCGACCTACGATGACGATATGATGCAGGGGCCGCCGATCATCGAACACGTTGCGAACGTGTGATTTCGCATCTGTAATTCGCCGCCCGTATTAGAGCATGAACTGGTGGCATTGGCATACGGAACCGGAGCTGATTGGAAGTCTGCTGCTAATGGCGTGGCTCTATGCGCTGGGGACCGGTCCTTTGCGTGCGAACATCGCGCCGGGCAAGCATTTCCCCAAGCGGGAAGCGGCCTGCTTTTACTCCGGGCTGGTCCTGCTCTACCTCGCCGTCGGGTCTCCGCTGGACCTCATGGGCGAGGTCTACCTGTTCAGCGCCCACATGTTCCAGCACATTTTGCTCATCTATCCTGTCGCAATCCTCATCATCGTCGGCATCCCCGGATGGCTCGCGGACGCCGCGCTCAAAGCGTCCGCGATCCGGGCGCCGATCCGTTTTCTGACTCGACCGGTTGTCGCCGGCCTGCTCTTCGCCTTCGTTCTGACCGCCTGGCACGTTCCCGCGCTCTACGACTGGGCGCTTCAGGACCGTCTCGTCCACAATATCGAACACCTGACCATGTTCATGGTCTCGCTCTGTGTCTGGTGGGTCGTTTTCAACAAGTCCAGCCGACTTCCCGCCGCCGGCTACGGAACCCAGATCCTTCTCGTTTTCTGCATCTCGGTCGCCAAGGTCCCCGTCGCCGCGTACCTGACCTTCGCCCCCGACGTCCTTTACCCCACCTACGAGTTCGCCCCGCGAATATTCGGGATCTCGGCCGCGGAAGATCAGGTTCTCGGAGGCGCAATCATGACTCTGCTCGCCAAGTTCGGCGGCATCTCAATCATGGCCTGGTCCTTTTACCAATGGGCACGATCGACAAGAAACGAGGAGGATTTCAAGTACTCCATCGAAAGCCTCGCGCCGAAACGAAGGGCGACATAGGCCGAAGGAACGTTACTCCGGCAGGTCCGACCCCGGGATGCGAACGGCTGGCCAAGGCCGTGCCCGTAAATCCCCGATCAAAAATCCTCCATTCCTCAATCCTTCCTGACGGTCAGTAATTCGACTTTCTCGGCAAGCCCGCGGTTCTCGTCGATTTCAATCAGCGCCGCGGAGATGCGAACGTCGCCCGATGCCACTTCGAAGCGGCGCGGCATCCCGTCCAGGAACCGTTCCAGCACCGGCTTCACCTCCCGCCCCAGCACCGACCGGTAGGGTCCGGTCATTCCCGCGTCGGTCAGATAGGCGGTGCCCTTCGGCAGAACGGCCGCGTCGGCCGTCGGAACGTGGGTGTGGGTCCCGATCACCGCCGCAACCCGTCCGTCGAGGTACCACCCCAGCGCGATCTTCTCGGATGTCGCCTCCGCATGAATCTCGACGAGCACCGCGTCGGTCTCCGCCTTTAATTCGTCCACCAAACGGTCGGCGGCCAGGAACGGGCACTGGTTCGGGTTCATGAACGTCCGCCCCATCACCGTGAACACCCCGAGGCGGAATCCTCCCTTTTCCACGACGAGACTGGTCTGTCCCGGACAGGCCGCCGCCATATTCGCCGGGCGACAAACGTAGTCGTGCGAGACAATCTCGCTCGGAAAGGATTTCTGGTCCCAGGCGTGGTCCCCGAGGGTAATCGCATCCACTCCGATGGAGGCGAGTTCGGCGGCGATTCTCCCATTCAGACCGGCGCCCCCGGCGGCGTTCTCCGCATTCGCCACCACGATGTCGATGCCATGCTTTCGGCGGATTGACGACAGCCGCTCCGCCAGAAACGTCCTGCCGGGCCGCCCCACGATGTCCCCGATAAACAATACTTTTTTCACCGGCCCATCATGACCCCCGCAATAAAAAAACTTCAACGCGGAAAACGAAATCCATCCGCACTCGAAATCTAACTTGCATATCCGGCCGGGAGTGAGTTAGTTCTTCTGTTTTTGAACCTGAATGAAGCCATGAAAACCGATCCGTTAATCACCACCTTCCCAAAGCCTGAAATCGGCAAGGAAATGAAGGGCGCCGAAGCCGTCATTGATTGCCTCGTGCGCGAAGGTGTAGAGGTGATTTTCGCCTATCCGGGCGGCGCTTCACAAGACCTCCACCAGGCGCTGGCCAAGTGCGAGAAGATCCGAACGATACTCCCGCGCCACGAGCAGGGCGGCGCCTTCGCCGCGGAGGGCTACGCGCGCACCACCGGCAAGCCGGGCGTTTGCATGGCCACAAGCGGACCGGGCGCGACCAATCTGATCACGGCGATCGCGGACGCCTTCATGGACAGCACTCCCCTGGTCGCGATTACCGGCCAGGTCAAACAGCAGTTCATCGGCAAGAGCGCGTTCCAGGAGACCGACATCTTCGGAATGACCCTTCCGATCGTCAAACACAGCTACTTGGTCCTCAAAGTGGAGGACATCCCTCATGTGATCAAGGAAGCCTTTCACATAGCCACTTCGGGACGTCCGGGTCCGGTCCTGATTGATATTCCCAAGGACGTTCAACAGACCATTTTCCAACCGGTTTACCCTCAGAAGGCCGAACCGAAGAGCTACGAGCCGAGTCCTCGCGCGGAGGACGAAGCGCTCAACGAAGTGATCGGTCTCGTCGCGCGGGCCGAAAAGCCGGTCCTCTACGTCGGCGGCGGAATTATTTCGGGCGACGCCCATGACGAACTTCTCAAGTTCGCCGAACGCGCGAACATCCCGGTCACAACCACGCTCATGGGTGTCGGCTGTTTCCCGGAAACGCACCCGCTTTCCCTGAAGTGGTTCGGCATGCACGGCACTGTCGCGGGGAACTATGCGGTTCATCAGTCCGACCTGCTCCTCGCCTTCGGCGTTCGCTTCGACGACCGGATTACCGGAGAGGTCAGCAAGTTCGCCCCGAATGCCACGATCGTTCACATCGACGTCGACGCGTCCGAACACAACAAAAACAAGGTTGTCAAGTATCCGATCACCTCGGACATCAAGCACGCGCTTGGCCGGATGAACGAACTCATGGAGAAATCCGGGTTCAAAACGCCCGACCGCGCGGCGTGGAGGGACAAGATTGAGGGCTGGAAAAAGAAATACCCGTTTTCGTTCAAAAAAAACGGCAACGACTTCGTGCTCGCCCAGGAAGCGATTCGAATTCTCTTCGAACTGACACGGGGCGATGCGATCATCACGACCGGCGTCGGCCAGCACCAGATGTGGGCAGCCCAATTCTACGATTTCGTACGGGCGCGGAGTTTTGTCAGCTCCCTCGGGCTTGGCGCGATGGGCTTCGGTTACCCGGCCGCGCTCGGAGCGAAGACGGCTTTCCCCGACCGCCAGGTCGTCGATATCGACGGCGACGGCTCGTTCCTGATGAACATCCAGGAACTCGCGACCGCGAAGATTGAGAATATCGCCGCAAAGGCGCTGGTCCTCAACAACCAGCACCTCGGAATGGTCGTCCAGTGGGAGGACCGTTTTTACAATAGCGCCCGCGCCCACACGATCCTGGGCGACAAGGAAAACATCGGCGGCCCGGAGAATCTCCCCGGCCTGTATCCCAACTTCGTGGAAATCGCCAAAGGTTTCGGAGTTCCAGGTCGCATGATCTACAAGCAGGAGGACCTGAGGGACGCGATTCAGGAAATGCTCGACTGCGACGGTCCCTACGTGCTCGATGTCATCGTTCCCTACACCGAACACGTCCTTCCGATGATCCCGGCCGGCAAGACCGTGGACGACATGATTATCGAATGATGTTCAATTGATGATATCGAGGAGCTCGACCGTTTCGATCTTCCAATCGCCGTCTTCCCGGATCCATTCCACGCGGAAACGACGGGCTTCCCGGGCCTCGCCGCCGCTGTGCGACAAACTGCCCCGCCCGGTCAGCTCCATCACCGCGCTCTCGCCGTCTTCAGCGATCTCCAATTGCCGGTCGGTCGCCCGGAGGCTGAGTTCCTGCGCGTTTGCCCGGACCTGGACAATTGCCGCGGTCAATTCGTCGCGCCCGCTCACTCCCCCCGGAAACGGCCGCCCAAGGTCCAAGCTGAAATCGCTCGAAAAGTGATCCGCGATTTCACGGGCCCGGCTGACACCGACAAAAACCGTCTCGTTCCCGTCCTTGCCCGCCACTTCCACCAGCCGGTTCACCTTGGAATGAATGATCCTTTCGTCATCCTCCAGCCAGAGGTAAAAGTACCCAAAATACAATGCGGCGCCCGCCACCAGCACGGCCGGGATCAGAATGCGAAGGTTCCTCATGGCTTTTTTAATTAGACGATTCCCCCTCAATGCGCAATCCTTCACCGCAGGCTTGCCAAAATAACAGACGCCGGGCGCCCCCTCGCCCGATCCCTTACGCTCTTGGATGCGCCTTGCGGTAAACTTCCCGCAGGCGCCCGACCGAGACGTGGGTGTAGATCTGGGTCGTCGAGATGTTGACGTGTCCGAGCAATTCCTGCACCAGACGCAGGTCCGCCCCGTTGTTCAGGAGATGGGTCGCGTACGAGTGCCGGATTTTGTGCGGCGAAATATCCATCGGCAGTTCCGCGAGCGCGAGGTAACGTTTTAGGATCAATTGAACCTGCCTTGTGTAAAGCCGGCGTTTCCCGTCGTTCGTCAGAAGCACGGCGTCTTCGTATCCGGTCGCCGGAGCGAACTCGCTATTGAACTTCCGGAGGCACGCGAGCGCCACCGTCCCGAGTGGGCACAGCCGCTCTTTCTTTCCTTTCCCCATCACTCGGGCGACACCGTTTGAAAGATCAATATTCCCGTAGCTCAGGCTCACCAACTCGCTCACCCGCAATCCCCCTCCGTAAAGCAACTCCATGATCAACCGGTCGCGCCAGGCCCGGAACGGTGAAATCGTCTCGTTCTCGAGCAGGCGCATCGGGCCGTCCAGCAGCGTTCGAATCTGTCGCTCGGTGAGAAACTTCGGAAGCGGCCGGTCGAGCTTGGGAAGATTGATTCCCGTGAACGGGTTCACGGTAATGGATTTCCGTTTGATCCAGTACCGGTAGAACGTCCGAAGGGCCGATACATGATTGTGGAGCGTGCGTTTCGAAAAACGGCGCTGCGCTTCGATCAGAAAACCTCGCACGCGGCGTGGCGGGATGTTCGCGGGGTCCGGCTCCCCTCCGCTCTCTTCCACGAGCCAACGCAGAAAATCCTCAACCGCCGAACGGTAGTTGCGCACCGTGTAGCGGGAAAGGCGCCGCTCCGAGTGCAGGTAAGCGACAAATGGACCCACCCATCGGGATTGCGGCGCTTCCGGTTGTTTTTCCATTTCGTCACCCGTATCCGGGTTCAGGTTGTATTATTGATCGTTCACGTCTATATACGCGACACCTTTTCATCGGAGCCGATTCCGGCGCAAATCACCTCGATGTTCGCACGGCGAAGCGCGTCAACAAGTTCGCTCGGCGCCTTTTCGTCTGTGATCACGCAGTCGATACTGTCGAGACCGCAAACAAACGACATCGATTTGCGGCCGAATTTCTTGTGGTCGATGCAGAAAACCACTTTGCGCGCGGCACGGATCATCGCTTTCTGAATATCGATCAGGAGGGCGTGACTGTTATAGACACCCTCCTCGGTAATCCCGCTGCACCCCATGATCGCCACGTCCGCGTGCATCTCGGAAAACGCGCTGATAGTCAGCGGCCCGACAAGCACTCCCAGCCGCGGATAAAGCACGCCGCCGGCGACGACGATCTCCACAAGACTGGACGAAGCGAAGAGATTCGCCACCGGCAGCGAGTTTGTCAGGATGTGCGGCTTCTTGTCACCGAGACGGCAGGCGACGTGGTAAACCGTCGTTCCCGCATCGAGAATCACGCTCTGGTCCGGTCGGATCATCTCCGCGCACACCCTTCCTATCGCTTCCTTTTCCTCGACCTCCCGAGTGTCGCGCATCCGGAATACGAATTCATCGCTCTTCGGCTGGACGATCCGTGCCCCGCCATGTGTCCGCCGAATGTTCCCGCCCTCCTCCAATGCGGTCAGATCCCGCCGTACGGTCGATACGGAAACCTCGACATGACCGGCGAGTTCCTCCAGCGACGCGAACTCCACCCGTCGCAGGTATTCCTCCAGTCGTGACTGACGTTCTTCCGTCTGCATGGTGATCAAAAGGACACTTTCGCCAGGCGCTTATTGATAGATTTTGGGATTTTTTGGAATTTTATTGCCTTTTTTGCGTTTTTTTATTGACGCTGATTCCATCGGCTTCCCAGTATCGAGTCAATCAAAAGATTTTGAAGCCATGCAAAACCCTTCACCACCAGTGCCGGATCGAGCGGTAATCGAACATTTTGTCAGGCAGGCCGTCTATCGCCAACTGGGAAAACCGGTTCCCGCGACGGCCACCGCCCCGAATCCGCTCGTCGTCAATGTCAGCGCCCGGCACTGCCATCTGACGCAGGACGCCGTGGAACTTCTTTTTGGAAAAGGCCACGAACTCCGCGTCCACAAGTGGCTGTACCAGGAGGGCCAGTTCGCGGCTCAAGAAACCGTCACTCTGATCGGGCCGCGCAGCCGCGTGATTTCCAACCTTCGGATTCTCGGCCCATGCCGCAATATCAACCAGGTCGAGTTGGCGTACACAGACGCCGTCGCCCTCGGTTTCGATGTTCCCCTCCGCCTTTCGGGCGACATCGACGGCACGCCCGGCTGCATGCTGATGGGACCCTCCGGTTTTCTGGAGATGCCCAACGGCGTCATTCGGGCGATGCGCCACGCCCACATGCACCCGGATGACGCGGCGTTTTACGCCGTCAAGAACAAGGAGATGATGAAACTCCGCGTGGGCGGCCCCTGCGCCGTCACGTTCGAGGAGGTCCTCGTCCGCGTCGATGAAAGTGTTAAACTCGAAGTGCATATCGACACCGACGAAGGCAACGCCTGCAATCTTCGGGCCGACACGCCATGCGAACTTCTCAAATAATCTCCCGAAGAGAATCTCAACCTGTCAAAATCAGATAAAATACCATGAATGAAGCATTAGGAATGGTCGAAACCAAGGGTTACACCGGCAGCGTGGAAGCCAGTGACGCCATGGTCAAAGCCGCAAATGTCAGCCTCGTTAAAACCGTCCAAATCGGCGGCGGTTTCATCACCGTCCTCGCCCGCGGGGACGTCGGCAGTGTAAAGGCAGCCGTCGATGCCGGTTCGTCCGCCGCGTCACGCGTCGGCGAACTCGTCAGTTCACACGTAATCGCCCGGCCTCATGAGGATCTCCTCAAGGTCTTCATGAAATAATCCCGTAACCTTTTTTTCAATACGACCATGGCACAGCAAGCATTAGGAATGATCGAAGTGCAGGGCCTTTGCGCCCTGCTCGAAGCCAGCGACGCCGCCCTCAAGGCCGCCGACGTCACACTCGTCGGCTGGGAGAAGATCGGCAGCGGCTTCGTCACCGCCTTCTTCCGCGGCGATGTCGCCGCGGTGAAAGCCGCCACCGACGCCGCCGCCTCCGCCGCATCACAAATCGGCAAGGTAATCAGCGTCCAGGTGATCCCGCGCCCTCACCAGGAACTCGCAGGACTCGGAAGCTGGCTCGGGTAATCGCCGCTCCGGACAAAGGAGGTTTCGCGTTTCAGGAACAGAAAATCTGTAATATTGAACCTGGAACTCCCTTTTCCGAATCCTGGCACCCGAACACTCCAGACCGTATCCAGACCGCAATTTCAGGCATGAAGATCCTCGTCGCCAACCTCGGTTCGACTTCTCTAAAGTACCGCCTCTTCGAATTCGAAGGAGAGCGGACGGAGTTGTTGCATCGCGGCGGCTTTGAACGGGTCAGCGATTACGCGAGCGCGATCGACGACTGCCTGAAAGACCTGGGGGAAGCGGGCGTGCTAGTGAGCGAGGAAGATCTGGCGGCCGTAGCCTTTAAGACCATTATGGCGAAAGACCGCAGCGGCTGCGTTCTCGTGGACGACGATGTGCTCGCTGCGATGGAGGCCTGCAATTACATCGCACCGGCCCACAATCCGCCTTACGTGGAGGGCATCCGGATTTTCTCGCGCAAGATGCCAGGCACTCCGATGATCGCGCTCTTCGAGACCGCGTTCTACCAGTGGATCCCTGAAGCCACGCGCCGCTACGCGGTGCCGGAAGACTGGTACGAACTCGGCGTGCGGCGATTCGGTTTCCACGGGGCCAGCCACAAGTTTATCGCGGAGCGTTCCGCCGAACTCCTCGAAAGGCTGGACGTCGCGGAGCGGGCCAAGTCCCTCTACTCCGGCAACGGCCCGGCGCCGCCTCCATCAGGGGCGCCGCCTCTGCGCGTAATCTCCTGCCACCTCGGCGGCAGTTCGTCGGTCACGGGCCTCCTCGACGGCGTGGCGATCGGCAACAGTTTCGGCACGAGCCCGCAATCCGGTCTCCCGCAAAACAATCGCAGCGGCGACCTAGATCCTTTCGCGCTTCTCCACGTCATGCGAGAGAAGAATCTCTCGGTCGAAGAAGCCGAACGCGTCCTCAGCACGGAGTCCGGTCTCAATGCGCTCTCGGGAGGTTACAACGACCTGCGCGACATCAAGGAAAAGGCCGACGCCGGCGACGCCTGCGCCGCAACGGCGATCGACGTGTACATCGCCCAGATCCGGCACTGGATCGGCGCGTTTCACCTTTCCCTCAATGGGATCGACGCCCTGGTGTTCACCGCAGGCATCGGAGAGAACAATCCATGGCTGCGCGAAAAGGTATGCGCCGGTCTCGACCAGCTCGGCATCGCCCTCGACCCGCCGGCCAACGAGGCCGCAATCGCGACTGAAAAAGTAATCAGCACCGGCGATTCACGCGTCACGGTAATCGTCATCCCGACAAACGAGGAAGCCGTCGTCGCGCGCGAAGCCCGGCGCCTTCTGGTCCGCGAAAACCTGCCCGCCGGCCGGAAAAACTGACGCTCCCAATTTAACATGGTTAAGAAAACCACCAGGAAAAAAACCGTAACTCAGACTCAGAACAAAGGAAGTTCCATGTCACAGCAAGCAATAGGTATGTTGGAAACGCGCGGCCTCGTCGCCCTCATCGAGGGTACGGACGCCATGCTTAAGGCGGCCAATGTCGAACTGGCCGGCCCGATGAAACAGGTCGGCAGCGCCCTGGTCACCGCAACCGTTATCGGCGACGTCGCCGCGGTCAAAGCGGCCACGGACGCCGGCGTCCAGGCGGCCAAGGCAGTCGGCGGCGACGTCATCAGCGTGCATGTCATCGCTCGTCCTCACGACGATGTCTCTCGAATCCTGCCAAAGAAATCCTCGAAATAAACGATCATGTTCCTTGCGAAGGTGGAAGGATCCGTCGTTTCAACGAAGAAGGACCCGACGATGCACGGTCGCCGGCTTCTTCTACTGCGTCCTCAACTGGTGGATGAAGAGGACCCCTCGCGCTTCCGCCCGGGCTTGAACACAATTGTCGCCGTCGACATCATCGGCGCGGGCGAGGACGAGATGGTCCTGTTTTCACAGGGCAGCTCCGCCCGCCTGGCCGCAAACCTGAAGGACTGTCCCGTGGACGCCGTGGTCATCGGCATCGTGGATACGGTCGATGTATTCGGGAAGAAGATATTCAGCGCGAGCAATACTAAATGAACATGAACGAACAACAGGTCCAGGACATCGTCGCGGAAGTTCTCCGGAAGCTCGGGAAGGTTTCCTCCGCGCCCGCCGATTCAGGCGGCCGCGCGCCGGCGAATAACCCCGGGAACCCGCCGGCGCCCGCGCATCCCCGTCCCCGCCCGGCACCCTCTTCGGGCGGACGCCGTTTCGGAATCTTCAACGACGTCCCGGCGGCGTGTCGCGCGGCTCACGACGCCTTCATTCAGCTCGGAGACAAGGGGCTCGAGGGACGGCGGAAAGTCATCGACATCGTCAAGAGCATGGCCGAAGACAACGCCGAACGCTGGGGTCGCGACGAACTCGAGGAAACGAAGATCGGAAGGCTCGATCACAAGATCGAGAAGCTGCAAATCCTCAAACTCGTGCCCGGCGTCGAGTTCATTCATCCCTTTGGAATGAGTGGCGACAACGGGATTACGATGGAAGAGTACACGCCGTTCGGACTTGTCGGCTCCGTCACCCCGGCAACGCACTCCGTCCCGACGATGAGCGGGAACATCATCAATATGGTGGCAGCCGGCAACTCGTGCATCTTCAATCCCCACCCCGGCGCCGCCCGCTGCGCCGCAGCGTCCGCCCGCGCCTACAACGAGGCCATCCACCGCGAACTGGGCATCGAGAATCTTATCTGCGTTATCGAAACGCCGACCTTGGAATCCTTTGACGCCATTTGCGCCGACGAACACGTCCGGCTCCTGTGCATCACCGGTGGCCCGGCCGTCGTCAAGGCGGCGATGAAAACCGGCAAACGCGCGATCTGCGCCGGTCCCGGCAATCCTCCCGTGGTCGTCACCTGCTGCGCCGACCACCGTAAAGCCGCCCAATCGATTATCCAGGGCGGGGCCTACGACAACAACCTGCTCTGCATCGGGGAAAAGCAGGTCTTCGTCGTGGACCGCGTCGCCGACGAACTCATCGGCCACCTGGAACGCGAAGGCGCGGCCCGGTTGAAAACCGCCCAGATCGACAAACTCAAACAGGAAGCCTTCATTTGGCACCAGGACAACGGGAGTTCGCACGCGGCCATCAACAAGGATCTTGTCGGAAGGGACGCGACCCTTCTTGCCGAACGAGCCGGCGCCACAGTCCCGTCCGGCACTCAGCTTCTCTTTGGGGAAACGGCCGCCGACGATGTTTTCGTCGAAGAGGAACAGATGATGCCATTTGTCCCGATTGTTCGAGTCCGGGACGTTCAGGAGGCGATTCAGCGCGCAAAAGAATCCGAGCACAATTATAGACACACCGCCATCATTCACACCCGCAACGTCGATCACATGACCGCCATGGCACGGGCGCTCGACACCAGCCTCTTCGTGAAAAACGGCCCCTGCATGGCCGGCCTCGGCCTCGGCGGCGAAGGCTACCTCAGCTATTCAATCGCCACGCCGACCGGCGAAGGTGTCACCAATCCCAGGACGTTCACGCGCACCCGCCGCTGCGTCATGGTCGATAACCTGAAGATTTACTGATACCATGCAACTCGCGCGCGTCGAAGGCAACATCACCTCCACCGTCAAGCATCCCAGCTTCAACGGATGGCGACTGCTGATATGCCAGCCGGTCGACTCGGAAGGAACCGCTTCCGGATCCCCGGTGGTCGCGATCGATCCCTACGGCGCCGGCCTTCACGAATCGGTCATCGTCTCGACCGACGGCAAAGCCGCCCGGCGCGCGATCAACGACAACAAAAGCCCCGTGCGCCACATGGTCGTCGGAATTGTTGACCGCAAGGAAGCGCCGGCAAAACCTTTGAGAAAGACAGCCTGACCATGCGTCTCGGAAAAGTCATCGGCCGCGTCACTCTCGGAAAGACCGCTCCCGAATTCGATGGAGCGCGTTGGCTGGTGGTCACTCCATACAACCGCGGGTACTTTCCGGACAGCCCCTACCCGGACGACGGCCGGCTCAGTTCGGATCCAAGCGTGGTCGTTTACGACAACCTCGGCGCGGGCGTCGGCGACACCGTCGGATTCATCGAAGGACGGGAAGCCGCCTCTCCCTTTTCGGAACGCATGGCCATCGACGCCATCAGCGGCGTGCTGGTCGACAAAATCAATTACCATCCTTTACCATGAGAAGAGTCATCACCGAGAAAGAGATTAAGGAAATGTTGAGCCGGGGAGAGGATCCCGGTTCCATACCCGCCGACGCGCTTTTGACGCCTTCGGCCCGCGATCTCCTCAGCGGCAACGGAACGGCGGGCCCGCGCGCGCCTCAGTCAAACGCCGCCCCATCCGAGCCTCACATTCCCGATTACGAGTACAGATGGACGCCCGGATCCGACCCGAAGTCACCGGAAGAGATCCAGCGGTTTTTTAACTCTCCGGAAATCGCCCAGATAAAAAAGCGAATGTGCGATATCGGACGGCGTATCTGGGAAAAGGATTATGTGGACGGCAACGGAGGCAATCTCACCGTTCGCGTCGGAGACAATCTCATTCTCTGCACGCCGACTCTGATATCCAAAGGTTTCATGAAGCCCGCGGACATCTGCATGGTCGATCTGGACGGCAACCAGCTCGCCGGGACGCTCAAGCGCACCAGCGAGGTGAACACGCACCTGGGCATCATGAAGCGGCAGCCCAAGGCCAAGTCCTGCGTTCATGCCCACCCGCCGCACGCAACCGCCTTTGCCGTCGCCTCGGTCAAACCGCCCACCTGCATGATCCCCGAAGCCGAAGTCTTTCTCGGGGAAATCGGTCTCGCGCCCTACGAAACGCCGGGCACTCCCGAAAACGCGCGGGTGGTCGGCGAAATGGGCGTGGATCACCAGGCTATCATCATGGAGAACCACGGGGTCATCACCTGGGGCAAGGACATCGAAGACGCCTACTGGAAGATGGAAAATACCGATGCCTACTGCAAGACGATCTGGGTAGCCTCCCAGCTCGGAAAAGGACTGAAGACATTCGGCCCCGAGAAACTGCAGGACCTCATCGAGATTCGCAAAAGTCTGGGAATGGAGGACAGACGCGCGGAGTTGAGGGAATGCGAGCTGTGCGACAACGGCGAATTCAGACCCGGCGTTACCTGCGCGGTTCCCGACAGGATCGACCGCCATACCGAAGGCGACCCGGAGGCGGAGGACATGGTCCGCGCCGTGACCGACCTGATCGAAAAGGAACTTCGTCGAAACGGTGGATAAGCTGAACCGGATCGCGCTGAATGCCGATAATGTAAACGGAGGGGTTGATTTTGGATCTTGGATCGCTGATTTTGGATTTTCGAGTGGCCCGCTTCGCGTGCTGTGGAAATCCAGGGCAATGAGCGGAACAGCGTCCATCTGTCATTGCGCCAAGGGCAGGACTTCATTTCGCAATCCAAAACAAGAACTCGCCAACTTTTTAACGACAAAAAAACCGGAACTAAGCAGACCATGAAAACAACCATCATCGGAGGAGGAGGCCGAGTAGGCTCCTGTGCGGCATTCGCCCTGCAGTGCGGCGGCGGCGTATCGGAAATTCAATTACTCGATGCCAATCAAGAGATGGCCGAGGGCGAGGCGCTCGACCTCCTCCATGGCAGCGCGTTTTCCACGGACCAGCGGATCTATGCGGGAGACTACGACCGCGCAAGGGACAGCGATATTTTCGTCATCACGGCCGGTCTGAGAAGAAAGCCGGACGAATCGCGACTCGACCTCATCAACCGCAACGTTTCACTCTTCAACCAGATCCTCGACAGCATGCTCGGCTCCGGGATGAAGAAAGACGCGATCGTTTTCGTGGTCTCGAACCCGGTGGACATTCTCACGCAGATCGCAACCGAGCGTCTCGGCCTTCCCTGGCAGCAGGTGCTGGGCCTGGGAACCCAGCTCGACACGTCCCGGTTCTGTTCGTTTATCGCCGAGGAACTCCATCTCGCCCCGACCCAGATCCGTGCGCTCATCCTCGGAGAACACGGCGACTCCATGGTCCCGATCTGGTCCAGCGCCGCGGTCAACGGGCTTCCGCTCGAAGGACTCCCGGAATTCACCCCCAATTTCCAGAACCAGGTCTTCGCCCGCACGCGCGGCAGCGGAGCCGAAGTGATCAAAAAGAAGGGCGGCGCCGGCTGGGCGGTGGGCATCACCATTCGCGACACAATCAACGCCATCGCCCTCGACCAGAAGCGCCTCCAGCCCGTCTCCTCCCTCCAGCACGGCGCCTACGGCATCCGGGACGTCTGCCTTAGCGTTCCAACCGTGGTCGGGCGCCAGGGCGTACTCGACCAGGTCGAAATCACACTCTGGCCCAAGGAACAACTTGGCCTCCAGAACTCCGCCAAGGCCCTCAAGGAAACCCTCCAAAAGGTTCGGCAATAGGAAAACGATCACCCTTCTCGAGACGGATTCGCTGTTGCAGCCGGACGGTGACGGTCTCTTCCCTTAGCGTTGGTTTTTCTCGGTTTCGGCTTTCGGGCGAGAATCCTGGCGGGTCGAAGTCGTTGTGCGTCTTCAAACCCGCCGTAGCTGTAGCTATTCAGGAAAACCCGACAAGAAAACAGGGGATTCCTTCTCTCACGTCTCCGGTGAGGATCTGAACATTCAGATCCAGCTCAAGAATCCTGCCGCCGGCCGACTATCTAAATCCGTCCCAAAAGATGTCCGTTTCGTCTTCCGGCATCATCCCTTCAGCGAACCGCTTAACATGTCCGTCGAAAAATACGACATTAGCGGATCCGGAATGCACGTAGTCCAACCTTTCGTGGTTCACCGAATTCCTCCAGTGGTTAGCCGACGAAGCCCAACCGCCCTCCAGCATAAACACTGTTGAAGCAGGGGAAGTTAAGTTGCTGAATTTGGCATGACTCAAGACAACGGTAGTAGAGGGGCTTCCGCCATGAGTGAGATGGTTCAGTGCATAGGTGTAAGCGGCTCGGCCCTGTACGGCTTCGCGTCCATGCTCGTTGTAGGCCGTCGGGCAGACGAAGAAGCTGTCGAGCCCAAGTTCCCCCAATGAATAGGGGGCGCCGGGCTGCGAAGGGTAGTCCAATCCATAAGGGATGAAATTCTGGTGCCAATAGTAAGTGTTCTGAAAACCGGTCTCGCGCCCCGCGTCGATGCGAACAGGAGGTATTTCGTCGTTGAAGTCATTTATCCAAAGGTGAAGCGTGTTGCCGGCCTGCCGCAAATTCGAAGCGCACTGAGCGGCACGACTACTCTCGCGCACCTGGGTGACAACCGGAATCAGGATAGCCGCGAGAATACCAATGATCGCAATAACTGTCAAAAGTTCGATCAGCGTGAAACCACGCGAATGAGATAAATAAGCAACTGGTTTGGACTTCATGTCAAATAGGAGTTGTCGAATTGGTGTTTATGCCTATAAGCCCACGGCTATCAGCTCCGTCATGACGGTCGCGAATCACAAAAAAGCATTCATTGAATAAAAATCATGAATGAACATATCCGTCGGCTTGAGTCTAAAATCTATCAGCCGTCTGAGCAAAAGCAAGCCTAACATTGAATATTTCCCTCCTCGGAGAAATCCGCGGGTCGGACAAACGGCAGGTGTGCGCAAATCTATGACTATTAATTTTTTGCGTTGCGGACAATCTTGGAGCATTTCGTGAGCAGATCGATCTTGCCGTTCCGTGATTAGGAAAACTCCGAAAATCCAGCCCTTTTCCGTTCTCCTACACGAAATTGCCCTTGGCCTGAAACGCGGGGACGACCTTGAACCAACCCCGGCAAACGTCACGGTAACGCTGCGAGTGCGCCAAGTTTAAGGACAAATTTTCATGAAGCCCAAAATTCTCAGCATTTCTGAAGAGATTCGAAGAGTCTACCCTGATATTCACGCCCGGGGGAGCGCGGTTGGTCACTGATTCAATACAACCAATGGCGACCTGCCTTTTGAGTTCCTCATAAATGCCTTCGTCATCGCACCGGCCCTCGTAAAAGCGACCGACTTTCCTGGCGGAGTCAGGTTTGCTGGTGAGTACGACCTTGTGACTCGCAAGCCCGATTCTCTCCGTTCAAAGAGATCCAACAGCAATGGAGCCTTCCGCTGCTTATGGTATGCTTTTTAACGAAGAGAAAACGTCCTTTCGCGTACAATGAACCGCGTCGCCAACGTTGCGCAGAGTAGCTAACCTTCAAGCAGAGGAGGAAGGGCAAAATCCCAAACTCTGTTAAAATTTAAGGGTGGTTTCCCCTTGTTCGGTCAAGTATGACCGGATCTTGGAAGAAACAACAAAAAGGAAACCACCGTTGAAAACAGATACCTACAAGA
>SLTG01000102.1 GCA_007130045.1 Opitutales bacterium
CGCGGATCGACGAACTCACGCCCCACAACTGGGCCAAGTCAAAGAACGCTTGAGCCGAAGCTCGGTGGGAAGCCTACCGCATCGTTCTCGCAAGCGGTAGATGTCTAAAAAGAACGCTTACGAAATATCTCCGGCGAAAATTACCTCAGCCTGGAAATTCGCCGGCCTGCTGCGATGGATGATGTGGTTTTTAAAATCGAAACCTCCAGCAATCTGCGGCAGTGGAATGAGGATGCCGTGATTCTGTCGAGCACGACCAATGAAGGAATGCAGGAAATTATCTGGCGCGATACAGTCCCCATCCAGGATGCAACCTCGAGATTTATGCGTTTGCGTATCCTTTCGAGCGAGTAAACCACTGATTTCCTGCGAACAATATATTTTCTCGAAATGCCACCGGGAAAACGGCGATTTCGAAACCTCACTTATGAAGGGAACCGCCTTGGCACCGTCTGCGCAGGGTTGGGAACAACATCGGGAAATAGGATAAATTTCCACTTGACAATATCGCTACTTAGTGTTTTAGTAGTTAGTATTGAACATTAATCCAGAAGAAAAATGAGCAAATACGAATATGATGTTTTGACGATTGGGCTTGGTCCTGCCGGGATGGCGGTATCGGCGATGGCCATTGAAATGGGCCTCAGGGTCTGTGCGATCGAGGCACGCAAGATAGGCGGCGAGTGTATGAACGTCGGCTGTATACCCAGCAAGGCATTGCTGCGGATCAGTGAGCACCGGCATGCGGTGACCCGGTTTCCGGAAATGGAACTGGAGCCGATGGCTTTGCCGGCGCTGCGCAAGCCATTTGAGAAGATCGCCCGCGACCTGAAATACATCAATGAGGCCAAGACCAAAAAGATGTTCGATAAGGTCGATTTGATCCTCGCTGAGGGGAAAGCCCGTTTTGTGAACTCCCACACTGTGGAGGTGAACGGTCGCCGGATATCTTCCCGCCGAATCTTCATTGCGGCGGGAACAGAACCGGCGGTTCCGCCGATTCCCGGCTTGAAAGATGTAGAGATCCTCACCAACAACAACCTCTTCCAATTGGAGACCGTGCCGGCGAGCCTGACCATATTGGGGGGCGGCGCTATCGGGTGTGAAATGGCGCAGGCTTTCCGCCGTTTGGGAAGTGAGGTGACCATCGTCCACATGGATCCCCATTTGGTGCCGATCGGCGACCCGGCAGCGTCCAAGCTCCTGGAAGAGCACTTCGAAAAGGAAGGCATCCGGGCCTTGAACGGGCGCAGGATCAAAAGCGTTTCCAACAGCGACGAAGGCATCGTGCTCGAAACCGAGGAGGGCGAACGGGTCGTCTCCGAGAAAATTCTGGTCGCCGCCGGTCGACGGGTTGATTTGCGGTCGCTCGACTTGGACAAGGCCGGGGTGACCAGTGACAAGCGGGGGATTACAGTGGACAAATATCTGCGCACGAGCCAGCGGCATATTTTCGCGGTTGGCGACTGCAACGGCCATGCCCAGCTCTCCCACGCCGCGATGCACCAGGGGATGATCGCGCTGATGAATGCCATGCTGCCAGGACCGATGAAAAAAAACTTCAAGAAGTTCACCATTCCCTGGACAGTGTTCACCGATCCGGAAATTTCCTATGTCGGAAAACGCGAAAAGGAACTGAAGGAAGCAGGCGTCGCCTACGAGACCATCCAAGTCAATTATGGCGACTATGGTGCCGCCATCGCGGAGAATGTCGCGGTTGGATTCGTCAAGGTGTTCGCCTCGAAGGCGGGAAAAATCTACGGGGCCAGCATTGTCGGTCGGGGCAGCGGAGAGATGATCAATGAATGGGCTCTGGCTATCCAGTACGGCCTGCGGCTGCACCAGATCATGTTACAGCAGCACTCCTTTCCCACCATGGGCTTTCTCAGCAAACGGGTGGCGGAAACCTGGATGATGAAGCGGATGGGAAGCTCCCTGCTCCGCAAAATGGCACGTTTCCTGTATCGAATCGGATGATCAATGGGGATTCGCCCAATGACACACGAACCCCCGAAAATGAAATCAATTCAAGAAACGAAAAAGCCACTCACTCCGCAGCAACTGGAGCGGGCTGCCCGGGTCTTCAGCACGTTGTCGGAGGTTTCCAGGCTTCGGTTGCTTCAGGAATTGATGCAAGGGCCCGGCACCGTGTCCGAACTGGTGGAGGCCACCGGTATGAAACAAGGCAATGTATCCAAACAGCTTGGTATCCTGCACAACGCACGCTTGGTCGAACGCGAGAGGGATGGAAATTTCATTCGCTACGCCATCGCCGATGAAATGGTCGTCCATCTATGCGAGGTGGTCTGTGACTCCCTGCGGCGACAGGCTATCCGCGAAGCCGAACAATTCACTTTGTAACATGAATCCCGAATCCAATAAACCTTCGTCCAGGGAGATGGAAGCTCCCTGTCTCGCCAATCTACCTGTTCCTCTTTATGGTTCTGTGATGGGCCTGAGCGGCTTGGCCATCGCGCTGACCCGCTCCGACATTGTCCCCGGTTCTGAGATGGCCGGGAACGCCTTGTTGCTCGTGACCACCGGCTGGTTTCTGGTGTTCACGATTGCCTATCTGGTGAAGCTTGTTCGCTTTCCGGAGGAAGTCCGCAAGGAGTTCAACCATCCGGTGCGGATGAATTTCTTTCCGGCCATTTCGATATCGCTCCTATTGCTGGCGATCGGCTGGCTGCCACTCGTTCCAAATCTGTCCCTGTTCCTTTGGGTTTTCGGGACTGTGCTCCATTTTCTGCTTTTGTTACGCACGCTGCGAGTCTGGCTCTTCCGCGGGCTACCCCTGCAAAGTTTCAACCCGGCATGGTTCATTCCAGTGGTGGGCACGCTCATCGTGCCGATTGCCGGAGTCCACCACATGCCTGCGGAGGTATCCTGGTTTTTCTTCAGCGTCGGTCTGGTCTACTGGATTGCCTTACTCGGCATCACCTTGAGCCGGATTATTTTTCACGGGGGTCTGCCACCGAAACTGTTACCGACCCTTTTCATCCTGATCGCACCGCCGGCGGTTGCCTTCCTGGCCTACCTTCAGCTTGGCGGGGCGATCGACACCCTTGCCCGTTTGCTCTACTTCAACGCACTGTTTACAACAATCCTGGTGCTCTCCTTCGCCGACCGTTTTTTGCGGCTGCCATTTTTCCTATCCCATTTGGCATACACATTCCCCGTGGCAGCGATGACCCTGGCCAGTTATCGTTTTCAACAGGCCACCGGCAGCGAGCCATTCGGTTGGATTGGCGATGGTTTCCTGTGTCTTCTGATCTTTATTTGCATCGTGGTGGCGGTCCGAACGATTCGCGCCGCACGAGCCGGGGAATTCTGTGTCGCCGAAGATGCCGGGTGATACCCAAGGTACACGGGCAGAATGCCACGCGGCGACACTTTTCGGGAACATACCGCCCCTGCCGCGAGCGCTCAATCGTTCCACCCCATCACCGCGAAGACGACGATGCCTACCTTGCTGCGATTCCCGGAGAGCAGTACGCCCTTTGCTTTCCCGGCGGGGGCTCGGTCGACCTCGACATGGAGGAGGTGGACGGAAGCTTTCAGGTCCGCTGGCTCCGGGTGCTCGATGCCGAGTGGGCGGAGTCCTTGACCATAGAAGGAGGGAAGCGGATCGAGCTTACCCCGCCGGACGATCGACCCCGGGCAGCCGTCTTGTTGCGGGGAGAATAGATCCCGGAGCAGAGGAGAGGATCCCGCTTCCGCCGCAGGCTTCGATCCCCGCCGATTGATAAGAAATTGATTATAAATCGCTTTTCAGGCGGCGGGGCACCCGGCCGCCTGCCTGGACGTGAACGCTCGCAGACAGGTCGATGATTCAAAATTGAACCAATCCGCTATGGTGGAAAAAGTTCCTTTGTACCTTTCGTCAGCCGGTGATTCGTTTACGGTTGCTTGACAATAGATATATGCAGAAGATATGGAACGTAAGCTAATGAAAAAACAGGCTCTAACTCTTTCTTTTCTAGTTCTGGTTTGTTCAACTTTTGCTGAAACCGGAAACCTTGTCGTTGATGTCAATTTCAACAATCGCTCGGGAGCATATCAGGATTACGATGAAGCAATGGCGAGGGCTGATTTCGGTGACATTAACAATAGGGGTGTAGGAGAGATACGGGGTCTCGACCGCCCTGGAAAGACATGGCCTCACAGAACAAAAGTTGGTGACGGAGATTTGAGATTGCACTATCCTGCAAATATCGCGGGCGGGGGTAACTCCGGCATGATCTTTGTAAAAAATGTCACTCCTTCAGAAGAAGCAACAATGGAGTACCGTATCAAATTCGATGACGACTTCTTCTTCTGTTATGGCGGAAAACTTCCCGGTTTGGCAGGGTCTGTGAATGCTAACGGTAATTTGCCGTGGGGAGGCACTGAGAACGAGAATCTCGTTCACAGTGCTTTTAGCACCCGGCTTATGTGGAGACGACACAAAAATCTGGTAGTTTATACTTACCTTCCGGAGCGTATAGATGCTAATGGTAACGTTATTAGAAAATGGGGAAAAGACATTGAGTTTTTCAGACCGGTGGAACAGGGTAGGTGGTATACAATAAGGCAGTATGTAAAGATGAATACTCCCGGAAAAAAGGATGGAATACTTGAAATGTATGTTGATGGAGAATTAACGCTGCGCAGAACAAATATGGAGTACCGCATTTCGGGTAAAGATGTAAAAGTGAATGCGGCTGCGATCCACTCCTACCGGGGCGGTCCAGCAAATGATACACGGTTTCATTCAGACAAAGATGAGCATATATATTTTGATGACTTTAAAGTGTGGGTTGGTGGTCCAGGAGATGATGAAGGAGGCACAACACCCCCTTGACAACCAGCCTCCTGTTGTTTCGATAAAATCACCTGCTGATAACGGGTCATTCACCTTTGGTGAAACAATATCCATTACAGATTGATTATAAATCGGGGAAAGGGGCGTCACAGCAGGGCTCGACGACGCATTCCCCGGAGTTTGCGGTAAGAAAACTTGAAACGATCAACGTCACGTTAACGAGAGCCAATCACAACGAATGTTAATGAACGCAAAGTTACATCTACCGCCTGCGCTGGCCGGCCTCGTCTGGCTGTCCGGCGCCTTTCTATACACCGCCTGCGCTCACGCGCAGAAACAGCACTACGAGACTCCGGACCTCGTCGTCGGGATCATAGTCGATCAGATGCGTCCGGATTACATTTACCGCTACTGGGACAAATACGGAGACGACGGGATTCGGCGGTTGGTGAACCAGGGGTTTTCGTTTAGAAACGCCTCCTTCCGGCAATTGCAGACCTCCACGGGTCCCGGCCATGCCGCGCAGATGACCGGGGCGACACCATCGGTTCACGGCTTGATCGGCAATGTCTGGTACGACCGGAAACTGAGGCGCACGATCAACGTAATCGAAGATGTGGAATCGGTATATGAGGGGGTCGGAGCCCGGCCGAATTACAGGGGGGGGAAATCTCCCGCCAACATGCTCACGACGACGGTGGGCGATGAGCTGTTTCTCCATACGGGCGAGCGGTCGCGAACGGTCGGAATCTCCCGGAAGGACCGGGCTGCGATCCTGCCAGCCGGTCATACAGGAAGCGCTTACTGGTACGAAGCGGCGACGGGCAATTTTATCACGTCCACCTTTTACCACGACGAATTGCCCGATTGGCTTCGGGAGTTCAACGACCGGAACCTTCATGAGAAGTATCTCGCCCGCGTCTGGGAGCCGCTGCTTCCGATCGAAGAATACGTGGAGAGCCGGGCCGACGAAAACCCGTACGAGGGGGACGTGGGCGGTTATTCAACATTCCCGATCGACCTGCCCCGGCTCGTCAAGGAGGAGAGATATGGTCCGGAACTCCTCACGAGCACGCCGTTCGGGGACGAATTGCTGCTCGAGCTCGCCTTCGCCGCGATCGAAGGAGAAGAGCTGGGCAAACGTGGAGTTCCCGACATTTTCACGGTCGGTTTTTCCGCGGCCGACCGGCTGGGCCACTTGTTTGGCCCGGCCTCGAAACAGGTGCAGGATTATTACCTTCGTTTCGACCGCTATCTAGCCCGGTTATTGGATTATCTGGATGAGGAATTCGGGACGGAGAACGTTCTCGTCTTCCTGACCGCCGATCACGGAGGGGCCTACATTCCCCACTACCTCCGGGACCTCCGGATTACGACCGGCCACCCGAACACGGAGACGCACATCGACAGATCCATCGGACAAGCCGTCTCCGATTACATGATGGAATCCTACGGATGGAATTTTCTCCTCTCTCACAGCAATCACTATTTGTATCTGGACCACGACTTCATGGACCGCGACGGACTCGACCACGAGAAAGTACGCACGGACATCAAAAGATTTGTCCTGACGCTCGATCCGGTGGCCGGGGCGATAACAGCGGATGCGCTTAACAACGCGGAATTCACCGAAGGAATACGCGCACGGGCGCAGCATTCCTTTCATCAGAAACGATCCGGGGACGTAGCCGTATGGTTGAAACCACAGACGCGGCCCGACACCGGAACCGGCGGTACGGGCCACGGCACCGGATGGGTTTATGATACCCACGTTCCTCTGATATTCTATGGATATGACATCCCGTACGGACAGTCCGCCGCCCCTGCTCACGTCTCCGACATCGCGCCCACGCTGTCGCTCTATCTTAACTCCCCGTTCCCGAGCGGTAATATCGGCAACCCATTAAACGATCACATGAAACGGGAGTGATTCCGGGGGTTCAGGAGGAGAAATCCAGAGCCTGCGCAATGATCGCAGCGCGGTCGAATCACTGATGTTCGTCTTAACCGGACTGCAGTGATTTTTTCCCATCCCGCTGAGATCTCCCCCTCCCTGCCCTCATTTAAAGAGATCTCTTTTTTGCGTCACCCTCCCGTCGCAGTGAGCGTGTACGCCAGGATCGTTTCCTCCTTTAATATTGCCGGTCGAAACACAAGACGGGTGACCGCGGCGGGTTCGCCCTCGTGGTTTTTCCATTCACATCGCTCCGCGCCCTGGAAAACAGTACCGTCGGACGCTGCGAGTTCGACCCTCACCCCGTTCTGCTCCAGGAGAATCCGGTCGCCCTCGCCCCGAACCCGCGCGTCGGTAATCAGGGCGGTCTCCAGCGAATCTTGGCGCATGAGCGAAAACCGGTCCTCCACCCGCAGAGCCCCACTCCGCCGGTCGAACAAAAAACGCCGAACGCAGCGGCGGCACCCCGAGCCGACAGGAAAACACCGTGTCAGATCGAGTTCGAAGACTGCCTTCTCACCGGCGAACTCAACTGCAAGAACCTCGGCGCGGACTCCCTCCCCCGCCCCCTGTTCGAATCCGTTGATCAACGGAAGCGAGTGGCCCCGCGACCGGGCCGCGAGATACTCGTAGCGCCGCGGCCCGAAGTAACCGCGGTCGTATTCCGGCGACCCGATTTCGATCGCGAATCTCCGTCCGTCAACGTGGTACAGGTAGCTTCCACAATCATTGTGATTGTGGTGTTCAGCGTTGTTTCCGCCCTTGGCGGCGAACTCCACACGACTGCCATCCGGTTCGTGAGCACGGATCACCATGACTTCCAGATCCGGAAAGTACACGTCGTCGCGCTCCGGATAAACCGAACGCGCGGAAACATTGTCCGGACAATAAAGAAACAGCCGCAGATGGTGAAACAGATCCTCCCTGTTGGCTCCTTCCAGAAACGGTTTCGACGCCAGCTCGGAATATCGGTACCGCGCCTCGTCGCGCAGGAGATCGTCGTCGAGTCGCTCGCCCAGGTATTGAAGAAATGAAGGCCGAAAGCGGACGACCGGAACGCTGTCCGCGAAATTGACGACGTATCCGCCTTCAAGGGATACATGCGAGGGAAATCGGGCGATCCTTCGAATCTTTTCATCTCCCTCGATCAGCGTCAGCCTGCCTCCCGTGCGGGTCTCAATCTGCTCATTCAGAATCGAAAACCATCCGAAGCCATAATTCCAATACGAAGGCCCCTCAGAACATCCGCCATCGTCGGCGAATCCTTCGAGAAACCGGCGAAGCGACTCCGCTCCAAGCCTCAGCATCTCGGCCACCATACCCGTATCCACTTCAATCGAGAGCGCCGCGCCAATCACGCCCTGGTGACAGACCGCGTTCCAGTTGTGCGCCTGAAACGGCCAGCCGAACTCCATTCGCCGTTGCAGGTAGTTTTCGAAGGTTTCTTTATGTAACCTATCAAAGATTCTCCGTACGAGATCTTTCGGCAACGCGTCGCCAAACACCGTCACCAGTTCGGCCATCAGGTTCGCGGTCTCCGCGGCGAACAGGTCGATCTGAAGGGAATCCTTCCCGCTCGATACGTTCACGTGCGCCGGGAGCGCCCACGATTCCTCCGCCATCAGTCCTTCAATCTTTTCGACCAGCGCACTAATCCAAATACGTTCATTCTCCGGAATAGTCTCGAACAGCGCCGCGACGGCGATATCTCCGAGGCGACGACGGCGTTCGAAGTAAATCCTTTCAAACGGAAGCCTGCGACCTGTCCGGGAAAAATCGGCGTAAAGCTGGTCGCTTAATTCCGGCAGAGGCTCGTCACGATGCCCTATCGCCCTTTCCCGGATTTCCCCAATCCAGCGATCAACCGGAAAATACCCGGCAACGTCCCTCCAGCAGGCGTCTTCCATTGGCGGCAGAAGCGGACGCGGTCCGGCCTCGTCCAGAATCGCCCGAATCTCTTCCGTTGCTACATTCTCGCGTATCAGATTTCGCATAACCCACCTAAAACAATATCCATAAAATTCCCAAACGCTCCACAGACTGCGGGAACTTCCTTTTTCCAACAATTCCTTCGCCAATGCCAAATATATATCAGGATATCTGCCATGATCAACGTCAAGACGGCGTGACTTTACAAGACCGGACCTTCCAGGACAGTTCTATACTCCCCGTCATCAAGTTTTCGGAAAACACACCCCACCATGCTTGCGCATGGTCCCCCCCTCTCAAGAGGGGAATGATCGAGTATTTGAAGGGGCGTAGAATCCGAAAACCTGATGACGGGAAGTATAATTCCCAATGCATGGTTGAGGAGGGCCTACGAAGGGCAGATGGAGCCCAAAGGAACAACGATCAGATCCTCTTATGTATAATTCCGGAATAACGTGCGCCAGAATAAGGTTGCACACTTGAGGAAGAATGCCACAATAATGCTTGATTGTTTTTTATAAGCGGGAATACCTTAGTCGAATTCCACCGCCGGCTGCTGATTTCTCTAAAAATTCAACGAAATTTTATTGGACGTCCGTGAGATTAACGTACATAAGGTATTACTAAAACGGCTCCTCTTGCGGAGGTGCTTGAAACAACAACAACAAAACTAAAAATGGCTATTAAAACATTGGGAAAACGATTCGGAAGTGAAACCGAAGCGATTCGGGCTCTTCAGGTTGAGCTGTCAAAACTGGAAGAAAAACAGTCACAGCAGGCGCAAGTGCTGAAGGACCTGCCGAAAAAAGTCGACTTGTCTAGCGTGGATGAGTTGATCCATGCGCTCGCGGATCATGCCTCTCCGTCGTTGCGAACGAAAGTGCTCGGCAAAGCCGCGCGTGCCAAGAAAAAGGTCGCGCGAAAAAAGAAAGCCGCGCGGAAGAAGACCGTAAGCCGCAAAACGATCGGGAAAAAAGCCGCGAAGCAGGCTCCGAAGAAAGCCGCGGGAACCGGATCGAGGAAGCGCGCTCGTTTAACCGCGGATAAGGTCTCACAAATGAAGGAAGCCTTCACCTCAAAAATGACCGGGCCGGAAATCGCGAAAAAATTCGGTGTTTCGGAATCCACCGTGCATAATGTGAAGAAGCGGCTCGGAATGACCAAGGGATAACAAGCCCCTGGACTTTTTGAGGCTGCTGTTTTATTGAACGGGCCCGCCCTTCATCAAGGGGCGGGCCTGTTGTTTTTTGCTTCTTCAGAATAATTCTCGGGTATTGTCAGGTTTCGGAATATTCCCCATATTGTAACATAAGGCGATTTCAACAGCGTTGAAGTTGCGAAAGCCGAGGGTTTTTCTGGTAGCCGGATTTACTGGCGGAAATCGAATCAGCTCCAGGGGGCATTCGGATGCGAGCCTAATGTTATCGGCTGCTCCCTTCCGTGCCACAGCCTTATCCACGCCACGGACGTCCGGACTCCAGTTCTGGTGTGCCCGCTCATCGGTCGGGTAGAAAGCCGGACGGCCGACGGCAGCGAAACTGGATCTTACGCATCGCTTTGAGCTGTGCGAGCAAGACGGAAGCCGTCAGTGTCGAATTGATCGACCGGGTTGTCGATGATCCGGATGGAAACCGTGGAGTCGACTGCTTCATCAAACCCTCTCCCTTATTCCTTTTTTCATGATGTTTACCTCCAGTTTTGACTGACCCACAATGCAAACGTTTCCGGCGGATCGCATCTATCTGATATTAACCCCGGGATGATGAGACGACCCGACAACACTGTCCCCCATCGCTTTCCGTCAATGCCGCCCGGCGCAATAAACTCGTGCCGGATTTGCCGCGCGATTCCGGGTTCTTACCTCACAAGCAGCGGAACACGCAGCTCTTCGGGGAACAGTACTCCTTGGCGCCCCGAGAATGCGTCGATGGGACGAGGTTTTGGCGCCCAATGCACGATTGTTCCGCTCGTGCCGGATCCCATTGCCAAAATGAATTGCACACCCGGACAGCACTCGTTATCACTTCCGAAAATGAACCAATCATTCAAACTCGTCCTCCTCGGTACAGGATTTCTCGCTATAACCGGATTCACGTTCGCGCTTCACGCGGAGGAACCGAACGAAATCCAGGAATCGCCGGGAATCACCGATTCGCCTGGAAATCCGGATGTTCCCAGGCGGCTCCACATCGGCGACGAGGGTTGGGTCGGCGTAGGCGCCCGTATTCTGCCGATCTTCATTTACAATGACAGCGATCTTGTGAGCGACGAGATGGAGTTCCGGATGCGCCGCGCGCGGGTCTTCGTACGCGGCGACCTCGTCGAATGGGCCGGGTTCTCGGTTGCCACCGAAGTTTCCGGAGGAAACGTACTGCTGATCGACAGCTACCTTCACTTCAAACCCAAGGACGAAGTCCAGTTCTTCGTCGGCCGCCACCTGAGCCCGGGCCCCGGAAGGCAGTCCGGAACTACCTCGGCGGCCGCCCTTATGGCCATAGACCGGCCGAACTTTGGCTTCAAGAACCTCAGCTTCGGCGGACGCGCAATGACCGCTTTCGCCACCTCGACCCTCGACGACACCGATTCCGGCCTTCGAATGGACGCGCAGGTCAGGGACGAAGGCGTCACGTTCTGGGGCGACCACTCTCGAACGAACGATCTTCACTTCAAGTACTACCTGGGTGTCTACGACGGCTGGGATCGAAGCCCCGCCCGAGATAACGGCGACCTGCGCTACAGCGGACGGGCTGCGGTCAATTTCGGCGATCACGAAAACGGATTCTTCAATTCTTCGACCTACCTGGGACTCAAACGAACGATCGGCCTGGGCGCCTCCTTTGACGCGCAGAATCGGGTGGCGACCGAAGCCGTTACCGAAAGCAGCGTCAACTACCGGTACTGGACCGTCGACCTTTTCGCGGAACAGCCGGTGGGTTGGGGATCGCTGACATTCGAGGCGGCGTACGGGCAACTCGACCTGGATAAAGGCGACAACATTCTGCTCGATCGTAACGGAGACCCACTCGGGGGGGTTCCGGGCCGTCAGGCCCAGGGCGACGGCTTCTACCTTCAGGCCGGCTACTACATGCCCGGAATAAAGATACAGCCCTGGATCCTTTATGAGGAGTGGGACAGCGCTGCGTCCGGTAGCGTCGGCAGTTACACGAACGCGCGGATCGGCGCCACCTACTTCGCCCGGGGACACAATCTCAATTTCAAAATCGGGTACGAACGCACCCGACTCGGCTGGAGCACAGACGGCGACCGCACCTCCAACTCCATCGTCACCGGCGCCTACCTGAATTTCTGAATCGGAGCGCTTGCTCTACCGGGCGAATCCGGGAAATCGCGGGCACCCCTGCAATACCGCATCCTCTGTTGCTTCATCCGGCAGGTTTCCAATGCCCTTGACGGTCGCGGACATTATCCCGCGGCAAAGGAGCCGAAATGAGGCATCGCCGGCCGCAACAGCTTGCGCGAATCCAATTTCCGAGGCAGACTTTGGGGATAGAGCCGTATTGAAGTGGGAAAAGGAGGCTGTCCGTGGCGGACGAAAACGAGAACGAAAACGCAGGCAAAAACCATCCGGAAAAGAGTTTACGCTTCGCTGGAAGGCGTTCCGTCTTGAAGCTCAACAGCGCCCGCAATCGACCCTCCCGGCGTCTTCCCTGGGCGTTGATTCCCTATCACCGGGTCCGCGCGCGCCGCGTACTCGAAATGCGATTCAATGCCGATGTGGAATGGGCGCTCACGGCCATCGCACTCGCGCCGAATCTCCCCTTCCCCATCGATCCTTTTCTGCGGCAGACATTCGGGGAAGCCTTCCAGAAGGAGCCCGATCCGGTCCTGCTCTGGCTGAGGGCAATCAGAGACGAGGATGAGCGGATCAAGTCGACGCACCCCGTACGTCACTACCTTCTTTGGCACGCCGGGAATATTTTTGATGACGCCGATCCGGTCCTTGAGGATCCGTTCCGGACTCTCCGCCGCATGTCCGAAGATTACGCCGTCGCACCCCCCGATTCAGCGACTCTCGAACGCGAAACGACTCTCATCAGGAATACCCTCCTGCACGTTTAGCCCGGACAGCGCGGGGATTCGACGGCGCTTCCGGATCGTCCGGCCGATCAAAAAATTTTTCAGAAAAATTCGAAATTCGATTTGACTCCCGGGAAGAACCATTAAAACTATAAGGGAAGTTAAGAATTTTCTCCCGTTCAACGGGAGTTTTGGGGTAACTAAGAAAGCAGTACGGGCGGGCCGTTTTGGGGTAAACGGCCCGCCTTTTTTTCACCCTTCCGGCCTGAAAATGGGTTGCACCGTTTTGTCGGACTTCTTAATGATCAAGGGTGGAAAAAGTAACAGACATCAACATCCTGGAAACGCAGCCGCTCCCGGCTCCGATCGATTTTCTTGCGGAAATCCCCCGCAGTCCGAGCCAGGAAGCGCTGATCGCACGGAGTCGCGAGGAAATTCACGGAATCATATTCGGAGACGATAAACGCTTGCTTGTCGTGGTCGGTCCGTGCTCGATCCACGACACCGCGGCCGGTCTGAAATATGCCGCGCGGCTGGCAAAGCTGTCGAAAGAAGTCTCGGACCGGCTCCTCCTGGTCATGCGCGTGTATTTCGAGAAACCCCGCACAACGGTCGGATGGAAAGGATTGATCATGGACCCGAGGCTCGACAATTCGTGCGATATTCCGACCGGTCTCCGCGAAGCGCGGACGTTTCTGGGAAACGTCCTCGACGAAGGGCTTCCGACAGCCACCGAACTCCTCGACCCGATCACCCCGCAGTACATTGCGGACTTGATCAGTTGGTCGGCAATCGGCGCGCGAACCACCGAGTCCCAGACCCACCGCCAAATGGCTTCGGGGCTTTCAATGCCGCTGGGCTTTAAGAACGGGACCGACGGAAACGTCGCCACCGCGATCAATGCCATCAAGGCCGCATCGCAGACGCAGACGTTTCTGGGGATCAACCAGGATGGTCTGGCATCGGCGGTCACGACCTGCGGGAACCCGAACTGTCACCTTATCCTCCGCGGCGGGAGCAAGGGCTCGAACTACCAGGAGGCTAGCGTCACCGAAGCCGAGAACGCCCTCAAAATGGCGAACCTCACGCCCGCGATCATGATAGATTCCAGTCACGGAAACAGCGCAAAAGATCCCGCGAATCAACCGGCCGTTGTCGCCGACGTGCTCGACCAGATCGAACGCGGAACCACGTCGGTTATCGGCCTTATGGTTGAAAGCAATCTGAAAGCGGGCAAACAATCGTTTCCCCGTCCCCGGACGGAACTGGAATACGGCGTTTCGATCACAGACGGGTGCATCGGTTGGGAGACCACGGAGCAGCTCGTGCGGCGGATCCACCGTTCCCTCGCGTCGCGCTTCGCATTTTCCGCCTGACCGGTTCGGGCTAAACCGAATGGTGGCCGCCACCCACCGGAATTGAAGCGCGGACCCCGTCTGCGCTTCATCCGCCTCGAGACGGATTCCTGCCTCTGAACTTCAGTCCCGCAAACATTTTTCATCCGTTTCAGCAAATTCTCGGCAACTGCTCTCCGCTGAGCAGTTCGATGATGCGCTTGACGCCGATCGCGCTTTTCAGGCTTACGGTTCCGCGACCGCTCTCTTCTTTACGCTCCACCCTGCCGATTATACACGCGCCTGCAGTCTCTTCGAACCGGCCGAGAATCTCCATTGCCCGCTCAACCTGAGCCCCGGGCAGGAATGCGACAAACCGGCCTTCATTCGCCACGTAGAGCGGATCGAGTCCCAGGATCTCACAAGCGCCCCGAACGGTTTCGTTCACGGGTGTAATCCTTTCTTCGATACAAATGTCGACTCCCGCCGATGCGGCGATCTCGACGAGCGCGGTGGCAAGCCCGCCGCGGGTGAGATCCCGCAGACAGTGTATGTCGATTCCGGCCTCCAGTAATGCCATTACCGGCGCGGCGAGCGACGCGCAGTCGCTTTCGATCTCTCCCTCGAACTCGAGCCCCTCCCGCAGGACCATGATCGCAATGCCGTGGCGCGCGATGTCTCCGCTAAGCAGAACGGCGTCACCCTCCCGCACGCGCGACGGAACGAGCGCGTCGTGCTCGATTCTCCCGATCCCCGAAGTGTTTATATAAAGACCGTCGCCTTTGCCGCGATCGACGACCTTGGTGTCGCCGGTGACCAGCTTCACCCCCGCGTTCGCCGCTGCGATCCGCATCGACTCGACGACCCGCTCCAGCGTTTCGACCGGCAGCCCCTCTTCGAGGATAAACCCCGCGCTCAACCACAGCGGACGAGCCCCGCACATCGCCAGATCATTTACCGTTCCACACACGGCCAGTTTTCCGATGTCGCCGCCGGGGAAAAAGAGCGGGGTAACCACGTGCGAGTCCGTCGTGAAAGCAAGTCGTTCTCCCCCCATGGGGAGGAAGGCGCCATCGTGAAGTTCGTCGAGCATGGGATTCGCAAACGCCGGCACAAACAGTTTTTCGACCAACTCGCGCGAGATCCTTCCCCCGCCCCCGTGCGCCATCTGGATGGCGGTATGACTGAGGATCGGCGCCGGACAGGCCGGCGCGCTCATTGCGGGTCCGCCGTTTTTACCCGGCTTCCGAACGTTTGATTCAGTCATTTCACTTCGCCTGTTTCGAATTGAGGACACCCCGATACCGGTAATACGCCGCGCAAGCGCCTTCCGAAGACACCATCGGCGCCCCGAGCGGATGCTCGGGTGTGCAACGGGTACCGAAGGCCGTACATTCAAAGGGCTTCCTGATTCCCTGAAGCACGAGTCCGCTGATGCACTCCTCCGGCTCCGCGCAGGACTTCCCGGCAAGGCCGAAACGCCGCTCCGCGTCAAAATCATGATACTTATCACGCAATCTCAGCCCGCTGTGCGGAATCTCGCCGATCCCGCGCCATTTCCGGGATCCGACCTCGAAAACCTCCCGCAGCAATCCGACCGCGTTCCGGTTGCCTTCGGGCCGCACCGACCGCGAATACTGGTTTTCCACCTCGGCGCGCCCCTCCTCAAGTTGATTTACGCACATCGAGATTCCCTGAAGAATGTCGATGGGCTCGAAGCCCGTCACCACGATCGGAACTCCGTAACGCGCCGCAAGCGGACGGTATTCCTCGATCCCCATGACCGCGCAAACGTGCCCGGCGCCGAGAAACCCCTGCACCCGGTTGTCGGGCGAGGAGAGGATCGCCTCCATCGCCGGCGGAACCAACACATGGGAAACGAGCATCGAAAAGTTCGGCAATTTCTCCCGCTCCGCCTGGAACACCGCCATCGCGTTCGCCGGCGCGGTGGTTTCGAAGCCGACCGCGAAGAAGACCACCTCTTTGTCCGGATGCGCCCGCGCGACATCCAGGGCGTTCATCGGAGAATAAACCACCTTTACCTGTCCGCCGTTGGCCTTGACGGTAAGAAGATCGGTGCGGGACCCGGGCACCCGCAACATGTCGCCGAACGAGCAGAGAATGACCCCCGGTCGCCCGGCGAGTTCGACCGCCTTGTCAATGAGTTCAAGAGGCGTCACGCAAACCGGGCAGCCAGGTCCGTGAATGAGGGCAACCTCTTTCGGCAGGAGTTCCTCGATCCCGAAACGGATGATGGCGTGGGTTTGCCCGCCGCAAACTTCCATAATCTTCCAGGGACGAGTGACCGTCTTCGCGATTTCACGGGCGAACCGCGCTGCGCCCTCGGCGTCCCGGTATTCATCGATGTATTTCATGACGATTCCTCCCGGAGTTCTTCCAGTTCTTCGATTTGCTCCAGGTATTGAAAAACCCGCTTTGCCTCGTCCTCGTCCACCTTGCTCAGTGCGAATCCGACGTGCACAATCACGTATTCGCCCGGTTGTGCGTCCGGGACGTAAGCGAGGCTCACCTCTTTGACGATTCCTCCGAAACTCACCCGTCCGACGATGTCGAACGGCGGCGTGCCGGATACGGAAAGAACTTTGCCTGGGACTGCGAGACACATGGTAAAAGTTTAAAGTTAAATGTTAAAAGTCGGAAGTTGAGAGGTTTCCGTGTCACAGCGTCCAGAGATATCCGGCGACAGATTCCTGGAGCTCGGCGTCGAATGTCTGATATTCCTCTGGCTCTCCCTTGATAATAATTCCTTCATCCTTCGCGATCCCGAGACGATCTGGCCGATGGAGATCCCTCCGTCATTGGGCGGGACCTCCCGGTGGCCGTAAACCTCGAAACCGTCGGCTTTCAGAAGTTGCGCGGCCGTTTCAAACAAGAGTTTGTTCTGGAAGCAACCACCGGTGAGGACGACAGGCAGGTCGTGGGTTTCGCGGGCGACCGCGAGGATCATCCCGGCGAGCGTGTTGTGGAAGCGCCTGGCAATGTCCGCCTTATCCGTTCGGTTCCCAAGCTCTTCCAGAATCCCGCGAATCATCGGCGCCCAATCGATCACGATCGCGGGGCTTGTTTCATCGGCGTCGATCGGCTCGAACGGCTGCAATTGGAATTCGTAGCGCCCGGACGCGTTGGACTCGGACGCCAGAAATTCCAGCTTCATCGCGGCCTGAGCTTCGAAGGAAACGGTGTTTCCCAGTCCGAGCAACGAGGCCACTCCATCGAACAGACGCCCGGCGCTGCTCGTCTTCGGCGTATTCAATTGGCGAGCGATCATCCGCTCCAGAATCTTCAACTCACGTTCCGGCAATCCGAGGATCGAAAACACCTCGTCGCGACTGAGCGCCTCTTCCCCGAAAAGTTCCCACAAAAGCCCGAGCGCCGTCAGCGCCGGGCGCCGGATGGCCCTCTCTCCGCCCGGCAAGGAAAATTGCCTCAGCGCGGCGCGGCGGCGAAATCCGGGTTGGTCCAGGCTCGCCTCCAGCCACTCCCCTCCCCAAGCGGTTTTGTCCGTTCCGTAACCGGTGCCGTCCCATGCCACTCCAAGCGCCGGTCCTGCAATCCGGTGTTCCGCCAGGCAGGAGAGAACATGCGCGTGATGGTGCTGAACACGAATCACGGGAAGCCCCTGCCGCCCAGCCCATACGCTCGACGGATAGTCCGGGTGAAGATCGCACACCACGGCCTCCGGCCGGGCGTGGTAGAGCTGCGAGAGCAAATCGATCGCGTTCGAAAACGCGGCGCGCGCCGGCGGGGTGGTGAGATCCCCGATGTGCTGACTGGGAAAGAGTCGATCTCCCGCCGTCACCGCCACCGTATTCTTCAGGTGCGCGCCGACCGCCAGAAGTCGAGGTAGTCCGGCCGGCGCCGGAACCGGGGCCGGCGCGTACCCCCTGGCGCGTCGAAAAACCACGGCCTCGCCATTCATAAATCGCACGACCGAATCGTCCACGGGTCGCGCGATCGGACGATCATGAACGAGGAAACCGTCGGCAATCCCGCTCAGCCGCTCCAACGCCTCCTCATCGTCGATACAAATCGGCTCGTCGGAAAGGTTTCCGCTGGTCGCAACCAAAACGCCCTGCCAAGCCTCCATCATCAGATGATGGAGCGGCGCGTAAGGGAGCATTATGCCCAAAAGCGGGCTCCCGGGCGCAACGTAACGACTTACCCCGACCGGGTCCAACGCACGGCGCGAGGCAAGAACGATCGGCGCCCTTGCCGAACCAAGCAGTTCCGCTTCCCGGGGCGAGAGCGCACAAAGCCGGCGAGCGGCGGCACTGTACGGGACCATTAACGCAAACGGTTTCTCTTCGCGGTGTTTTCGCTCCCGCAAGGTCTTTACCGCGTCGTCATTGGCGGCATCGCACATCAGGTGAAATCCTCCGATGCCCTTAACCGCAAGAATCTCGCCGTGACGCATGCGCCCGATCGCGCGCAGGAGCGCGGTTTCTTTGTCCGCGACCTTTGTTCCCCGCCGGTCCAGAAAGCTCAGATGCGGTCCGCAGTCCGGACAGGCAACCGGCTGGGCATGAAAACGCCGTTCGGCCGGGTTCTCGTATTCGGCGCGGCACGCCGGACATAACGGAAATTTTCGCATCGTCGTCGCCGGACGGTCGTACGGAATCGATTCGATGATCGAGTAACGCGGGCCGCAATTCGTACAATTGATAAACGGATATCGGTATCGGCGGTCCGCCGGATCCCGCATCTCGCGAAGGCAATCCGGGCAGACAGCGAGATCGGGCGGTATCGCGGCCTCGATGCCCGAGCGGTTCCCGCCGCCCAGGATCGCGAATCCGTCTCCGGCATTCACGTTCGGCGAGCCCGGACAGGTATCCAACTTGTAAATACGGTCTATCTTCGCCGCGGGCGGCGACTCCGCACGAAGCGCGACCTCAAACCGGTCGAGCACGTCCACCGGAGCGAGCGCGGCGATCAGCACGCCTTTGGCGTCGTTCAAAACCCATCCGCGAATTCCGAAACGATTAGCCAGGCGGTACACAAAAGGACGAAACCCCACCCCCTGGACCGTTCCCTCCACCCGCATACAAACCTCCTGATCGGCGCCGTCTTCTGAAAGGTCCGCACTGGAATCAAGATTCTGTCGGGACATGGACATCGGTGATCGGAAAAGGCATTTCTAGAGAGATTGAGGGGCGGCGGCGCCCTGGCGGCGGCCGGATCCCTCCAATGGTTCGGCAAGATAGGCGTACCATTGATCCATCCCCTCCCCGGTTCTTGATGAAAGCTCGATGACGCGAGCCTGCGGCGCGATCCGCGCCAGATTTTTCAATACGCGATCGCGGTCGAATCCGGAAGCCTCCGCGAGATCGGTCTTGGTCAGAAGCACCAGGTCGGCGGCCTTGAATACCGGGGGATACTTCAGAGGCTTGTCTTCTCCCTCGGGAACCGAATGGAGCACAACTCGCAAACATTCGCCCAAATCGAAGGATGCCGGGCAGACGAGGTTTCCCACGTTCTCGATAAAGAGCAGGTCCACCTTCTCCAGATCGAGAGCTTCCGCCGCGGTCGCCACCATCCTCGCATCGAGGTGGCACAGGGTGCCGGTGGTGATCTGGACGGCCTCGGCTCCGCGGCCGCGCAGGCGTTCGGCGTCGTTTTCGGTTGCCAGGTCGCCGACGATGACCGCCGACCGGATCCCGTCCGGCACGTCCTCGAGCGTCCGTTCAAGCAACGCCGTCTTTCCCGCCCCGGGCGAGGAAAGGAGATTGATCACACGCACGTTCTTCGCCCGGAAGAAGCCGCGGTTCTGTTCGGCCAGCCGGTCGTTTGCGCCGAGTATCCCGCGGTTCACCGCAAGCGTTCGTGTCGCACCCGGATCGGAATCGCCTTCGATCCCATCGTGCGGGTGTGAATGCCCGTGAACGTGCGCGTGGCCGTCTTCGCTCCGGTGGATGTGGAAGTGGCTCGAATGCCCCTCCGTCCGCTCCGGATCGGTATATCCGGTATGGACGTGAAACGGTTCCTCCCGATTGCAGCCGCAGGTGTCGCACATGATCAAATTACCTCCAATTGAGCTATTTCCAGTTCGCGCCCCCGAAGAATCTCGGCATCCAGGCTGCCGCATCGGGGACATTCAAAAACAGAGTCCGGCGGTTCGAAATCAAGCCCGCACGCCCGGCAACGACAGCCCGCCGATACCTCCTCGATCATGAGGGTCGCCTCCGCCGTGACGGGATTCTCGTCGCGAAGCACCCTGAACGCGAACTCCATCGCCTCCGGAACCACTCCGGCAAGCGCGCCCGCCTTCACCCGAATCAACCGGATCCGCGCCGCGCCCGCCTTCACCGCTTCCGAAAGCGCGATTTCGAGAATATTTCTGGTCAGGCTGACTTCGTGCATTGTTTAGGCATTCCCCTCGCCACTTGGTAAGCGTGAAACTACGCCTACACCGTCCAAACGTCTGTGCGCCGCTTGCCAAAGTATTCGCGGTTTTTGCCTGCTTCCGCCGTTCGCTGCCGGAATTCAAGGTGACGATCGACCTGACACGCTCGCGCTTTACGATTCACAGAAACGGTCGGGAGTATTCTATACTCCCCGTCATCAAGTTTTCGGAAAACACACCCCACCGTGCTTGCGCATGGTCCCTCCCTCTCAAGAGGGGAATGATCGAGTATTTGAAGGGGAGTAGAATCCGAAAACCTGATGACGGGAAGTATATATTGACGGAAACGTGCCATGACCGGACACAGTCCCGGCTTGCGTTTTCGTGGCATTCCTGCTCGAAATATCAGGGTGTCCCATGCCTGAAGTCCGGCATTACAATCCTCCCTTCTGGCTGCGGAACGGCCACGTGCAGACGCTGTGGCCGGCCCTCTTCCGGCGGATCGATGATGTCGATCCCGTTCGCGAGCGGCTCGCCACGGAGGATGACGATTTTCTGGACCTGGATTGGTATAGGGGCGGCAACGACCGTTTGCTGGTGATCTCACACGGTCTGGAAGGCAGCTCACGGCGTCCCTACGTCATGGGGCTGGCGCGTGCGGCGCTGCGTGCCGGATGGGACGCACTGGCCTGGAATTTCAGGTCGTGCAGCGGTGAAATGAACCTCCAACCGCGCTTCTACCACAGCGGCGCCACCGTTGACCTGGATGCGGTCGCCCGGCGGGCGCTGGCGGACGCCGCGGCGTATCGCACCCTCGCGCTCGCCGGTTTCAGCATGGGGGGCAATCTGACGCTCGTGTATATGGGGCAACAGGGGAACCGCCTCGATTCCCGCATCGCCGGCGGGGTGACGTTTTCCGTGCCCTGCGATCTCGCAGCCAGCGCCGCCTGCCTGGCCCGTCCCTGGAACCGACTCTATATGAGCAAATTCATGCGGGAGTTGCGCCGGAAAATGCGGGCCAAGCACCGGCGATTTCCCGAGATAATTTCTTTGGTCGGTCTGAACGAAATACGCACTTTTCGCGAGTTCGACGACCGCTACACCGCTCCGTTACACGGTTTCGAGAATGCGGAGGACTACTGGAGCCGCTGCTCGAGCGGACGTTTCCTATCGAACATCAAAGCGCCCGTGCTGATTCTGAATGCGCTGGACGATCCTTTCCTGGCCGATGGCTGCTATCCTTACGACCAAGTCCGCCGTCTGCCGCACATCACCCTGGAAACGCCCCGCCGGGGCGGTCACGTGGGTTTCGTCAGTACACGGCGGGACGGTCTTTACTGGTCGGAACAGCGCGCCCTGCAGTTCCTCGCCGAACGAATCTGATCTCCGCTTCTCCCTTAAGAGTGAATGGAGTTCTTTTGTCCGGCCCCATGCCCCTGATCGCGCTGGCCGGCATCCGGACTCCCCAGCCGGTGATAATGGCCCGGCGGCGCGACGTCGAACATCCGTATTCAGAGGAGCGAAAAAGGCGTTGGGATAATTGACAAATGATTGCCGCCTGCGTTCGGTGGTGCATTCGAACGCTAGTGACTATTCACAGCCTATCTTCGAATAGGAACTCAAGATTGATGCTTCACGAAATAAATCGTACGAAATACGCACTCCGGATCTTTTCCGCCGCTCTGGCGCCGCTTGTCGTTCCTGCGGTCATCAGCGCGGGTTTCGCGCGGGAAAGCGACGGCGAGGCATTAAACCGATTTCAAAGTCAGTTCGAGGAAACCGTTGAAAACGAGGAACGCCCCGATGATGACACTCCGCCGGGAATGGCCTGGATCCCCGGCGGGGAATTTTCGATGGGAGTCGCCGACCCCCGCAAACTTCCGTCGGGCGGACGCGAAGCCATGGTGGATGCGCGCCCGATCCACAGGGTTTACGTGGACGGATTCTGGATGGACAAGACCCCGGTAACCAATGCGCAGTTCGCCCGGTTTGTGGAAGAAACCGGATACCGGACCGTGGCGGAACGCCCGCTGGATCCGGCCGATTTTCCCGGCGTGGCGGAGGAGAACCTGGTTCCCGGCGCTATGGTGTTCACGTACCCCTCACGAGTTGACAACCCGTACAATTTCACGCAGTGGTGGCGTTGGGCACCGGGCGCCTACTGGGACGCCCCCCACGGCCCCGGCTCTTCAGTCGAGGACAAGCCGGATCACCCCGTCGTGCATATCGCGTGGGAGGACGCGCGCGCTTATGCCAAATGGGCGGGAAAAAGATTGCCCACGGAAGCCGAATGGGAGTTCGCGGCCCGCGGCGGCCTGACCGGGAAACCCTATCCCTGGGGCCGGGAATTGCAGCCGGACTCCGAATGGGCCGCCAATATCTGGCAGGGTCGGTTTCCCGTCGAAAATACGGCTGACGACGGTTTCGAAGGCCTGGCGCCCGTGGCTCAATTCCCCTCCAACGGTTACGGTCTCTACGACATGGGGGGCAATGTCTGGGAATGGACCGCCGACTGGTATCGCCCCGACACCTATGCCCGCCGGGCGGTTCCCGAAGGCGTAGTGCACAACCCGACCGGCCCCGACAGCGGTTTCGATCCGCAGGAACCGCAGATTCCCAAACGCGTTACCCGCGGGGGTTCCTTTCTGTGCACCGACCAGTACTGCACCCGCTACATGGTCGGCACCCGCGGCCGCGGCGAGCCGGACTCGGGCGCCATCCATACCGGATTCCGGCTGGTCCGGGATTGAATCACCGAGCAGTCCGCCGGGCTTGGCCTTTCCAAAGTCGTCGCTACGTTCCGACATAGCGGGAATTCGAATTGCACCCGGCTTCCCGAATCGAAGAGAATCGGGATTTCGGACGCAATGGTCCCCCTGAGGACCGATCGATTTCCATGGCGCCATGATTGGGTTTAACGACGACTTCGAGGCCGCACCGGCGGTTTCCCGGCTTCTTCCGCGGATTGAGAACACTTTCCGCGCGAAGGGCTGGCTGCACGAGCGCCTGGAGCTGGAGTACCGGCGCGAGCAGGAAGCGATGGCGAACGCCGTTGCCGCGGCATTCGACGGCGACACATCCCTCCTGTTCGAGGCCGGAACCGGGGTCGGGAAAAGCCTTGCCTACCTCGTTCCGGCCATCCTGCACGCCCTCGAAAAGGAGCGCCCGTGTATCATATCCACAAATACGATATCCCTCCAGGAACAGATCCAGAACAAAGACCTCGAACTGTGCCGGACCCTCTTCGGGAGAACACCCGAACTCGAAGACTGCCGCGAATTCCGCACCGCCCTGCTCCTCGGCAAGTCCAACTACCTTTGCACGAATCGCCTGGCACGTGCGATCGAAACGAAGGGCGATCTTTTCGGAGATCCCGAACAGGAGGAGCTTCACCGGCTGGCGGAATGGTCCCAACAGACCGAAACCGGACTCGTGCAGGAGCTCATCCCGGCGCCGAATTACGAGGTCTGGGAAAACGTGAACGCCGACTCATCCACCTGCAACCGCAAGAATTGCAGCCCGGAAACCTGTCCCTACCAGCGCGCCCGCGCCCGGCTGAGAAAGGCGAACCTGATCATCGTCAACCACAGCCTCCTGTTTGCGCTCATCAATGCGACGGGCAGTCCGGACAAAGGCAAAGGGGTTCTTTTCCCCAATGATTTCGTCGTCATCGACGAAGCTCACACGGTTCCGGCCATCGCGACGGAACACTTCGGGCTCAGTCTCGGTTCGGTAGGGCTGAAAAGGCTTCTGGGATCACTTTACAACCCGAAAAAGAAACGAGGCCTGCTTGTCCGCTACGGCAACTCGGCCCATCGGCAGGCCGTCGTGGACGCGGCGGAAGCGGCCGACCAGTTTTTCGATTTCATCCGCGCCCGCATCCTGAACCAGCGCGCCATCGTTCGCCTGCGCGAGGAGGGTTGGGCGGAACCGACGCTCGGGCCGCCCTTGCGCTCGCTTATACAACACCTGAACTCAATTCTCGACCGCCTGGAGGAGGGCACCGCCCAGGATGAACTCCGGGACCAGAAACGGCGCCTGGAATCGTACTCCACCGGGATCAACCAGTGTCTGAGCCTCGCGGAGGAGAACCACGTTCACTGGGTCGAGCGCACGGGAAAACAAGGGCAGAACGTCACACTCAGAAACGCGCCGATCGACGTCGCCCCTTACCTTCGCGAATTCCTGTTTCAACGCGAGACGTCCGTCGTTCTGACGAGCGCCACACTGGCGCCGGCCGGAAACATGGCGGCATTCCAGGCACAGGTCGGGGCGGATGGCGTGACGGCGGAATTGGTTTCCTCGCCCTTCGATTTCGAAAACAACATGCGGATTTATCAGGCAGCGGATATTCCGCTTCCCAGCGCGGACGAAGGGCGGCTGTCGCTGGAAAATCTCGCTGATTACATCGTTTTCTGCGCGAGCCGGAATGAAGGCGGCAGCGTGGTTCTGTTCACCAGTTACCAGGACATGCGAAAAGTCGCGCTCGACGTCGAGGAAACCTTCCAGAAACTCCGGCGACCGTTCTTCATGCAAGGGCGCGACTTTTCCCGCACGGAGCTGACCCGCCGATTCGCCCGGGCGGGCAACGCGGTTCTTTTTGGAACCGACAGTTTCTGGACGGGCGTGGACGTTCCCGGTCCCGCGCTCTCCCAGGTGATAATCGCGCGCCTTCCCTTCGAAAACCCGACCCATCCGATCCCCGAGGCGAAGTGCGAATGGATTCGCAACCGGGGAGGCAATCCGTTCGGCGAGTTCACGCTGCCCAAGGCATTGATCAAGTTCCGTCAGGGAGTCGGAAGGCTGATACGCAAGAAGACGGACCGGGGTGTCGTCACGATTCTCGATTCCCGCGTTTTGCACAAACCCTACGGGAAGCTGTTTCTCGCCTCGCTGCCGCACGCGAACTACCGGAAGCTCACCCGGTCGAATCGGGAGGACCTTTTCAAACCGTTCCCGAATCCATGAACACCGACGACATTCCCCTCCCGCACGGACAGCGGGCGCGATTCATCACGAAAATTCCGGATCGAACCGGGGGTTCGGTCTCCTCGACGCCGAAAACGACGCCGCCGCTCGCCGAAGCCGAGTTCACGATCGCTTTGAGGGCTTCCGGGATTGTGCCCGTTTCCGGCTGCCCGGCATCGAGGAAGAAGGATTCGGAAGAATTTTGAGGGCTCCGAATAAACTCCATGGCTGAAGCGGTTTATGATGCCTGGCTGAAGACGGTCGCACGAGACCCTCGAAAAAAGCTCCTCGTGGACTCGGCGAATGACAAGGAGTGGTCGGCGCGAGCGATTCATGAGGCGGTTGAGTCGCTCGATCGTGATCTTCCCGGAGCCGGTTCCTGGGAGCGACGCATCGTTCTGCTTCATCTTTCGAACTCCGTTGATTGGCTTACCGCCTTCCTGCTCGGACAGAAACGAAACGCGATCGTCGTTCCGGTCGATCCCGACGTCGCGCCGGGCACCCTCCAGTCGCTTCGTGAACGATTCCCGGTCATCGCAACCCGCACGCCTTCGGGTTTCGAACATGCGCCGGCATCCGAACCCCAAAAGGGACTGAAAAACCGTCCATTCCGGTTTTCCGCGTGCCTGATCAAGCTGACCTCCGGCGCCACCGGCTCGCCAAGAGCGCTCTTTTTCACGGATGGCGAAATGCTCGCCGACGCGCGCCAGGTCGCGCGGACCATGGGTTTGCGCGGTGACGACCGAAATCACGCGATCATTCCGTTCGGGCACTCGTACGGTCTGGGTAACCTGGTATTTCCCTTGATCGTCGACGGCGTGCCGTCGGTGCTGGGCCGGGACATTTTCCCGGCAGGCATCGCCGCTGATTTCGAACGCCGCCAGCCAACGTTTTTCCCCGCAACGCCCGCAATCCTGCGGGCGCTCGCCGAAAGCGATGTGCCGTCCGTCTCATTCCGTTCTCTCCGGCGCGTGATCTCGGCGGGCAGCTTCCTCCCGTCCGAGACCGCACGAGCGTTCAAGGAAAGGTTCCAGCGCGCTCCGCACAACTTCTACGGGTCTTCGGAAACCGGCGGTATCGCCTATGATCGCACCGGAGAAGCCACCCTCAGCGGCCGAAGCGTCGGCGCGCCACTCGAAGGCGTTCGGGTGATCGCCGGTCCGTCCGGGCGTCTCAAGGCGATCTCTCCCGCCGTTCACACCCGGTACAACCGCAATCGCACCGACGGTCTCGGCGTCCACACGCTCGCGGACTTCGGCGATATTCTTGAAAACGGCGAGATCCGGCTGACCGGTCGCAAACGCACGATTCTCAAGATCGGCGGGCGGCGCCTCGATCCGCGCGAGTTGGAGAGCTACTTGCTTTCGCACTCCGATGTCGCTCACGCATTCGTCGATCTTTATTCGGAAGCGGACGGGAATCCCAGGATCGCCCTGGTTTACGAGGGCCCCGCTTCACCTGAAAGCCTCCGGTCCCGGCTGCGGGAAACGTTTCCCTCCTGGAAGATTCCCAGAACAATCATACCTCACAAGTTTCCGGTCACCCGCCGCGGAAAAATCCGCCTCGAGGACCTGCGAAGGCTCGTTCAACAATCCGTTCCGGGCGCGGAAACCCCGGGAGGATAAGCGGAAAGCTCAATTTCGATTTCCAGCTCGTTGCGGCAGATGTCGGCCTCGACCCAAACCACAGAGTTCCCCGTACCCGCCAGAATCCCTCCTGTCAGCTCACGCGCGCGCTCGAGATTCCGGCGGTTCCTCAGATAAACCCGGAAGTGCCGCGACTCGCCGGCTGCAGGACGCCGCAGGTCCTTTCCGGCACGTTTCATGATCAGATCGAGATTCCCGAGCGTGGTGCGCACCTGGCCGTCGAAGTCGCCGGCGCACACGGTTTCGCTGCCCTTGATGCTCGCCGTGCCGGAGACCCATACCAACGGCCCGGCGGAGGACTGCACGACGCTGGCACGGGCGAAGCTCGGGCTTCTCGGACCGAAGCGTCGCGGGTAACGCCAAGCGGGCACCTGTTCCGGATTTTCCAGATGATCGACCGGCGATCGCCCCCCGACAAAGCAGATCATAAGTGATTCGCCGCCGTGCCCCACGGCGCTGGCCGACGGCAGACGGTCCTCGAACCCGGCCCCGCAGAATTTCTCGAATCCCTGCGCCCTTCCCTGGCAGAACAACCGGTAGTTATCCTCGCCTTCGGAGGAACGCGCGTTGATCGCCGGCACCCAGTTCCAGATGTGGTAAAGATGGATGCCGTCCGCCACCTCGAGCATCGCGCAGTAGAGATCCTGCGTCGCCTTCGTCATCCCCTTCGTAACGGAAACCTCGGCCCAGCCCAACATCAAATCGGAGCCGCGACAGAGTTGGAAGACACCGGCCGATTCGCGGACTCCTTCAAAGAAATTCAGGCGCTCCGCGCCCTTTCCGCCGAGCCAGGGCTGCCGAGGTCGGAGCGCCACAACGCCCGCCGCGTCCAATGGGCTACCCTCGGGAACGTAACAAATCCTATCTTTGGCCACGGTATTCATTATAAGACCATCCGGACTGTCTCTGAAACGAAAAACGCCCCGCACAGGATTCATTATTTCCGGTGGGCGACACTACGCTGATTCTCGAAGATGCATTTGTAAAAAAATTGTGAAAACATAACAATCCATAATTTTGATTTGAATTTCTCCGGAGGCCATGGTTAGCTGACGATAATCCGAATTTTTTATTAGACACTTTCCTCCGCATAGCGGAGGTTTGGGGTAACTAAGAAAGCAAAGGGCGGGCCGTTTAGGGGTAGGCGGCCCGCCCACTTTTTTGGAGGTTTCTTCCCTGCTGAAACATTTGCCTGCGGGAGGCTTTGCCGACACGACGAATCAGGCGCACGTCCGGTTTCAGAAATATACAATTTTTGGTATTGCATAGACAAAGCGCGCTTACATAAGTTGCTGCCATGGACAAAAGTAACGCTTGGAAAGTGTTTAACCCGCCGGTTGAAGCGGAAAGAATCCTAAAAAACGCACCCTCCGTTACGGTATTCAATACCATAGAGGAACTCATCGACGCCGCCTGCGGCGGGGCCGGATCGGATTCAATGGAAGTGGCATACGACGTTCCCGGCAAGGGACGGATCGTCGAAGCGACCTCGGTGCGGGTGCGAAACGGCGTCGCCGCGAATTATCCGGACCCTTACATGCGCCGGCGCGACCCCGACTGCATGCTGATCGCCGACGACAATCCTACCAACAAACCCACCTACAAATCGCGCTTTGGCGTTGAATTCGATCCGATGCGCGACGAAACCTTCGAATGGCTTGAGCAACAACCGCTTGCCGTTTTCGGATTCTTCTCCGGCCAGACCTATATGGGGATGGACTCCCTCGTCATCGCGCCCGCCAATGCCGGATTCTTCGCCCTCGGGCTCGCTCTCCTGCAAGGTATTCAGCCCGTCTCGGAGATTCCGAAGGGGTTCAAACCGAAATCAATCATCTATGTCGCTCCGCCGTTCCGCCACACGCATTTCGAAGGCAAACAGGTGGTCGTCCACAACCGGCGCAGCAAGATACACGAGCTTTTTTCCTACAATCTCTATCCCGGTCCAAGCGCCAAGAAAGGAATCTACGGCGTCCTGATCGGACTGGGCGAAAAGGAAGGCTGGGTGACCGCCCATTGTTCGACCGTCCGCGCGATCACTCCGTACGACAACGAGATCACCATCATGCACGAAGGGGCCAGCGGTGGCGGCAAAAGCGAGATGCTCGAACAGGCGCACCGCGAGCCCGACGGACGGTTTATCCTTGGTGACAACCTCGTCACCGGAGAACGCCGATACATCGAATTTCCCCGCTCCTGCACCCTCTACCCGGTCACCGACGACATGGCACTCTGCCATCCTTCAATCCAGGGCGACAGCGGGAAAATGTACGTGACGGACGCCGAGGACGCCTGGTTCGTGCGGGTCAACCATATCGACGAGTACGGAACGGACCTCAACCTCGAGCGACTGACCGCTCATCCCTCGAAGCCGCTACTCTTCCTGAATATCGACGCCGTCCCGAACAGCCGGGCTCTTATCTGGGAACACATCGAGGACGAACCGGGAACCCCGTGCCCGAATCCCCGGGTGATCATTCCGCGGGAAATCGTTCCGGATGTCGTTACCGGGAGCGTCGGCGTGGACCTTCGCAGCATCGGCGTACGGACGCCGCCCTGCACGAAGGAAAAACCGACTTACGGAATTATCGGGGTTTTCCACGTCCTGCCGGCCTCCCTCGCATGGTTATGGCGTCTGGTTGCGCCGCGAGGGCACGCCAATCCGAGCATTGTGGACACCGAAGGGATGAGCAGCGAAGGCGTGGGGTCCTATTGGCCGTTCGCCACCGGACGCAAAGTGGACCAGGCGAACCTGCTCCTCAAGCAGTTTGCCACGTACCACAATACACAATACATCCTGGTGCCAAACCAGAATATCGGCGCCTGGAAAGTCGGGTTCATGCCGCAGTGGATCGCGCGCGAGTACCTTACCCGGCGCGGAGGGCGCCCCTTCAAGCCCGAACAGGTCCGCCCCGCCCGCTGCCCGCTCCTCGGCTATTCCATTTACCAACTCGAGGTGGAAGGCCATGCAGTACCGAGATGGTTTCTGCAGGTCAATACCCAGCCCGAGGTCGGCGATGAAGCCTACGACGCCGGAGCGTCCATCCTGAACGACTTCTTCCGTAAGTGCCTGTCCGAATTCGTCGACGAGCCGGACTTGGACCCTCTCGGAAAAAAGATCGTCCAGTGCTGTCTCGACGGCGGAAACGTAGCCGATTACGAAGCCCTCATCGAGCGATAGAACCCTCGCGGAAATGCCGGGGGGGAGACCGATTGTGGTTTTTCCTCCCGGTTCAATCCACGCGGAAGGTCAGGCTGGGAGTGTAGCTCTCGCCGTCCGGGGGAGCTTCGAAAGAAGCCAATCGTTCGAACGCCTGGACAATAGAACGGTCGAACTCCTGACTGCCCGACGAGCTGACAACACGCGCGCCCGTGATCCGGCCCTGAGCGGAAAGGGAAAAGCGCACGGTCGCAGACATTCCCGTGGTCGCTGCGGAAGGTTTGCTCCAGGATCGCTCGATTGCGACTCGCAGGCGGGCGAAATAGCGCTCCATCTCCCGCTGATCGGTCGCGGAGAGACGGCTGAATTGCTCGATATCGGTCGTCGACGTCACCACCGCCTGCAACTGCTGCCGGATATTCGAAGTGTCGATCCGCGGCGCCTCGATCGGGGGCGCCGGCTGCGGGCGGGCCTGCTGTTGAGGACGCGCCTGGGGCGTCTGCGGGGTTCCGTGCTCGGCGCGGAACTGGTTGATTGTCACCCGCTCGTATTGAGGCTCGGGTTCCGGCGCCGGCTGCCGCGGTTCGGGGGGCGGTTCAGGCGCCGGCTGCGGTCGCTCGCGCGGTTCCGCCGACGGCAGCTCAACTTCCTCCACCTCAAACCGGGGAAGCTCGATCTGCCTGACCTGTCTTGGTTGCGACTCGACAGGCGAAGGCTGCTGCTGAACTTCGCTCGGCGGATGGTGGAGTTCGAACGGAGGCGAATCCGGCATCTCCTCCCTGGGCGTCACCAAATAACCGGTGAAAAGCAACGCAAAGAGGACCAAATGCAAGACCACGGCGATTACAAACGCTTTATTCGAACGGTTTTCCATATGGCTGAATCACCCGCATTCTACTCCAAACCGACCTGTGTGTCCAAACTAATTTTATTCAATCCGCTGTCTTTGATGATATTGAGCAGGTCGACAACCTCCTGGTAATTCGCCGTCCCGGCCGCGCGGACGTTGAGAACGACGTTGTCGTCGGTCGCCCTCAGATTCTCAAGCCGGCTGCGCATTTCCGGCTCATCCACCCTGTCCTCCCCGAACAGGTACAACCCGGGCCCCTCGACACCGACCGCCTGATAGCGAACATCCGGCTGCACGCCGTCGTCTTCCCGTTCCTCCTCGCGCGGCAGCTCGAGCGGGATCGTCTGCTCCAGAAGCGGCGTCGTGATCATGAAGATGATCAGCAGCGAAAACGCGAGGTCGATGAGCGGCGTCACGTTCGGCTCGGCCAGGGCGCTCAAGCGCGGATTTCTGCGAAAGGTTCTCGCCATGGCAGCCCCGCGGTCAGTCTCCCCACTCCTCCTTGCTTTCCATCTCGATCTGGTCGGCCAGGGTGCTGGCGAAGTTCTCCAGCGCCGTAATCATATTCTTCGTCTGCGTCAAAAGGATGTTGTAACCGAAAACCGAAGGGATCGCGACAAGGAGGCCGGCGACCGTCGTCAACAACGCCCCGGACACCCCCGGCGCCAGCATCTGGAGCGTCGCGGTCGAACGGAGCGCCACCGCCCCGAAGGCGTCCATCACCCCCCAGACCGTGCCGAGCAGCCCGAGGAACGGAGCCCCGGTCACGATACTGGCCAGGAACACCATCCGCGCCTCGTAGTCCGCGCTCTTCCGCGTCACTCCGCGCTGGAGTGCGTTTTCCATGTGGCTGATCTGAAGCCGCTTCCCGGTTTCGGGATCGCGCGCGTCCGGATTCTCGGCGCGGCGAAAGGCTTCGACCGCCTCGTGAAACAAGACATTATAGGGAATCGTTTGCGACTGCGGCTGCTCCTGGTCGAGGATCGACGTTCCACGCATCAACCGGTCCTCAAAAGCGCGGTTAAGGTCGTCCATCCTGCGGAGGTCCATGTACTTTCCGATCATGATGGTCCAGGCAATGAGGCTGAAAATGATCAGCAACATCACGATCACCTTCCCCGCGGCGTTGGACTGTGCGAAATAATTGAAAACGTTGGGCGTGCCCGTCTCGGCGAATGTGGGAAGAAGCAGGAGGTGCTCGATCATACAAGTGTTTTCTTGGCGTTATTCATCGCTCGTTCCATGATTCAGTACAGACGCGCGCGCAGGCGAATACAACGATTTTCCCCTTTTAATATCGACCCGGTTTCGCGCATGCAAGTCGCACGTTGCAGGATAGGAAAACGAATTAGTGTTGATGTTTCAATGCGGACTTCTTTTTTTATACTCCTCACACAAAATGAATTTCAAAGCTCACACACTGGAGGAACTTGAAGCGAAGCGGAGCCGATTGTCTTCACGACTCGGACTCGCCGGCTTCGACGGTTTCGTCGATCGGATCGTCACGCCCGTCGCAACGCGGTCGGGACCCGGCGGGAACTTCAAGCCGATCCCCACTATCTCCGATTTTGCCAGACGCGTCGAGCGGGCGGCCGGCCAAAGCACGAATATCGAACTCTTCGCCCGGGAACAGCGTCTTGGCGGAAACGGACCGATCATGGCTCACGCGCTGCTCACGGGAGGAATGAAGGTCCGGTACATCGGCGCGATCGGCGTTCCCGAGGTACACCCTGTGTTCAAGGACCTTGCCCTGAAAACCGAAGCGTTTTCCCTGGCCAATCCCGGAGCCACCGACGCCCTGGAGTTTAATGACGGCAAGCTCATGCTTAACTCCACCTCGACGCTCGAGGACGTGACCTACGACGCGATTATCCGCGTGATCGGGGAAGGAAAATTCTTCGACCTGTTCTCGCGCCTCCACGTCATTTCGCTGGTCAACTGGACAATGATCCCGTCGATGACGGACATCTGGAACGCGCTCCTGGACAAGGTCCTCCCCAATCTGCCCTCGCGCGACCAGCGAACGTTTCTCTTCGACCTGGCCGATCCGGAGAAACGCTCCGACAGCGACCTGAAAAGCGCTCTTCTAACGATCAAGCGGTTTCAATCCCACGGGAAAACCATTCTCGGCTTAAACCTGAAGGAGGCCAAGAGCGTCGCCCGCGTCCTGGGAATCAGGGAGGAAGAGCCGAACGAAGACGGCCTCAAACGCCTCGCGACCAAAATCCGCCAGGAACTCTCACTCGGAGTCGTCGCCATCCATCCGAGAGATTGCGCGGCCTGCGCGACCCGTGAAGACGCCTGGTACGTCCCCGGGCCCTATACCGAAACGCCCGCGACAACGACCGGAGCGGGCGACCACTTCAATGCCGGCTTCACCATCGGACAGACCGTCAACATGTCTCCCCTTGCCTCGTTGACAATGGGCGTGTGCTTCTCAGGCTACATGGTGCGCAACTCGCGCAGCCCGTCCCTGAACGACATCGACTCCTTTCTCCGAAACTGGCAGGATTGACACATATCAAGGCATCCAATGCGAAACGGTGTTTTCATCTCATTTGAAGGATCGGAAGGCAGCGGCAAATCGACTCAGATCGATCGCCTTTCCTCGCGCCTTGAAAAACTGGGCCATTCGGTCACGGTGACCCGTGAACCCGGCGGCACCGAGATCGGCGAGGAGATCCGTCACCTCCTCAAGCACAGCTCTTCCGGCAAGGAAATGTGTCCGGAAACCGAATTGCTTCTTTTCGCGGCAAGCCGCGCGCAATTGGTGCGCCAGATAATCGCCCCGGCATTAGGCGAGGGAAAGGTCGTTTTGTGCGATCGTTTTCTCGACTCGACAACCGTCTATCAAGGCGTGGCGCGGAAACTTTCGAAGGATCCCGTCACAGTGATCAACAACTTCGCGATCGGAGATCTCATGCCGCACCTCACGGTGGTCCTCGACGTTCCCGCCGAGGTCGGCCTCGAACGGATCCGCCATCGGGTCAGCGACCTGCCGGACCGGATGGAGAAGGAAAACATCCAGTTCTACAAATCGGTCCGCGAGGGATACCTGGTACTGGCACGATCTCTCCCGGAACGCTTTGTGCTGCTCGACGGAACCGAAGCGCCGGACACCATCGAACAAAAGATCCTGAATGCCCTCGACGAACGCCTTCCATGAAAAGATAGACAGCTTGAAGCCGGTCGAAATCCTCCTGCGCTCCGTCAAGGAGGAGCGATTTCCCCAAAGCGTCATTTTATCCGCCAAGAACGTCGCCCTCCTCGAAGGCGTCGCCTCGCGCCTCGCGCGGGAACTCCTCCGCCACGCGGCGCCAACGGATGAAGCCGCTTCGTTTCCTCTTGAATCCCACCCCGACCTCCTGATCCTTCGTCCCGCGAAGAAGATGCGCCAGATCTCCGCCGACAGCACCCGCGAGCTGATCCGCAAGATCTCACATTCACCCCAGCTCTCCCGAAGAAAGGTCGCGCTTATCCACGAGGCCGATCGCATGAACAAGTCCGCCGCCAACATCTTTCTCAAGACCCTCGAAGAGCCTCCGCCCGACACGGTTGTTTTTTTGCTCACGACGTACCCCTACGCGCTCCTCCCGACGATCCGGAGTCGTTGCCTGTCCTTCCGTTTTCCCGAATCGAACGAGGATGACTGTCCTCCCGCGTTACATGAATGGCTCGCCGCCTACCGCGAATGGTTGTCGAAGGCGTCGGCGAAAATCCGGCGTCCGGCTGACGTCGCTCCCGTTGCGATCGCGCTTTACGGGCTTCTGGCACGCTTTCAGCACACACTGGATGAAGAGACCGCACGAATCTGGGAGGAAGAGAAGGAAAAGCTTTCGTCCGACTTGGACAGCGAACAACTCATCGCAATGGAGGTAAGCGTCAAAGTCTCCGTGCGGCACCGGTTTTTTCTCGAAATCGAAGCCGTTACCCACGCCTTTGCACGCGAGTTGGGACAGCAAACGCGCTCGTTTCCCGGCGCGGCTCTCGCCTCCGCGGTCACCCAACTGGAAAAATGCGCCGGGCTTCTCAACGTGAACCTTAAGGAACAGGCGGCACTCGAATATTTTCTGCTTCAGTCCTTGCGAATCTGGGCAAGACGGTAAACCGGTAATTCTTTATTCATTATGACCTATCCATTCCGCACGCTTCGTTCTCCGACCTTTCTCCTTGCCCTCCTCCTGCTTCCGGCATCGGTCTCCGCGGACGCGGACGTCCAGGGTCTCGCCAACCGCGCAAATACGGCCATGTCCGAAGAGAATTGGTCTGAAGCCGACGATTTGCTCGAACAAGCCCTGGCCCGGGCGCCCGAGGCGCCTGAACTCTGGATTGGGCGCGGGTTCACGCGGGTACAAACGGAGCGGTTCCCCGACGCGCGCGAAAGCTTCGAGAGGGCTCTTGAACTCTACGAGCGGCGGGTCGAGGAGGAACCCGACAATCCCGGGCTCCTGATGAACGTCGGTTACACGCTGGTTTTGCTCAATCGAAGGGACGATGCACTCGCCTATCTCCGCGCCGCAGCGGAACGCGTTCCCGACCAGCCGGTACTGGCGCGGTTCGAAGAAATCATCGACAACCTGGAAGAGAATTTTTCTGAATTCATCCTTCCCGAGCAAGCCGAGACCGGCAAAGCGATCGATCCCGCTTCCAGGTAACCGGCGGATTTCGCGCCGAACTCGGGCCACCACTCAGCCTTTACGCCGAAGCACCCACAACTCAAGCAGCGCCCATTCCTCTCCCGGATAGTTCTCCTGCTCAAGGGGCGACAGCCGCCGATGCCGCGACGCCATGCTCCCGACGAATTCCAACTTCTCCAGCAACAACCGCTTCGTCGCATCGGCCTTTTCCAGAGCAAAGGGATTGAGGAAGTTGACGAGCATGTAACCCTCTTTCTCCGAACGCGTAAACGGCTCCAATACCGCCTCAATTGACGGAAGTTCCAGGTAAACCAGGGCGGCGGTGGACACAACGATTTCCGCCGCCTCCATCGCCTTGTCCACCGCCGCCCGCGTTTCGGGAGACGGCGCGTTCAAATCGGCCTCGACAACCTCATCGAAAATCCCCGCTCCCTTTGCGTAGGCGAGGGCGTTTCCGGATATGTCGATTCCGGTCGTCCAAACGGGAAAGCGCCTCGGACGGGCGGTTTTTCGACAGGACTCCGTATCGCGCCAGTTCTCCCGAATCTCCTCCACGCTCATGCCGTGGATCGCGGCAAGCGTCGTGTTGCCGAAACAGCAGCAAAGGTCGACGCAGTTCAACTTCTCGCCTTCCGCGGCTTTCCATTCCCACCAGGGCGCTATCAGGCGATCGAAAATCCGCCGGTTGAAATCGTCCGAAACATAGTCCAACGCGTCAATGATCCGTTCCTTGAAGGCCACCGGATCCCGTTGCACGTAGATATCGTCGAAGTGCTGTTTTTTCTCGTCGGTCTTGATACCCGGATCACCCGCTTTGCCCATTGATTCACTCATAGCGTTACGCCAATTCCAGACCGCGAAAAGGTCAAGAATCGTTTACCGTTGCCATCTACGCCGATCCCCGTATGGATTGGCGTCATGTCAGTGAATACCCATCCGAAGACGCGGCGCAGTTTTTCGGAGAACGTCAACGTAATGTACGACCGGGCCGCCGTGATCCTGAAACTCGATCCCGGCCTGGCCGAAATGATTCGGCAGTGCAACGCCGTTTACCAGGTCCGGTTCTCAGTCAAACTCAAGGGAGAACTTCGAGCGTTCATCGGCTGGCGCGCACTCCACAGCGAGCACCGCCTGCCGGCCAAGGGCGGGATCCGCTACTCGGAGATCGCCAACCTCGACGAGGTGGAAGCCCTCGCCGCCCTTATGTCGTTTAAATGCGCGGTCGTCGATGTTCCCTTCGGCGGTTCGAAGGGCGCGCTTTGTATAAATCCTCACGAATACGATGAAGATGAACTTGAGAAAATCACCCGGCGCTTCTCGCGGGAACTGATCAAGAAGGGTTTCATCAGTCCCAGCGTGAACGTGCCCGGTCCGGACCTCGGAACCAGCGCGAGAGAAATGGAGTGGATGTGCGACATGTACCGCACTCTCTGTCCCGACGACATCAATGCGGTCGGGTGCGTGACCGGCAAACCGGAATCGCAGGGCGGTATTCGCGGCCGGGTCGAAGCGACCGGGCGCGGCGTGCAATACGGCATTCGCGAGTACTTCCGCAATCCGAAGGACGTCAAGAAAGCCGGACTTTCAGGCGGGCTCGAAGGCAAACGCATCATCGTACAGGGACTCGGCAACGTCGGCTACCATGCGTCGAAGTTTCTGTCCGAGGAGGACGGCGCCATTATCACCGGCATCGTCGAACGCGACGGAGCGCTTCTCGATGAAAACGGACTCGATGTTGAAAAGGTGCACCAGTGGAGGTTGGAAAGGGGCACGATCAAGGATTATCCCGACGCCCGGTTCATCGAGGATGGTACGTCTTTCCTCGAAAACGAATGCGACATTCTCATTCCCGCCGCCATCGAGGGACAGATCCACGAACGCAACGCCGCCAGGATTCAGGCAAAGATCGTCGCCGAAGCGGCCAACGGACCCGTCACCAGCAACGGCGACGACATCCTGCGGGAACGCGGGATCATCGTGATCCCGGATTTCTACCTCAACGCCGGAGGGGTAACCGTTTCGTACTTCGAATGGATCAAGAATATCACACACATCCGCTTCGGCCGCCTCGAACGCCGGCTGGATGAAATCCGGGGCCACCACCTTGTGGACGTTCTCGAGCAGATGACCGGACAAAAGGTGCCGGGGGAGTTATCGGCGAAATTGGTGCAAGGCGCCGACGAACTCGATCTTGTCCGCTCCGGCCTGGAAGACACCATGCACCTCGCCTATCAGGCGATACGTGATGTCTGGCTGGAAAACGAGCAGGTCGAAGATCTTCGCACCGCCGCTTATGTCGTCGCCACCCGAAAGATCGCCTGCTCGTACAACCGCGCGGGTCTTTAATTCCTCTTCCACACACCCGTCCTTTCCCATTGAAACGCGACCGTTCGGCGTTAGAGTGTCTTCTCTTTATGGAAGAAGCAACCGAACTCAATCTCACGGCGGTCGAGGACTACCTTAAGGGACTGCAGGACCGGATCTGCGCGGTTCTGGAAAAGGAGGACGGATGGGAAAGGTTTAGAGAAGATACGTGGACGCGTGAGGAAGGCGGGGGAGGACGCACGCGGATCCTGGATCGCGGCCGTTATTTCGAAAAAGCGGGCGTCAACTTTTCGCATGTTCGGGGAGAGCGGCTGCCTCCCTCGGCCTCCGTCGCGCGGCCCGAACTCAAAGACCGGAGCTTCCGGGCAATGGGGGTCTCGCTTGTCATTCACCCGAAGAGCCCGATGATTCCCACCTCGCACGCCAATATCCGCTTTTTTCAGGCGGTCCAGGAAGGCAAACCCGACACCTGGTGGTTCGGCGGCGGTCTTGATCTCACCCCCTATTACGGATTCGAGGAAGACGCCGTCCATTGGCACCGAACCGCAAAGGAAGCCTGCGATCCATTCGGGAAGGAACTCTACCCTCGCTTCAAAAAAGCCTGCGATGATTATTTCCACATCAAACACCGCGGGGAAACACGAGGGATCGGGGGGCTGTTCTTCGACGATTTCAACGAGCCCGGATTCGACCGGTCGTTCGCCTTCGCCCGCAACGTCGGCGATCATTTCATCCCCGCCTACCTTCCGATCGTCCAGCGAAGAAAGAATGAGCCGTTCGGAGGTCGGGAGCGCGACTTTCAACTGTATCGACGCGGCCGTTACGTTGAGTTCAACCTCGTGTACGACCGCGGCACTCTTTTCGGGCTCCAGTCGGGGGGCAGAATCGAATCCATTCTGATGTCCCTTCCGCCTATGGCAAAATGGGCCTACAACTGGCAGCCAAAACCGGGCTCTCCGGAGGAAACTCTTCAAAAGGACTTCCTGCGTCCCCGGGACTGGCTCGACCTGGAATCGAAATGAACCTGCACCGCCCTGACTTCCTCCGATCCGCGGAGAGTCTTTGGACTGCAGTCCGACTCACTATACGCCATGCACCCAACTGACTCCAACATGACTTCCCGGGAACGCTTCCTGTCGGCCTGTCGCGGCGAGCCTCTCGACGCGCCTCCGCTTTGGATGATGCGGCAGGCCGGCCGATACTTGCCCGAGTACCGGGAGCTTAAGAAAAAGCACGGATTCCTGAAAATGGTTAAGACCCCGGACCTGGCGACGGAAGTGACGCTCCAGCCTATCCATCGATTCGGGTTCGATGCCGCGATCCTCTTCTCGGATATCCTGGTCATCCCCGAAGCAATGGGCCAGCCCTACCGCTTCCGTGACGAAGGCGGCATCGCCATGGATTTCCCCGTGCGCACCGGCAAAGATGTCGAAAATCTCGATACTCGGGCCATACGCCCGAATCTTGATTACGTGCCCCGGGCGCTCCGGCTAATCAGAAAGGAATTGGATGGCAAAACGGCCCTTCTGGGCTTCGCCGGTTCGCCGTGGACCCTGGCGACCTATATGGTCGAAGGAGGCAGCTCCACCCAATACGAAAAAGTGAAGGAGCTTTTTTACGGGAACCGCGCCTTGTTCGATGTTCTGATGGAAAAGATCACCGGCGCGGTCATCGAGTACTTTCAAATGCAAATTGAAGCCGGCGCCGACGCGGTCCAGATCTTTGACTCATGGGGAGGCGCCTGCACGGGGCACACGTACAAGGAAGCTTCCCTGAAGTGGATACGCAGAATCGTCGAATCGATCGGCGGACGCGTGCCGGTGATCCTTTACGCCAAGGGTCTGCACCACCGCGTCAACGACCTCGCGAACGCGGGGCCGGACGTCATCAGCGTGGACTGGAGCGCCGACCTTCGCGCGATCAGGGAAACATTGACCAGACCGGTCGCCCTGCAAGGCAATCTCGATCCGGTGCTCCTCAACACAACCCCTGAAATCGTCCGCTGCGAGGCGAGGTCGATCCTCGACGCGATGAAAGGATATCACGGCGGACATATCTTCAATCTGGGTCATGGAATTCTTCCGACCGCAAAAATCGAAAACGTCGAAGCACTGGTGGAAACCGTCCGCCGCCCCGAATCATGAATAAAGGCAAAAGTATTATCATCGTGGGCGGAGGCGTTACCGGGCTCACAACCGCCTGGCGCCTTGCTCGGGACGGGAAGCCGGTCGAGCTCCTGGAAGCGTCCCCGCGCATCGGCGGCGTCATCCAAACCGAACCCGTGGAGGGCTTCCTGGCTGAAATGGGGCCGAATACCCTGCAGGAGACCCGCGCCGAGACCGCTGAACTGCTCGCGGACCTCGGCCTCACGGACAAGCGGCTTTACGCGGGTCGCGTATCCAAAAATCGTTACATCCTTCGCAATGGAGAACCCAGCCCGCTCCCGCTCTCTCCGGTTTCCCTTTTCTTCGGAAATTTCTTCAGTGTTCCCACCCGGCTCCGCCTCCTGGCCGAACCCTTCATTCGGCGGGCGCCGGCCGATTCGGTCGAAACGATGGACGAGTTCGTACGGCGGCGGTTGGGACGGGAAATTCTCGACTACGCAATCAATCCCTTCGTTGCGGGAACGTTTGCCGCGCGTCCGGAGGATCTGGCCGTGCGCTTTGCCTTTCCGAGGCTCCATCAGATGGAACAACAGAATGGTTCACTCGTGAAAGGAGCCATTTTCGGCAAGAAACACAAACCGAGCGGCCGGCGGGGCATTTTTTCGTTTCCTCAGGGCCTCCGGGCGCTTCCGGACGCATTGGCCGGCGGCATCGGAGACCGAATCCGGACTGGCGTGCGGGTGCGGGCGATCGAGAGCGACGGTCAATCCCGCTGGACCGTTGTCGCCGAAAAAGAAGGAACGACCGTTCGCTTCGAAAGAGACGGCGTCGTTCTCGCAGTTCCCCCTCGCGCGTTAAGGGATATCGAAATCAACGGAAAACTCGCCGAAGAACGCCTTTTCCTCAGAACGCGCCTGCCGGCCCCTCCTCTCTCTGTCGTGTTCCTTGGATACCGCCGCGAACAGGTTCAACACCCGCTGGACGGATTCGGAATGCTCGTCCCGGAAAAGGAAGAAAGAAAGATTCTCGGCGTGCTTTTCTCATCATCACTTTTCGAGGGACGTGCGCCCGAAGGGTTCGTATCCCTGACGGTCTTTGTCGGCGGGAGCCGCCAACCCGAGCTGGCGTTGAAAAGCGAGCCGGAGCGTGAGGAACTGGTACGCAACGAACTGGGCGACCTGCTCGGCGCGAAGGGTGATCCGTGCCTGATCCGCCACGCGTTCTGGCCCGAAGTCATCCCCCACTACTCGACCGGACACGGAGGACTGCTCGAGGACCTCGATGCACTCGAACTGGCCCATCCCGGCCTGTTTATCGGCGGACCCGTTCGACAAGGCGTGTCGATCGGGGACTGCATCGCCTCCGGCTTCAACCTTGCTAAACGCTCTCAGCGCCCCCGCTGAGCGCACCCCTTCAAATAACAAATCCGCAAACTTCAGCCTCTTGGTTATGCTCTGAACTCCGGCTCCCCAACCAAACCCACCTCGGAAACTCCGCTCGTTTCGCACATTCAACACTATCGAATCCGTCCGATATCACAATACGGGGAGCTTCCGGAACCGGAAACGACCCACAAACTTTTCTGAAGATCCAAATTTTAACAGAAAGTGGGGCTTTGCCGATTGATCGCTTGCCCCCTCAGTTCAAGCTGCTTCTTTAACTTATCGAGTGAGAAATACCTCGCCACCTAGCTTTTTTTTCCGGGAATCCTTTCGGAAGCAAACCTTCTCCCCCACAACAACCCCTTTCCACAACCGGGTGGGGCTTCTGGGGGCGGGCCGGGGGCACCCCCCCGGTGGGCGGTGGACACACACAACGATTCGGCCCAGGGGCTCGGTCAACCGCGATCCGAACGCCGCTGGCGGTCTGTCGGAGAAGATGAGCATTCGGGGTTGAATGGCGGCCGATTCCAGTCACGCCCGTGTTCAATAGGGCAACCTCCTGTCGGGACTGGGCGCAGGCGATGACTCCCGGGAGCGCTTCCCGGAAAAGCAAATGGCCGACCGCGACCTACCCCTAAATCACGGCCGGCCGCTTTTGCTGGGGTAACCGTTATCGACGATGACGACCGACACCTAAGGGGCAAGCGAAAAATCCACGCGGCGGATGAGTCTTTCGGGGCCGACCATTTCGCGCTTTGGTTGGTAGGGCATAGGGAGTGGCGGGGTTGGGACCGCCACTCCGGCTTGCTATTCCTTGCCATGCCATGCCTCGTGAACTCACCAGCCCCCGACCGGCGCCAAGTGGGCGTGTTACGCCCTACGGCGAGCGAGGCAACCAGATCGCGCAATGCGACTGGTGTCGGTAGTAGGGTCACCAAGGCTCCCATTTGAAGGATCCACGGGCACCTACCAGCAAGCTCAAATCTTAAGATCCTGAATGTCGCGGGCACGGTCAATAGAATTCAGCTTGGTGCTGGAATATATCCACGGATGCTATGGTGGCATCGCCCAGGAGCCGTGACGATTTTGTGACGGTTTGTGACGGGTATTTATGACAAATCATGTCACAACCTGACCGTTCGGCCAAATACCCATGCGAGCGACCTACACCCCGAAAACCCCTTAAAACTGGTACTTTCGGGCGATTTATTGGGGTAATTTTCTGGTGCCCCCGCCCAGACTCGAACTGGGATTAACGGTTTAGGAAACCGCGGTTCTATCCTTTGAACTACGGGGACAGTTGGACCTATGTGGATCCAATCTTTATAAACTTTCGTACGCAGTCAATTTCGAATAATTCTAAATTCGGACCAGGTTCCGAATCAATCCAGGTAGCGTTTCTGGAGATCGGCGTAGGTGTCGATGCGGCGGTCGCGGAAGAAGGGCCAGTCGCAGCGGATTTCCTCGATGCGGCCGAGGTCGCATTCGACGACGAGGACTTCCTCCTTGTCGGCCGCGGCTTTGGCGACGACTTCGCCGAACGGGTTGGCGACGAAGGAGCCGCCCCAGAAATCGAGGGCGCCCTCGCGGCCGGTGCGGTTGACGGCGGCGACGTAGCATCCGTTGGCGACCGCGTGACCGCGCTGCACGGTCTCCCATGCGGTCTGCTGGGCGGCGCCCTGCGCCTCCTTTTCCTCGTCCATCCATCCGATCGCGGTCGGATAAAACAGGATCCGGGCGCCGGACAACGCGGTCAGACGCGCCGCTTCAGGGTACCACTGGTCCCAGCACACCAGCACCCCAATTTTTCCGTGCCGCGTGTCCCATGTGCGGTAGCCGAGGTCCCCCGGGGTGAAGTAAAATTTCTCGTAGTAATTCGGATCATCGGGAATGTGCATCTTCCGGTACTTGCCGAGGTAACTTCCATCCGCGTCGATCACCGCGGCCGTGTTGTGGTAGATGCCCGGAGCGCGCTTTTCGAAAAGCGACGCAATGATCACGCAATCGTGAGCCTTTGCCGCCTCCGAAAGCCGGGTTGTCGTCGGGCCGGGAATTTCTTCGGCGAGCGAGAAACGCGCCGAGTCCTCCTCCTGGCAGAAGTACTGGGTGAGAAAAAGCTCCTGCAGGCAGACGATCCGCGCCCCGCGCCCGGCGGCGTCCGCGATTCCGTTCAGGGTGCGCTTGAGATTGTTCTGTTTGTCGGAGCCGCAACGCGATTGAACCAACCCGATTTTGGTCTTCATAATAGGGAACGGTAGTCGATCGCCGGAATCGTTCCAGTGAAAAAGGCGGGCGCGTTGCGCGGTTCCTGGTTCTTCGTGCTTCGTTCACGGTAAGGGGTTCTGCTGTTCGCGGAGCCACCCGCTCGTCACCGAGCGGCCTACGGGGGGAAGGGAAATTACGAATTATGGATTATGGATTGGCATCGGCGGGAGGAGATGGCGGAGCGATTTTGAAATCACGAGGAGCGCGGCGTTCTTCTTGCGGGGAGGGTGCCCCTGCATTCTATTGTGAATGCGCGATCGTCCTGCATGAAAATATCATTCGATACCAAGACCGTTTCACTTTCCATTGGGGAGTTCTCCGAGTTCACGGTGGCGCCGGTTTCGTCGGGGGACGTGCGGGGCGGCGGTCTCTGGCGGGCGCAGGTGGGAACGTCATGGCACGGGGAATTGCGAACGCGCTCCGCAAGCGAGAGGCCGGGCGCGTGTTTTGAAGTCCCGGTCGGCGGTCGCTGGATTCACAAGGACTGGATTGTCGAACTCCAGGGCCGCATCGACCAGGTGCTGCCCGACGGCGACGACGTTCTCCTGCGCGAAGTCAAGACGGTCACCTTTCCGCTCCCGGCGTCGGAAAGCGACCTGCGCGAGACCCACCCCGCCTATTTCCGCCAGCTCGCCGCCTACCAGTCCCTCTATCGTTTCAGCTATCGGGACCGGGAACAGTTCGAACTTCCGCGAGCGGAAATATTCTTCCTCGAAATCGGCACGGGGCTGTCCCAGGCGGTTCCGCTCGGCCCGGAGGACAAGGACTTGTTTGAAAACCAGGTCGCGTCGCTGGTCGAATTCCTCCAGCTCCGAGAATCCCATCTGCGGCGGCTGCGGACCTGCCGCATCCTTTCCCCGTTTCCCGAACCGCGTCCCGGCCAGGAAGACGTCTCCGATCGCCTGGCACATGCCGTAAGGAAAAACTCGATACTGCTTTTCCATGCGCCGACCGGCTTCGGCAAGACCGGCTACCTGCTGGAGATGGCGCTCAACGAACTCAAGGACGGCCGCGTCACCCGCATCGTTTACCTGACCGGTAAATCGACCGGCCAGATCCAGGTTCTTCGCCAGCTTGGCGCGATGCTGCCGGAGGACGCCCCGGTCTCCTGCATCCAGGTCCGAAACAAGAAGGACCACTGCATCAATTCCGTCTTTCACTGCTTCCGCGAAACCTGTCCCTACCTCGACGACCTTGAAGTCCGATGGAAAAAGAGCGGGCTTGGCGCGCTCATGTTTTCGGATCAAACCGAACTCACGCTCGACAGATTGCGCGATTCCGGAAAGCGCGCCTCGGTCTGCCCGTACGAGATCACACGCATGGCGCTTGCCGGAGCGGATATCTGGGTGGGCGACTACAATTACGTGTTTTCTCCATCCACTCGCTCGTTCTTCCACGAGCGGCCGGGCTTTGATCCCGCCCGCACCTTCCTCATCATAGACGAAGCCCACAACCTTCCTTCGCGCGTGGCCGACAACCACTCGGTTCGCATCGGCGTGGAAGAGGCACGCGATGTTCTCACCGAATTCACGTTCAAACCCGTCCCTCCCGGAATTCTCCGAAGCTGGGAAACGTTCATCGACCTGCTCTCCGGGCTTCGTCCGTGCGATCGAATCAATCCCTCCTCCGAAGCGGCCATCCGTTCCGCGGCACGGAATCTGGGCGAACAGTTTCTCTCGACACCTCCCGACTACGCATCCATGAGCCCCGAAACGCTCCAGCGGATCGACCATGCCGCCGGGCTCACTCATTTGCTCGACAATCCCGATATCGAAAAACTACTCTGGGTCCCGCGCGAGGGAGTGCTCCAGTTGACCTGCCTGGATGCGTCCATTCCGCTCGGAGAAACGCTGCGATCGTTCCGGTCGGCGGCCCTGGCTTCGGCAACCTTCGGTCCGCACGATCATTTCATACGTGAATGCGGCCTGGAGGACACGACGGATTCCGTCGCCCGGGTCGAGGCACACGCCCCGTGGAGAAGCGGCGCCTACGATCTCGCCGTGGACCTGCGGGCCGACACCCGGTTCCGGCAGCGCGCCCGCCACATGCCTGTCATGGCCGAGACGGTCGCCCGCCTTTGCCGCCGGGCCTCCGGCCCCGTCGCTGTCTTCTTCCCCTCATACCGTTACGCGCGCGACTTGCTCGACGAACTTGAGAGCCGGTTTTCCGAAATCCGCGTCTCCCTCCAGGAACGCCGGGACAGCCTGGCCGAACAAACCTCGTTCATCGAGGAGTCCCTGCTCCTGTCGGACGCCCTTTTTCTGATCCTGGGCAGCAGCTACACCGAAAGCATCGACCTGCTCGGAGGGCGGATCGAATACGCGCTCGTCGCCGGACCCGCGCTTCCGGAAGTCAACGCGGTGCAAAAGGCGCGCATGGAATCCGGGCGCGACGGAGACGAAGCGGACCGCAACGAACGCTTCCGCAGCGTTTACCAGATCCCCGGCATGCGAAAGGTCAACCAGGCCATCGGGCGACTGGTGCGTGCCCCCGGGCACCGTGCCCGCATCCTGTTGCTTTGTCGCAGATTTGCAGAAACGTCCTACCGGGAGCTTCTCAATCCGGACCTTCGGCCGACCACATGGATCGCCACAGATGAAGACCTCGAAACCTGGCTCGAATGATCAGTCTCTTCGGTATATCCATAGTTTTCATCATCTACCTCCCTTGCCCTACATCATAACATCCCACTCTTTGATTCTCAAGGAATAAGCAATAGACAAAGCCCCTGCCCGCCGCGTCCCGCTTCCGCCTTTTTTCTTTACCTGCCTTTTCAATTTCATCCTAATTGCGGAAATGGCTTATTCCCGAACGATCGGCTCACAGGAAATTCATGGTGCGATCGACCGCATGGTCGAAGCCGTCGCCGGCGCCCACCGGGAAACATCGAAGCTGGGTATCCTCGGGATTTCCGACGGGGGAATTCTCCTGTCGCAACGGCTCGCTCGGGGCGTTTCCGAGAAGCTTGGACGGGAAATCCCTTTCGGGGTCATCGACATTTCCTTCCATAGGGACGACATTTCGACGAATCCCATTCCCAAGGCATCGAACCCCACATCGATCCCGTTCGATATCCAGAATGCGACGGTCATCCTCGCCGACGACGTCCTGTCAACCGGCCGGAGCCTTCGCGCCGCGATCAACGAAATCTTCGACCAGGGACGTCCCGCCCGCCTGCAGGCCGCGGCTCTCTTCGACCGCGGCGGAAGGCTGCTGCCGCTTCGGCCGGATTTCACCGGATTCGAGGAATTCGTCCCTAAGGACCACAATGTCGCGGTCCTGCTTTCCGAGGACGATCCCTCGAACGACGAGATCCGAATCTCCGAACAGGCAAACTGTAAATGAGCTGGACGAAAACACATCTGGTCGGCATCGAAGACCTCACGCTCGACGAACTGGAGACCATTTTCCGTGTGACCACGTCCTTCAAGGGCATCCTGACGCGCACAGTCAAGAAGGTCCCGGCGCTTCGGGGAAAAACCGTGGTGAATCTCTTCCTCGAGCCGAGCACCCGAACGCGGGTTGCTTTCGAAATGGCCGCCAAGCGGCTCAGTGCGGATGTCGTCTCCGTTATGGGCTCCGCAAGCAGCATCGTCAAAGGGGAAACCCTCCGCGACACCGCGCTGAACATTCAGGCGCTCAACGCGGACATTATCGTCATCCGCCATACCGCCGCCGGCGCGCCGGCCTACCTCTCCCGGATCAGCAGCATTCCCATCATCAACGCCGGCGACGGCGCCCACGAGCATCCCACACAGGCCCTGCTCGACTGCTTCACGATGCGCGAACACCTCGGCGACCTGAAAGGACGAAAGGTGACAATTCTCGGAGACATCCTGTTCAGCCGGGTTGCGCGGTCGAATCTCTGGGCGTTGACCAAGCTCGGCGCCGAGGTCACCGTCGCGGGCCCGTCCACGCTGGTGCCATCCGCCTTCAAACATTTCGGCGTCACCGTGTGCCACGATCTGAAGACGGCCCTCGCCGACGCCGACGCCGTCATGCTGCTCCGGATCCAGCACGAACGCCAGGCCGTGGCGCATTTCCCCTCGCTCGGAGAGTATACGAGCATGTTCGGGCTCAACAAAACGCGTGCATCCTGGCTCAAACCCGACGCCATCATCATGCACCCCGGTCCCATCAACCGCGGCGTGGAGATCGATTCCGACCTCGCCGATTCCAGCCGCTCGGTCATCCTGCAGCAGGTCACCAACGGAATCGCCACCCGAATGGCGGTCCTCTACCTTTGTTCGGGCGGTACACCCGAAGCCCTTGGAGAAACCAGCGATGAGTAAGCACGCCCTCTGGATCAAGAACGGACGCATCATCGATCCGGCCGCACGCCGCGACGAGACGGGAGACCTGTTCGCGGTCGACGGATCCATCCGGAAAAGTCTCACCCCCGCGCAGAAGAAATCGGCCGAAGTGATCGACGCAAACGGATTGGTCGTCTGCCCGGGCCTGGTGGACATCCACGTACACCTGCGCGAACCCGGCCAGACGCACAAGGAAACGATCGCCACCGGGACCCGCGCCGCAGCAGCAGGCGGGTTCACCACCGTCGTCTGCATGCCGAACACCTCCCCGCCCGCGGACAACGCCGGTACCATTCAGTATATTCTCGACACCATCAAACGCGATGCGTTGGTCAACGTCCTCCCCACCGGATGCATCACCGAGAAGATGGAAGGGAAGCACCTGGCGCCGATCGGTTCGCTCAAGCGTGCCGGCGTGATCGCCATCACCGACGACGGGCTCTGTGTCCAGAACAACGAGATTATGCGGCGCGCCGTCGAATACGCCAACATGTTCGACCTGCTGGTCATGGACCACTGCCAGGACGCCGCATTGACCGAAAACGCGGTGATGAACGAGGGCGACTGGTCCCTGCGCCTGGGTCTCAAGGGTTGGCCGGGCGCCGCCGAGGATGTGATCGTCTCGCGCAACGTAATCCTCTCGACGCTGACCGGAGCGCGTATCCACTGCCAGCACATCAGCTCCGCGAACGCGGTCGATATTATCCGCAGGGCCAAGCAGCGCGGCGTGCGCATCTCGGCGGAAGTCTGTCCTCACCATCTCGCGCTCACCGACGCCTGCCTGAAGACCTACGACACCCATTTCAAGATGAATCCCCCGCTGCGAACCGAGGAAGACCGCCGCGCGATCATCGAAGGCATCAAGGACGGCACGCTCGACTGCATCGCCACCGATCACGCCCCGCACACCGATTACGAAAAAGACCAGGAATTCGATTACGCGCCCTTCGGCATCATCGGACTGGAAACCGCGCTGGCCGTCTCCCTGGAGGTCCTCTTCCACAGCGGGGAAATGTCCCTTTCCGAAACCCTCGGGCTCCTCACCCGCAAGCCCTCAACCGTTGTGGGCATCGACAGAGGGACGCTGCGAACCGGCGCCCCCGCCGACATCACCCTTTTCGATCCCGACGAAGCCTGGGAAGTGGATCCGGCGCGCTTTTTCAGCCAATCGTGCAACTCTCCCTGGAACTACAAATCGCTGAAAGGACGCGTAAAAACAACGCTCGTGGGGGGTGAAATTGTGTTTAATCGGGGTAATGTGGTTCGGTAATGCCTGATGTGACACCGCCCGTCTCCGTCATCTACTACCAGGGAGTGATTCTCCTGGTCGGATTCGTTGTCCTGATTCATAGCCTGAGCACCCAGGCCTTCCGCCTGAAGGACGGCGGACGGACGCCGACCTGGCGGATATCGCCTGCGGACTTCGGGATATTCGTGATTTCCCTCTTCTTTGCGGTGCTCATCGTTCAAATAAGTGTCGCCTCCTTCGCAATCAAGGATTTCGAGCCCGGCGATGAAACTTCTCCGGCCGGGGTCGTCGTTTTCGGTTCGCTCTTTCATCTGACCTGTATCGGCGTTTTCCTTGGTTTTCGAAAAGCCTTCCCCAAGAGTTTTCGGAATCCTTTGAATTCCGTGAGAATCTCCTGGTTCGCTGCGGGCGGGTTCGCTTTCTACGCCTTTCTGGCCATTCTGCCTGTGCTCTCGATCGGCACTCTTGTGTGGATGGAGATCCTCGAAGCAGTTGGGATCACTCCACAACCCCAGGATGTCGTGGAAACGTTTTTCGCTATCGACTCACACGCCATGATGTTGGGCATGCTGGTCGTGGTGGTCATTCTCGCACCGGTCAGCGAAGAAATTATTTTCCGCGGATGCCTCTATCGGTTCCTCAAGGAGCGCATGCCAATGTGGATTGCGATTGCCGCAAGCGCCGTCTTGTTTTCCCTCATGCACCGGAACTCGATGGGCTTTGTCGCCCTCGGCCTCCTGGGCGCCTTGCTGTGCGTGGTGTACGAGCGCACGGGAAGCCTCAAGGTTCCGATCCTTCTTCACGCGATCTTCAACCTGAACACCGTGATTCTCATCCTGATGCATAACGGCTCGGAATGAACGCAAGTGCCCGTCCGGATACGGCGTGCCCGGCCCCCGGCGGTTTGGTCGTGGCCGGGGCACGATTGGGAAAGCACCGTTCCCCGGTACGCCCGGACAAACTTGAGACAAGCCGGTAATCAACTGGAAACGCGGTTATTTGACTGGGGCCTTAAGGTTCCAAGTTCATTATTGCCATGATCGAGGTATAGATTGGATGCTATCATTGTCTTGAAATCCTCGGCCTTTCCCGGTTTGACTTCAGCACACGGTTCATGAACTTCACGGACTTGGCATTTTCGGTTGAAGGACGGATAAACCGGGTCGTTTTCTGGAAGGCCCTCGTCCCTCTGGTCCTGATCGGTTGGATCGGGTTTACCCTTGCCGAGGCGGCGGAGGGTTTGGCGGCCCTGGCCGGGTGGATCATTCTCACCGCGTTGATCTGGCCTCTCGTGGCGGTGTCCGTCAAGCGGTGGCATGATCGCGACAAATCCGCCTGGTGGTGCCTGCTGATGCTTGTGCCGGCGGCCGGACACATCTGGTGGCTGGTCGAACTCGGGTTCTTTCAGGGCACGTCCGGACCCAATCGCTTCGGTTATCCCATCGACGTCCCGAAGGAGAAGCGCCCGCGCGCCTCCCATCCGCGGCCCAAAAAAGCCGGTTGGACCGCCCGATCCCGTTCCTCAACACGGATTCTTCCCCCAAGCTATCCCGACCTCATGGCCATGTTCGCGAAACTGGCCAAATGCGACGGTCCGATCAGCAGAGCGGAAATCAGCGTGCTGGACTCGCACATGGCCGACTCCCTGGCTCTTTCGTCACAGGCGCGGAAAGAAGCGATCCGTGAGTTCCGCGCGGCAAGGGATTCCGGAATGTCCTTCGAAACCCACGCCCGGCGATTCTTCAAGCATCATTCCGAGGACTCGCAATTCCTTGCCCAGGTCATCGACATGCTGGTCTCACTTGCTATGGCCGACGGCAACCTGAAACGGCGCGAAGTTCTTTTTCTCGACCTTGTCGTCGCGATATTCGGGGTGAGCAGCAGGAAGTATTACGAGTGCAAATACGGCGAATCCGGCCCCCGCGTCGACGCCACCTCCCTTCCCGAAGAAAAGGAGTACGCCCGCACCCTCGGGCTGACCGGGCGCGTGTCGCGGGGCGAGATCCGCAAAGCCTACCGCGGCCTCGTCGGCCAGTATCATCCCGACAAGGTCTCTCACCTCGGTCCGCGCCTCCGCGAGGTCGCCGGCAACGAAATCAAGAAAATCAACGAAGCCTACGAGTTCTTTCGCAAGAAATACGACCTGTAACGCGGGAATCCCGGTTTCTTATTCAGCGCGGATCGGCCCTTCCTCAACGGGATTCGTCATGTTCCGTTCCGCTCTCTATAATGAAACAAGAAAAAGGCCGGGACGCCGCCCCGGCCTTTTTCGTTTAATCATTTCGCTCCCGGCGGAGACGAATCGATCGACTTACTCGATAGCGATCTTTTTCCGCTGGGCTCCTTTGCCCTTCGGAAGGGTCAAACGCAGGACGCCGTTCTTCAATTCGGCGTGTACGTTGTCCTGTTCCAGGCCTTCCGGAACCGTCAGGTGCAACCGGTATTCGATCGGGCCGGTTTCGGCCCAGACCGTATTCCAGTTTTCAGGCTTTTCCCAAGTGCGGTTCGCCGAAAGTACGAGTTCACGCCCTTCAACGGATAGATTCAGGTCATCCTTCTTTACCCCCGGGGTAAAGATTTCCAGCCCGAAGGCCTCACCGGATTCCTTGATCTCGTAGTGCGGCGTCACGGGATAATAACCCGTTTCTTCGCGCGCGGACCCTTCCCGGGACAAACGCCCGCTCTTTCTCGGGACAACTGTTTTTGAGAAGACCATGACTACATCCCTCCTTTCTTGTTCAAACAATTACTTACCTTCTTCGATCATCACTTTCCGTGCCCGGGCTTCCTCCCTCTTGGGCAGGGTGACGGTCAGCACGCCATCCGCATAGGATGCCTTCACATCGTCTTCCGCAATCGCTTCCGGAATACGAATGCTCCGGCGAACTTCGAAGGACTGCGTTTCCTGGCCGTCTTCGGCAAAGCCCTTGCGGGAGCCGGTAACCGTCAGGATACCACGTTCCATTTCCACGTTGATCGCATCCTTCTCCATCCCCGGCAGATCCATGCGAACGTAGTAGTTTTCGCCGTCTTCAAACATGTCGGTCGCCGGACGAACGGTGGTGCGCTCACCCCGATAACCGTAGAAGTCGTCGTCGAACGCCAGATCAAGCAACCGGTCGAAGTTGCTCCCCCATTCACTCAACCGCGGCAATGCCGCTTCAAAAAACGGATCGCGGTGCGAAAACAGGGTGTTTGGTACATTTCTTTTAACGAGTCTCATACTGCCACCTCCTTTCTTAAAGAACTTACAGACTGAGTCATTCAGCTTCACTTGTACAAGTAGCTAAATCCATGCCAAGGAATGCCAAACTTAAAATTTTGATTATCAACATCCTATAAAGTGATACTTCGCTGACGAGCGGACGGATCGACCCAGCTCTGCGCCAATTCGTCACACTTGATTCGTCCGCTGTCTCATACCGCTGGAAACGAGCCTCGCCGTGCCGATTCGTCTTTGCCTTCGAACGCGATTACGAAAGCAAAACCGCGAACGCACGGGGATCGAGCGCACGAATACAACACAGATCCATAAAAATCGCGGTGCTTCTTGCCATTCGGAGTAATCTGTCCGATGATGCCCGGATGAAACGCTACCGACAGGCGGGACTCTTGGCGTTGGCAAGCGTTCTTCTGCTTTACGCACTCCTCAACGGAGGTAACGAAGAAGAATCCCGCCTGGATCCCGACACACTCTATGCCGCCGAAATCGCCACCGTAGGCATGGACCAGTACACCGGCGCGCCGGTGGTGCTCGTTCGTGCAATAGACTCGGGAAGAGTCGTCCCGATCTGGATCGGCTTTAACGAGGCCCAGGCGATAGCACGGGCGCTGCACGGCATCGAACCGACCCGACCCATGACCCACGACCTGATGGCTGCATTGATGCGTGCCGGAGGTAATGAGATCGAGCAGATCGCCGTTTACGACATTCGCGAGGGCACCTATTACGGCGCCGTTCATCTGAAACGGGGCGGCGAAGGCGATGTCATGAGGATTGACAGCCGACCCAGCGACGCCCTCGCACTGGCGATCAGACTCGATTCCCCCATCCGTCTGGCGGGAAAAGTCATCGATCAGGCCCGAGACTTTCAGTTCGTCCCTCCCGATGAATCCGAACAGGTGGTGCGCATGTTCGGAATGACCCTTCTTCACCCCACCGAAGAACGCAGGGAACGCTTCGGGCTCGGCGACCACGACGGTGTGATGATTTCAGACGTTTCCGAAGTCGCCGCGGAAGAAGGATTGAAGGTAGGCGACCTGATTACCCACGTTGACGGGACTCCCGTCCGCAGTCCGCTGGAGTTGCTGGATCTCACCGGGAACCTTCGTCCCGGAGCCGAGGTGGAGGTCACGTACCGGCGCGGAGACGAGGAAAAAAAGGTCACCCTCGTCGTTCCCCGGGACGATGAATCCATCGTCCCGATCTAGTGTTCTAAAACCCTAAAAGTGGAAGTATAGTTGGCGTCCGGCTGTGGAAGGACGATGAAACGGAATGCTTCCGGGTTTACTCACTGAGCGCCACAGAATTGGGGTCCCGAAAGCACGGACGGACCGGCACGACGAAAATGCTCACGTTTGCCGCTCAAACTCCTGTCGGCATTCCGCTTGTCAATCCGGAATACTCGCCGTCGCCGTCGCGCTCTCCCCGGCACCCTCACCCTCTTCCCACCGGAGCGCCAATTCACCGTGGCGCCCGGGAGCGACGAAAAAGAGCAGGTAGGGATTGGCGGAGACGGCCCGGTGAAACCGCGCCGCCAGGAGCTTTTCGCCGTCCAGTTCGGCCCGGAATTCCTCGATTATTCTCTCAGGGATCAGACTGCCGTCCGGGTTTTTCCGCAGACCGGTTTCCATCGGGTGGTTGATCAGGGTTCGAACCTCGCCGGGTTCCCCCGGAGCCATGCGGGAGGGCGGTCGAACGCGCGCTTGCATAAAATCGGAGTTATCGGACGAATTGCCTTGAGACAGGCACCCGCTCACCGTGACCCGCACATCCCGTTGACCCGCCAGCCACTCCCCCCGGTTCGTGCGCGCCAGGGCGACGACGGTCTGGGAGCCGTCGAGACGAATACGGGTCGTGATCCGCGCCTTTCCGGCGAGCGGCGTGAAATGGATTTCCGCAACCTCGGGGCTCGGGTTGCCGGCGGCGAAAAGGTACAATGCCTCGACATGATCGTCCGGATTCATGGGGTGATCCACTTCGACGGTGACCGGCACCGAACTCCCGTCCTGGGTGACTGCCGGGAGGTCCAGGCGGATGGACCCGGCGCGGGGGGTGGCGCCGTCGAGAAGCTCGGTCGCGGCGTCAATCCGTTCCCAGGCGGCACGTCCCTGCGCGTTTACCCAGGAAGGAGCCCCGAGCACGAGAAGGGCGAAACCTGCCGCCGCTGTAAGAATTCCCCGGGAAAAATGCCGTGGGAGATCCATCGGTCGTTTACCGAAATCGGATACGGTCGTAGCGCGAGTTGTTGAATACATCTTCAGTTGAATATCGTGATTACGATTCCACCGTACTTGCCGGTCACTGTTTTGCAAGCCGCAGCGCCGCGAAGGCGCCAACAAAGATGCCGGTCGCGGCCATGAACGAAGGCAGTGCGAGCGTGGAGAGACCGGACAATCCCTGGCCGATGGAACAGCCGATTGCCAGCGCGCCGCCCACTCCCATCAGGACGCCTCCGCCGATCGCACGCAACATGTGTCCGGGGGATTCAAAACCCCGAAGCTCGAAACTGCGGCTCAGCACCGAGGCCGCGATCGAACCGGCCAGGACGCCGGCGACAACCGTAACACCGAACGCGAGCTGCGTGCCGGTGGAGAACATGAGGTACTGAATCGCGTCGCCGACGGGAGCGACGAACGTGAGACTTTCCACTCGAACCGGGTCGAAATCATCGGCTCCGAAGTACCCCGTCGCCACCCACCCCGCCGGCACCAGAGTACCGATAATCACGGCCCCGCCTGCATCCCGGGGCGTTTGAAACAGGCCCAGGCGCACGAGCGCGAAAGCGGCCAGCCCGGCGGCCAGGAGGATGGCAGGCAAGGCGCGGGCGATCCCCGGCCCGAGTCCTGCGGATTCGAGCAGCCCGGGAATACTGGGGGCGGTCAACTCCGGTGTCACGGTAGTCGCCTCGGCGACCGAGAGCCGCAAAGGCGCCAGCAACCCGGTAAGCGCGACGTAGGCGGAAATGCCCAGGCAGAGCAGAACCACCAGCGAGCGGAGGTTGCCGTCGCCGAGCAACACCAGGGCGCGGGAACCGCAACCCCTTGCGAGCATCATGCCGCAACCGAAGAGGACCCCGCCCAGGGGAATGAGGAGCCAGGAGAAACCCGCCTGAAGATAGAGCGACTCACCCAGGTCCACCAGGCCGAGCCCGGCGACCAGTTGCGTGCCGGCAATCGCTACCGCCACGGCCAGCACAAACGCGGCCGCGCGCCGGGGACGGCCCTCGCCCCACCATTCCCGGAGGCCGCCGGTCAGGCAGAATTCGATGCGCTGCCCTACGGCGCCGAAAATCAACCCTATAGCGAAGCCGGCCCAAACAACAACCAACGTATGCGTCATAGGGCTTTCTTACCTCTGATTTCCTGTTTTTCAATGCTCATTGTTCGCGCCGGCGCCCGAAGTTGACCTCCGGGAAACGTCCGTTCCAAATGACCATTGAAAAACGCACGACGACAAATCGAAAATCAGCGCCGCGCCTTTCTAAACAGCGGGACGGGTTCCCCATGTGTCTTCCGCTATGGCCGCGTACCACGCCTCGGCGAAGCGAGCCTCCCGCCGCCTGAAATCGGGCGAGGCGTCCATCGGGCTGACCCCGCCGGAACCCGGCACTTCCCGGAGTTCACCGTCGTGAACCTCGTACACGCCTGCAACGGTGATCCCCCAGTCGGGCGCAATGACGCTATAACAGGTATTGACCCAGTGCGGTTCCGGGGGCGCATCGCCGGCGAGATCGGCGATCACCGCGCGAGCGGTGACCTTTGCCTGCGTGTTGGCGACGAAACCCGACTTCGGCATCGGAGCGGCCTGAGTGGCGTCGCCGATCACGTAAACGCCGTTGACTTGGCGCGATTCGAAGGTGCGGGGATTCACCGGCACCCATCCGGACTCGTCGGCTACCCCGGCACGGTCCGCAATAAAGCCGGCCTTCTGGGGCGGAACGACGTTCAGGACGGATGCCCGATGGATTTCGCCGAACTCCGTTTCCACTTCAAGCGCGTCGGCGTCCACGCGGATCACGCGCCCGTCGCCCGAACGGCCCACCCACTCGATCATGTCGCCGTAGTTTTCACGCCACCCCTCCATGAACAATCCCTGCTTGGAAAAATTGTCCTTGGCATCCAGGAGCAGGACCTTGGACCGGGGTTTATGGTTCTTGAAATAGTTCGCCACCATGCTGACCCGCTCGTACGGCCCCGGCGGGCAGCGGAAGGGATCATCGGGAGCGACGAGGATGAAGGTTCCCCCGTCCTCCATCTCCTCGAGCTGCCTGCGGAGCAAATGCGTCTGGGAGCCGGCCTTCCAGGCGTGCGGCGCTTTTTCGGACGCCGCCCGGTCATAACCTTCGAGCTCACCCCACCGGAAATCTATGCCCGGAGAGAGAATCAAACGGTCCCAGGAAACCGTTTCGCCCCCCGCGAGGATCAACCGGCGGCCGGGCACGTCGACGTCCTCCGCCATCGCGTGAATCACGCGGACGCCGTACCGGTCCCGCAACTCCCGGTAGTCGTGACCGAGGGACTCGAAATCGCGCATTCCGCCGAGGTACAGGTTGGTAAACGGACAGGTGTAAAAGCGTTCCCGGGGTTCGACCAGCATGACGTCGACCGAGGGCGCGAATCGTTTGATATACTTCGCCGCAGTCGCCCCGCCGAACCCGCCGCCGACAATCGCGACCCGACCGGGCGAGGAACGTCCGGCAAATGCCGGAAAACCGCAAGCCGCCAGGAGAGTGCCGGCGCCCGCGGCGCCCATCAGTTTCAGCGCTCGGCGCCGATTCATACGCGTCGTATCCATAAGAGTCGTACGTTAAGTGTTATTCATCGGCATCCGGCGTCAACGAAGCAAAATAGTTCGCCACCGCCTCGAGTTCCTCGTCGCTGTACCCCCGGGCCAATCGGGGCATGACCGTGGCGCCCGGCATTTGATCCCGTTTAAAGGCGAGGAGCTGGGCGCTCAACACGGCTGCGGGTTGGCCCGCCAGCGAGGGGATCGCGGTATCCAGGCGGCCTCCGGTGCCGTGGCAGGCCGCGCAGCTTTGCGCGATGACCTCGGCCCGTTCAGCCAGGAGATCGCCGTCCTCGGAAACCTCCGGTCCGCTCGAGGCGAGTGCGGCGACAATCACGCATGCGAACGCGACGCACCCGGACAGTCCCAATATTCGCGCCTTTCGGCTCCCGCACGTTTTTCCGCCATAAGATTTCATCGCCAAAGCGTTTACCGGCCCTAACGACGCGGGTCAAGCGGGAATATGCGAACGTCGAAAATGCTCGGCCAACCGGAAATCCGAAGAGTCCGGCCTCACTCGCACGGCCGGGTCCCTCTATGCGGCGTTCCAGGCGCCGGGCTTTTCCGGTTTCGCGCAGGGCGACCAACCCGATACCTCGAACCCGAGCTTTCCGGCAAACAACTCAAGTTCCGCGCCCGATGCCGGGAGACAGGAGAGCAGTCTTTTTCGAAGATCGGTTAGACCGGTATCGATGTCGGGCATCGGCTTCAATTCCCCTTCCAGTCCGAGTAGAAAGCGCCACTCGGACAAACGATCCCGGTTGTAGTCGTCGAAAATGTCAAGAGATGCCGATCCGGCCAGCACGCCGGCCATTCGCCCCGCCAGATCTTCGGCTTCCAGCAATCCGAAGTTCATGCCCTGCACCCCGACCGGCCCGGTCAAATGCCCGGCGTCACCGGCCAACCATACCCGGCCGGAGCCGAAACGCTCCGCCAGGCGCCGCTCGAATCGCACCCAAAGGTTCCAGTAGTTTTGCTTCACGTTGGCCGGACACCAGGGCACTCGCTCTGCAAGCAGATTGTGCAATCTTTCCGCGTCCAGCGCACCGAATTCGGTCCGGTTGACACGTTGAATCAGCTCCGGATCTTTTCTGCGCAGATATTCTGGGGGCGTTCCCTCTCGATCGAGCTGAAAACTCCACCGGCAGCCGTTTTTTCCGATCGGCCAACGCACGTTCATAAGTCCGTTTTTTTCGATGATTTGCAGCGCGTCGCACGATCCGCATTCGGCGTCGAACTCAAATACGGCGTAATCTTCGTGTGGAGCCACTTCCGGAAACGGAATCCGCAGGTTTCGACGGACGAACGACTCGAATCCGTCGGCGCCTATCACCAGCGAGGCGTTGAAGACTTTCGTTCGACGCACGAATCCCGCGCCATGAGCCACCGCGTAGCCCACCACGCGTCCCTCAAGCTCGTCGACTCCCACGCGCACTCCATCGGAATCCTGATCGATTTCCCTCGCACGGTGTTTCCACCTGACGTGAACGCCGTATTCGTTCAACGCCTCTTCCAGGATCGTTTCGAGATGATTCTGGCCGACGACCGCGAGATACGGATTACGCAAGCCGCCGAACCGTAAATCGATCCCGGCGGCGAGGCGGCGATCCCGAAAAAAATCGACGCGCGAAATCTTGCGGGCCCCGTCGAGGACTTTGTTCAAAAGTCCGAATTCCTCAAAAAGGTCCAATGTCGCCGGATGCAGGGTCAGGGCGTAACTGTGAGTACTGCCGTGAGACCCCGAGTCGACCGTCTCGACCGAGAACCCTCTTCTGCGTAGTGCCAGTGCCGCGAAAAGGCCCACCGGTCCGGCCCCGACAATGACTACATCCACCTTCTTCGGTTTTTTCATGAAATTCTCCTCCCGATTCGGTTTGCCTGTGATCTGGATGCGATCTCTTTGAGTATAAGTTTATACTACACCGGTTTTCACGGAGAACTCCGCGCACTTGTTGGCAAAGAATGAGCACTCACTGATCGTCGGCTACAGCCCTGCGACGGCTACGCCGGACCCAAGGAGCGAAACGGGGATCTCGCCGGCGGAAATTCGCAAGATCCACACAGACCCGGACAAACTACGCCCGGAGGGATCCGACCATCTCAATTATCATGAATTTTGCGCGGCGGCACGGGATTATTTCGGAACCAGACAACTCGATCACAACGGCCCTATGAATGTACTGCTTCTGAATCCGGAATTCCCGGCAACGTATTGGAGTTTCAAGTATGCGCTCCGCTTTTTGGGAAAGCGCTGCGCGTTTCCGCCTCTGGGATTATTGACGGTGGCGGCCATGCTGCCGAAGGCATGGGAGGTTCGCCTCGTGGATATGAATGTCCGGTCCCTGCGAAACCGGGACCTGAAGTGGGCGGACGCGGTCATGATCGGCGGCATGGTCGTCCAAAAGGAATCCGCCCGGAAAGCGATCGCACGGGCCCGGGCCGCCGGCCTGCCGGTGATAGGCGGGGGTCCGCTCTTTACCTGCGAGCCGGAATCGTTTCCGGAGGTTGATCACTTGGTCCTGAACGAGGCGGAGCTGACCCTTCCCCGCTTCCTTTCCGATTGGGAAGCGGGTAATCCGGCGCATTTGTATGAAAGCCGCGAATACCCGTCTCTCGAACAGACGCCGGTTCCACGCTGGGACCTGATCGACATGAAGGCGTACGCCTCGATGAGTATTCAGTTTTCACGCGGCTGCCCGTTCGACTGCGAGTTCTGCAATGTGACCGCGCTGCTGGGACACCGCCCCCGGGTAAAAACGCCGGGCCGGATCATCGCCGAGCTCAATGCGATTTACGACGCCGGTTGGCGCGGCTCGATCTTTTTCGTGGACGACAACCTGATCGGCAACAAACGCACCCTTCAGACGGAGCTCCTTCCGGCGCTGGAGGCGTGGCAGAAAAACAGGAGCGGCATTCCGTTCTACACGGAGGCGTCGATCAACCTCGCCGACGATCCCCGATTGATGGACGCAATGGCAAGAGCCGGCTTCAATACGGTCTTCGTCGGCATCGAGACTCCCAGCGTCGAGGGTCTGGCCGAATGCAATAAACGGCAGAACAGCAACCGCGATCTGCTGGAGTCCGTCCGGACCATTCAGCGTGCCGGCCTTCAGGTGCAGGGAGGCTTCATTGTCGGCTTCGACAGCGACGGGCCGGACATTTTCCAACGCCAGATCGATTTCATTCAGCAGAGCGGGATCGTCATGGCCATGGTCGGGTTGCTGCAGGCCCCGGTGGGCACGCGTCTGTACGCGAGGTTGAAGAATGAGAATCGCATCCGCGGCTACAGCGGGGGCGACAACACGGCGTGTTCGACCAACATCGTTCCGCGGATGAACCTCACGACGCTCCAGGAGGGCTACCGCAGGATCTTCGAGAACATCTATCTACCCAAGCCCTATTACGAGAGAATGAAGCGTTTTCTCCGCGAATACCGTCCCCCCGAGATTCGCCCGGCTCTTCAGTTCGCTCACATACGCGCTTTCCTGAAATCGACAGTGCGGCTGGGCGTCTTCGGGCGGGAGCGATTCCAGTTCTGGCGCTTGATGAGCTGGACCCTCCTGCGCCGTAAAGAGTTGTTCCCGACCGCCGTGACCCTGGCGATCATGGGCCATCATTTCCGCAAAGTATACGAAATCCAACTACACCGGAAAAGGGCCGCGCCCACGGAACTCTAGCCTGGGTTATTCGCGAAGCCCAGAAGTGATGAAGCGCAAGGCGCGACCTGAATCCGCCTGGGCGCGTACTTGAGTACGTAACCAAGCGGATTGTAGGGTCGCAACACCGCGATTCGCGCTTGTGGGCGAGAGGATTGCGCAAAATACCGGACGCCAGAAAAGTTTCGAACAGGGCTTAATCGTAACAAGTTCATAGAAAAAATCTTAAGCTGTTTTTTGCGCAATCCGGTGAATAATTCAGGCTAGCCCTCCCGAAAGTCGGCGGGCTCGAGACCATGGTTCTTGAGCAGGCGGTAGAGCGTTCCCCGTGGAAGTTTGGCGTCGCGGGCGGCGCGGGAGACGTCACCCTCCGTTTCGACCAGGAGCTGGGTGAGGTATTCGCGTTCGAATGACGTGACGCGGCGTTCGCGTTGGGCGAAAAAACCTCCGTCGGCCGAAGATGGAAGGCGCCCGGCGGCGGCCACAATCTGATCCGGCAGGTCTTCAGGCAGGATTGTTTCGTGGCGCACCATTGCAAGTGTCCGTTTCAGGACGTTCTGGAGTTCACGGACGTTGCCCGGCCACGAGTAGCAGGAAAGGACTTCGAGCGCTTCCGGGCTGAGTTCGGCGTGCTCCCTCCCCATTTCCGTCGCGTAACGGGCCAGGAGGGTTTCAGCGAGCAGCGGAATATCGCCGTCCCGCTCGCGCAAAGGCGGAAGGTCGATCCGGGCGACATTGATGCGGTAATACAGGTCCATCCGAAAGCGGCCGGCTTTCACTTCGGCTTCCAGGTCCAGGGAAGTGGCGGCGACCACACGCACGTCCACGTCGATCTCGCGGTTGCCGCCGATCCGGCGAATCCGTCGTTCCTGCAGAGCTCGCAGCAGCTTGGCTTGAAGGTTCAGCGAAAGCTGCCCGATTTCATCGAGAAAGAAGGTGCCCTCATGGGCGTATTCGAGGAGTCCGAGGTTCCGGGCTTGCGCGCCGGTAAAGGCCCCTTTTTCGTGGCCGAAGAACTCGCTCTCCATGAGTTCTTCCGGGATCGCGCCGCAATCCACCGGAACGAATGGTCCGTCCCGCCGCGGACTCCGTTGATGAATGCTGCGGGCAACCAGTTCCTTTCCGGTTCCGGTCTCGCCGATGACCATGACATCGACATTCGGCTCCGCGACACGCTCCACCGTCTGAAAGATCTCGCGCATGGCGGAGCTTTTTCCCAGCATGTCGCCAAAGGAATAAGAACGTTCGAGTTGGCGGCGAAGCAGTTGATTTTCCTCCTTCAACCGGAGCTGGTCGATAAGCCGTTGCACGGTCGCCAGCAGGTCGTCGGGATGGAAAGGTTTGGTGATGTAATCGGCTGCGCCGAGTTTCATCGTTTCAACGGCGGTTTCGACCGTCGGGTAGGCCGTCAGGACGAGGACGGGAATATTCGGATCGAGTTCGCGGGCGATGCGCAACAGATCAACCCCGTCCATTCCCGGCATGCGGACGTCGGTGAGCAACATGTCGAAGCCCTCGTCCTTCAGACGTTCCGCCGCGCGGCGCGGGTCGGACTCCACTTCCGTCTCCACGCCTGAAAGCACGTCGATGGTGTCCTCGCACACTTCGAGCATGCCGTCTTCGTCATCGACGATCAATATCCTTATTTTTCTCATGCTCTTTGTTCGTTCCCGGCTGTTCGACGTTCGATCCCGTGGCCGGTCCGGTGCTTGTCGATGGGTTGTTGATCGTTGTTTGGCAGCTTGACGACGAAGCGCGCGCCGCCTCCGGGAGAGTCCATGATGACGATTTCGCCGCCCTGACTGCGCAGTAGCCCCTGGCAGATCGACAACCCGAGCCCCGTGCCGCTTCCTTCCGGTTTGGTCGTATAAAAGGGTTCGAAGACACGTTCGCGAAATTCGGGTGAAATGCCGCCGCCGGTATCGTCCACGGCGATCGAGAGCATCGATGCGTTTCCTCCGTTGTCGGTCGCCGGAAGCGTTTCCGGGGCGAGGACGGAGATGGTGAGACGTCCGCCGTCGGGCATTGCCTGAATCGCGTTGATAAAAAGATTGAGAAAAACCTGTTCCATTTCGGAAGCGTTGGCGATGACCGTCAACGGTTCGTCGGAAAACTTTTCCTCGATCACAATCTCACGGTTGCGCGCACGGTCTTCGATAATGGCTAAAGACTTCCGTATCGACAGGCGCAGGTCAATCGGGCCGCGGGTGGTGGGCGACGGCCGGGAGTACGAAAGCAGGCCCTGGGCGATCCGCGCCACCCGGTCGGAAAGTTCGACGGTTTTGGCGAGTTCCTGCGCGATTTTGTCCGACATCTCCCCGCGACGGTTCTTCAACAGCAGATTGGCCTTGGCGCTGATGATCGCGATCGGATTGTTCACTTCGTGGGCGACCTGGCCCGCGAGTTCCCCGACAGCCGCCAACTGTCCCGCCCGCATCATTCGTTCGTGGGTGCTCTTCCGGGCGGTAATGTCGTGCGCGAGCTGGACGATTCGGTTCAGTTCACCGCGCACGTCATGAATGGGAGCGCTCGTAATCTGAAAAACCTGCCTGCCCCGGCCGTTCGGTGGACGCTCCAGCTCGGCCACTTCCATCTGATTCTTGCGCATGCATTCTTCCGCCGGACAGCCGATGCCTGGAAATTCAGGAAAAATCCGGCAGGTCGTGCCGCCCGCCCCGAACCAGGCCTTCCATCGGTCATTCGTCCATTCCGGTACCAGACCGGGGGTCAACACCCGCATTCCCGTGCTGGTGCTTTCCAGCGCCTGCTCAAGCAACCTCCGATCCGCCAGCGCCCGTTCGGCAAGCGACGTCAGCCGGCGTTCATTCCGCCGCAAGCGCTCGGCCAGTGTCGTGACAAAGTAGGCTCCCAGAAAGAGAACGGCGGCGTGTACGGTGACCGCCGACAGCGTGAAGGACATTTGCAATCCGGTCTCGTCCCCGCCGGGGTGCGGAATCAGGTGAAGAGAATAATGCGGAATAATGCCGAACCCCTCGCCAAGTCCCACAAGGAAGAACAACAGGCTTCCCGCCGCGGCCAGCCGGAAGCATTCCGCCCGCGAGAGCAGAATGCCGCCGATGATTACGTGGAAGAGCATGAAAACGGCCAGAGGGTTTTCAACCCCTCCGGAATAGTGCAGGAGGACGGTTAGAATCGCGAGGTCGAGGTAGCACTGCAAAACCAGGAGGGGACGGATTCGGGAAGAACGGCGAATATGAAGGGTGTAAAAAACGTTGGACGCAGCCAGAACCCCCACGGTTCCCATCAGCGGCCACCAAGTCTCTTGGGGCAGCAAATGAAATACCCTCACCCCGAGAAAGATCAACAATCCCGCCACGAGCGTGGCGATCCAGCGCATCGCGATAAACCAATGCGCGTACAGGCGGAGTCGTTCCTCCCGGACGCGTTCCGGCGGCACGTCCTCCTCGACGGCCGTTGCCGTCAGCAACGCCGGGGATGAGCGAATCACCACCCATCCGACAATCACGCCCACCACCATCGCGGTTAGAATACCGCGCACGCGGTGCAGCGTGCGCAACGATTCATCCTCCAGGTGCCCCAGCCAGAGTCGTTCGACGATTTCGTACCCGCCGAAAATCAGGCCCACCAGCCCGCCGGCCACGAGCAACGACAGGAGGAGCCGATAAATAGGCGACACGACATTCGCTGGGGAGCGGATCCGCTCTTCCACCGGCGTTGAAGAAGGACTGGTGTCCCGTTCTGGCATTACGTTTTCTCTTTTTATATTTGAATCTTTGGTCGAATCCATCATTTCTGATTCCGTGGGTCAATTCTTCAAACGTTCCGGCGCGCCGGCCGTCATCTCGATCGCCCTGATGTTGCTGGGGACTGCGGGGTGTGCTCACTATAATGCCGGAAAGCCGGCCGATACTCCCTTCACGACCATTTACATTGAGCCGGTCGCCAATCGCTCGTTCGCTCCCCAGGCGCAGGCGCTTGTTTCCACGCAGGTCAGGGAACGGATTATGCGCGACGGACGGGTGAGGGTCGTCGGTCGCGACGAGGCCGACGCCATTCTCAGTATTACCCTGGTCGACTACGACCGCGAATCCTCCGCCGTCCGCGCCGACGACACCGCGGTCGCCAGCAAATTCAACATGAGACTCGCCGCGCAATGCACCCTTGTCGATGCACGCACCGGACAAGTCTACTTCCGTGATCGCGGTACCGATACCGAAGTGGACGCCTTTTTCGGCGTGGACGAAGCCCTCCCCCTTCAGGGACTTCAAAGCGAATTCCAAACCATGCCGATTCTGACTGAAAAGCTTTCGCGACAGATCGGCAACATGGTGTTGCACACCTGGTAGCCCGGCTATTTCCGCGCGAACCTCTGCTTGATGGAAGCCACCAAATACTCACGGTTCAACTGGGCGATGAAGTCTTCACTGATTGATTTCGGACAAACGGCGGAACACTCGTATTGATTCGTGCAGTTGCCGAATCCGGCTTCGTCCATCGAAGCCACCATGTCCAAAACTCGCCGGTCCTTTTCCGGCTTTCCCTGCGGCAGGCCGTTCAGCTGGGACGCCTTTGCCGCGACAAAGAGCATCGCCGACGCATTCTTGCAGGCGGCGACACAGGCCCCGCAGCCGATGCAGGACGCCGCATCCATCGCCCGTTCGGCCACATCCTTCGGAATCGGAAGCGTGTTCGCTTCGGGAGCGCTGCCGGTGCGAACCGAAACGTACCCGCCCGACTCGACGATCCGGTCGAAAGCGCTCCGGTCAACCATGAGGTCCCGGATCACCGGGAAAGCCCTTGCCCGGAACGGCTCGATCGTCAGCACGTCCCCGTCCTTGAAATGCCGCATGTGAAGCTGGCAAACCGTCGTCGCCCTCTCCGGACCGTGAGGAATGCCGTTGATTGTCGCCGAACACGCCCCGCAGATTCCCTCCCGGCAGTCGTGGTCGAACGCGATCGGATGCTCCTCCCTGGAAATCAGGCGTTCGTTTACGACATCGAGCATCTCCAGGAACGACATGTCCGGATCGATGTCCTTCGCGTCATATTCGACGAGCCTTCCCGGCGAGTTGCGGTCCTTCTGTCTCCAAACTCTCAGTGTCAGGTCCATTTTACTTGTAACTTCTGGTCGCCATCTTCACTTCTTCGTAAACAAGCGGTTCCTTGTGCCGGACGGGCTCTTGGGCCTCGCCCCGGTACTCCCAGGCGCTGACGTACGAAAAATTCTCGTCGTCGCGAAGCGCTTCCCCCTCTTCGGTTTGATACTCCTCACGGAAGTGCCCCCCGCAGGATTCCTCGCGGTCCAGCGCATCCCGGCACAACAATTCACCGAACTCGAGAAAATCGGCGAGCCTGCCGGCTTTCTCAAGTTCCTGGTTGATCTCTTTTCCGTCACCGGGCACGCGGACATTGTCCCAGAACTCCTCGCGGATTTCCGGAATCTTCGCGATCGCTTCCTTGAGGCCCTTTCTGTTCCGCGCCATGCCCGCATCGTTCCACATCAGTTTGCCCAGTTCCTTGTGAATGGACTGCACGCTCCGCTCCCCGTTGATCGCAAGCAATGTCTTTGTCCGCTCTTCGACTTCGGTTTCGACCTTGTGAAACTCCGGATGGCCGGTGGAAGGCCGCTTGTGCGTGAGATCCGCCAGGTAGGCGCCGATCGTGTAGGGAAGAACGAAGTATCCGTCGGCCAATCCCTGCATCAAAGCGCTCGCGCCCAGGCGATTGGCGCCGTGGTCGGAAAAATTCGCCTCGCCGATCACGTGGAGGCCGGGAAGATTGCTCATCAAATTGTAGTCCACCCAAAGCCCGCCCATCGTATAATGAAGCGCCGGATAAATGCGCATCGGCGTCTTGTAGGCGTCCTCGCCGGTAATGCGCTCGTACATTTCGAACAGGTTTCCGTAGCGCTCCCGGATCGTTTCCAGCCCCAGGCGGGAGATCGCGTCGGAGAAATCCAGATACACGCCAAGCCCCCCCGGACCGACCCCGCGACCGTCGTCACAGACCTCCTTCGCGCTCCTGGAGGAAATATCCCGCGGAGCGAGGTTGCCGTAACTGGGATACTTTCGCTCAAGGAAGTAATCCCGCTCGTCCTCCGGAATCTTGTGCGGCGGACGCGTGTCGCCTTTCCTTTTCGGCACCCAGACTCGCCCATCGTTGCGGAGCGATTCCGACATCAGGGTCAGCTTGGACTGATATTCGCCCGAAACGGGAATACAGGTGGGATGAATCTGGGTGTAACAGGGGTTGGCGAAGAAGGCGCCGCGCTTGTAGGCACGGTAGGCCGCGGTCACGTTGCAACCGCGGGCGTTGGTCGAAAGGTCGTAAACGTTCGCGTATCCACCCGTGGCAAGGACCACCGCGTCGGCGGCATAGGAGGAAATCTTCCCGTTCACCATATCGCGAACAACAATTCCCTTCGCGTGACCGTCGACGACGACCAGATCCAGCATCTCAGTACGGGGGAACATCATGACCGATCCCGCATCAATCTGCCGGCAAAGCGCTGAATAGGCGCCGAGCAGGAGCTGTTGGCCGGTCTGCCCGCGAGCGTAAAAGGTCCGCGAGACCTGGGCGCCGCCGAACGACCGGTTCGCCAGGTGACCGCCGTATTCGCGCGCGAACGGCACACCCTGGGCGGTGCACTGGTCGATGATCTCGGCACTTACCTCCGCCAGGCGGTACACGTTGGCTTCGCGAGCGCGAAAATCCCCCCCTTTGATCGTGTCGTAAAACAACCGGTACACGCTGTCGCCGTCGTTCTGATAATTCTTCGCCGCGTTGATCCCGCCCTGGGCCGCGATACTGTGGGCGCGGCGGGGACTGTCCTGGTAGCAGAAACATTTGACGCCGTACCCGAGCTCCCCCAAGGTTGCAGCGGCCGCCGCCCCTCCCAGGCCGGATCCGACTACGATAATCTCGTATTTCCGTTTGTTGGCCGGATTGACCAACTTGATTTCGGAACGGTACCGGGCCCATTTTTCGGCCAGAGGTCCGGGTGGTGTTTTCGAATCGAGCTTCATTACGGTTCGCAGTAAAAAGGTTCTCAGGTCAAGATACAATGCCGGCAAGGATCGCCAACGGTATCGCCGCGTTTCCGGCAAAATACAGAATGCTCAATCCGATCGACGCCTTATCGAGCGGAACGGCGATTTTCGCGTTCCGCCACCCGATCGACTGAAACATGCTCGCGATGCCGTGCCGGAGGTGGACGCTGAGCAACCCGACGGCGATGATGTAGAAACCGGAAATCCAGAGATTCTGGAAACCCTTCACCATCATCGTGTGCACGTCGTGGACCACCATACCGTCCACCGTCTTCGTGTAGAGGTCGCGGTACTCGGTATCCACGATCTGGACGGTGAAATGAGCCAAATGAAAAAGGATGAACGCCAGGACTATGAATCCGCTGATCCGCATCGTCCGGGATGCATAGCTCGCCTGAATCGTATCATCCGCTTCGTACCGTTCCGGCAGCGCCCGCCGGTTCTCCAAGGTCAACTCGACGGCTGCCCAAATGTGCGCCACCACGGCTCCCAGCAGAATCAGGCGCACCGCCCAGAGCCCCGGCCCGAGATTCTGCAGAAAATGCGCGTATTTGTTGATGACGTCCGGATGCGCGAAAATCTGCAGATTTCCAACCAAGTGGCCGATCACGAACAGCAGAAGAATGACGCCGCTCACCGCCATGACGTATTTTTTTCCGAGAGACGAACGAAATAATCGAGCCGATTTTTCCATGAGTGAGCTCACGATGCACGGGAAAACGGCTCAGCCGCAATAACTTTTAACGCCTTTCTCATTGCTAAAGCCATGGCTGAACCTAGGCGCCGCACGAGAAAGGATTCAAAACAATCTTTCACAGCCTTCGCAATCTATAAGCCCGATTAATCCATATCGACAGAAACCGGAATAGATCCCCGCACAGCACGAGCCGGCATTCACGACCCCTGGCTTGAACCTTGAACATTAACCCGGCCCAGTGCGAATGGCATTTTGTCACGGCGATCGCGGGACGGAGCACTACTAGAACCCGAACCGGTCCCGCAAATCCCGTTCGCGTTCGCGGAGTTGGTCTCCGACGCGGTCGTCCACCTCGTCGCGCACCCGCTGCTCCAGTTCCCTCCTGCCGGCATCGGCCAGAGCATCGGCCAGATCCCGGTCGTCGAACGTGATCCTCGGATTATCGATCGCCCCGCGGATACCGATCGGCAGCGTCAGTTCCTCTATCTCGGTCTCGCCGACTCCGGGAATCCGAATCGTCGTGTTTTTCAAGGTGACCCGCAGGGGGAGGTCGCTGTCGATCGTGCTCAGTCGACCCAATGTACGGAAATCCATGGTCCCACCCGACACCGGGGACTCGCCGGAAATGGCCAATTGGTTGCCGATCACGTCCGATGGCAGATCCAGGTAAACGAGTTCCAGCATATTGGCGGCACCGATGCCGGCCGCCGCGCCCAACTCGAGATCGAATACGATCTTTCCGGCGCTCGAACGCACCGAAAGCCGCGGCGAATTCGCCACCAGCCGGGGGTTGGTGGAAAGGTTCTCACCCGTAATGTCCAGCGTTTCATCTTCAAGATGCGTCGTCCGGACCGCCTCCGCCGACAGTTCCTTAACCAGGAGTCTCGGCGTATCTTCAATCAAGTGGCGCGCGATTACCTCGTTGTATCCGCGCTCGCGAATCTCACGAGCGATCCGCTGGCTCCGGGTCTCGCGTTCCGGCACTTCCTCCGGGTCCACGTCCGGCGGCAACTCGATTTCTTCGTCCTCCGGTCCCGACAGAACGTCCAGCCAGCGTCGCACCTGCGCAAGACGATCCTTCCATTTCTCCGCGTCTCTCAGGTAATCCTCGATCGTCTTTTCACCCTCGCGCGTCTCCGGGTCGGGACTTGGCCGGGGCTTCGGCTCGGTCAGGCGTCCCGGCACCCGCCGGGGCTCGCCCTGCCGCCCTTCGCTGATCAACAGGCGGTCGATCGTCCAACGTTTGCGGAGTAGATCGGCCGTGTTGATGCTCGCCTCGATTCCCGCGGCGCGAAAAAGGTCGGTGTCAAGATCATTCGAATCCGCCATCGCCAAGCCGGCGAGGGTCAGACTCCCCTCGCGAAAACTCAACTGACCCGATTCGAGTTCAACCGTCGCGCCGTTCGCCCGCTCCAATCCGCCCCGAACAACCTGGGTGACGATTTCATCGGCGAAAAAAAGGTTCACCGTAAACAGCAACACCGCGAGAAAAACGACGAAGACCACCCCGAGGGCCCGAATCGGGTTGCCGATGCTTTTCTGCGCGAGCGAATCCTCGTAAGTGTCCTTTTTGGCGGGTCCTAAAAAAATCCAGGACGTCGCCTTAACCCACCATTTGCCCGCCCACTTCTTGTAGCGTTCGGAGTCCTTCTGCACCGCGGCCATCTTTCGCCAATACGCCTTCAAGCCTTTCACGACGAGGATGCCGACAAGCAGTCCGAAAAGGAGCCCGACCGCGAGCCCGCCGGTCACCACGTAGTATTCGAATCCGAAGAAGGCCAGTACCGGAGCGTTGACCATCGACCTGAACATCCCCTCGGTCGGACCCTCCAGGAGAAACCTTCCGACAGCAAAGATGACGGGCGTCAGCAACAGGGATACCCCTTTTGCGAGCAATGTGACGAGGCCCGCGAAGAAGAGGTTTGCATTGAGAACAATAAGAAGCAGGAGCAATGCGACGATCACCCCCAACGCCTGCCCGAATCCCGGCATGAATCCCAGGAGGGATCCGAGAATGCCGGCGGACATCAATTGAAAGGGATTCGCCTTGCCGCGAAGGATCTTGCCGAGTTTGCGGAGCTTGAAGATGAACATGGTGTTTTCGCTTCAGTTTATGGATGAAAAACCGGCAACTGGAAAGTAAATACCGTTTCCTTTCGATACCGCCCCAGGAACGCGTTGCAGGCTTGATTGCTTGCGGCGAAAGGCCTTGGCGGCCCTTACCAGGTAAGCAATCCCCCCGCATAGGTCAGCCCGGCGCCCACCGAGCAAAAGACGATCTTGTTCCCCTCGTTCAGAATTCCCTCTTCGGCGGCCCAGCCCAGCGCCATGGAAACCGAGGCCGCCGAGGTGTTTCCATACTTGCTGATCGTCATTACGAACCGTTCGTAAGGGATCCCCACCCTCTTGCTGACCGCACGCAGGATCCGTTCGTTGGCCTGGTGCGGTACGATCCAATCGACCTCTTCCGCCGTCAGCTTGTGCCGCTTCAACGTGGCTTCGATTATATCGCCAAAGGCCCGGACCGCCTGCTTGAACACGGTCGGCCCGTCCATGCTGAGGTAAAAATGCTCGAGGTCGGCGCCCTTGCCGGGCATAGGCATCCGCGCCCCGCCTCCCAAACGCTGGATCGCGTTAAAGTGCCGGGCGTCACCGCTCAACGCCATGGGGCTCAGCCGATGGCCTCCACCCTCGCCGGACAGAATCGCCGCACCCGCCCCGTCTCCAAACAGGAACGCCGTTGCATGGTCCTTCGGGTTCGTGATGCGCGAGAGCAATTCAGCCGTTACCACGAGAAGCCGTCGGGCGGTTCCCGACCGAATGAATGCCCGGCCCACTTCAAGAGCATACAACCACCCCGAGCACGCGGCGTTCAGGTCGAAAGCCAGCGCGCCCGGAATGCCGAGATGCCGCGCCAGGTCGCTCGCCGCACTCGGAACCGGCTGGTCCGGGAGAATGGTCGCCATGATCACCCCGTCGAGCTCGCTCGCATCCATTCCCGCCATCGTCAACGCATGCCGCGACGCCGTGGCGGCAAGTTTCGTCGCCGTCTCGTCGCCGTCCGCGAAGTAACGCTGCCGAATTCCCGTGATGCGCACGATTTCCTCTTCGGTCATATCGGGAAAGGCCTTGAGGATTTCCTTGTTCGAGCGGACATTGCGCGGCACCGCGTAACCCATGCCCGAGACGCGCACCGTTTCCGCATCGATTCCGCCCGATACAAGCGTCCGGGACCGCGCATCCCCGGAACCGTTTCCGTTTTCGTTTTCCAAATAGTTCAGAATATCGTCCCCGGAAACGCGGTTCCCCGGTCCTGTCGCCGGCACGCCCTCCAGACCGGCGGGATCAAAACCTGCGTCACGGGCGATTTTGATCGCTCTCGGTGTCCATTTACGCACTGAAGGATCGGCCGGCGGCGGCGAAACCGCCGTTCGCTCCGCCCCGCTCGCCACAGCAACCTTGCCAAGCAATGGAGGACGCCCTGCCTCCGGGGCCTCCGGTTGGAGCGGCCGTTCCGGCGAAGGCGTCCCGTGCTCCGGTTTCGCGGAGGCGCACGAGGTTTCCAGATGCCGGAGACTGTCGTCTTCGGTTTCAACCACCAGAAAGGCGGCCCCGATCGGAAGCACGTCTCCCGCCCGGCAGCGCACCGTCTTCACGGTTCCGTCGCACGGAGCTTCATAATCGAACACGGACTTGTCACTCTCAAATTCGGCGATCTTCTGCCCTTTCGAGATCGGATCGCCGGCATTAATCTCGAGATCGACCAGTGTCATCTCGTTAACAGTGGCGCCCATGGAAGGAATGGGAAGCTCGATGAGAAACGATTTCATAACTGAGACAAACCCTTAGCCCACAGTTTCATCACGGTCAATGCAGCAATGCACGAAGGGCTGCGAAACCACGATCGAAAAACCGCCGCAATCGGTTGCGTCCATGGGAATCCTTTGCTACGATATAGTGGACGGTCCGAGTATTCGCAGGGTCGAAACCCGGTTCCTTCGTCCTTCGACAGAGAATTCTCTCACAAATACCTAACCGCTGTATCGTAAGCGGATCCGAGCACCTCGCGAATCTCCTCAAGCAACTCTCCGGAAAGACCACCGATGAAAAAAATCCCGAAGTCCCTCTCCCTCGTTGCCCTCACATTCATCCTCCTGACGGCGGGGGTGATCGCCGCGACCGAGGAAGACCCCGCGTTCAGCCAGGCCGAGCTTGACCAGATGCTGGCCCCGATCGCCTTGTATCCGGACACCCTGCTCTCGCAGATTCTGATCGCGTCCACCTACCCGCTCGAAGTCGTGGAAGCGGCCCGTTGGTCGGAGAACAACCCGAACCTTGAAGGGGAAGAAGCGGTTGCCGCGATCGAAGACAGAGGTTGGGATCCAAGCGTCCAGGCCCTGGTCGCTTTTCCGCGGGTCCTCGCCCATATGAACGAAGATCTCCAATGGACCCGGACGCTGGGTGATGCATTTCTGCTCCAGGAGGAGCAACTGCTGGACACCATCCAGCAGTTGAGACAGAGGGCCTACGCGGCCGGGAATCTCGATTCCATGGACCATTTGCGTGTGGATCGCGAGGACGATGCGATCATTATTCAACCCGCGCGAACCCGGGTGGTTTACGTTCCCTACTACAATACGCGCGTGATTTACGGAGCCTGGTGGTGGTCCGCCTATCCTCCCGTTTACTGGGCGCCGCCTCCGCGCTACCACACGACGACCCGGATCGTCTGGATGAGCGGTGTCCCCGTGACACCCTCATTCTTTTTCAGCACCGTCCACTGGCACCATCGCCACGTCATCGTGCGGGTGCACCATCACCATCACCACCACCATACCACGATCGTCCGGCGCCCGGCGGATCGGGTCAGGGAAAGTGATTTTCAGCGCTGGCAACACGACCCGGTCCACCGCCGGGGGATCGCCTACCGCAACAACGAGTTAAACCGTGAACACGGAAGATTCACCGCGTCCGATTCCACCCGCAGGAGCGTTCCGGAGGTGGGCGGAAACAGAACGAGGTTCACAACATGGGAGCGACCGGACGGGGACCGGTCCGCCGCCAACATCCCATCGCGACCGGTTCGAAGGGACGAACGCCCCGACGAGCGCCGAACGATCGCCGACACCACTCGTTCGCCCGCGACGGAAACACGCCCCGCCGCCCAACCGCAAACGCGGACCGAAACTCAAACGCGCATCCGGACTCCGCAGACGCGCGACACGTCCGAAAGGGTCCGCCGGAGCCTTCAACAGCGCAGCACGACGCCCTCCGCGCCGGCGTCCCGTGCCACTACGCGGACGTCATCCCGGAACACAAGCGTGTCTCAGGGTTCCACTCGTCTTGATGGCCCGACCACTCGCGTTACACCCGATCTTTCCAATCGCGGCAGCACCACTAACGTGAACCGGACCGTGCGTGAATCTCAAAGCTCCGTCCGGAGCGAAAGCCCGGTGAACCGCACCACCCGGGAAATCCAAAGCGGCACGCAAAGGACGGCAAGGGCTCAGCCAACACCCGGGAGGGTTGCGCCGCAGTCTTCAAGCGGCAGCTCCATCCGGCAACGCTCGGTGCGCGAACAGTCGACCGCGCGCCAATCCGTCACGCGAACCACCCCATCCACCTCAACCTCGAACGCACGGGCCGCGGCAAGCCGTACCTCTGAGGCCCGCATAAACAGCCGGCGCTAACCCGCGAAATTCACGGGTCTGTGGATGGATTCCCGAACGATCAAGCGATAACCCAAGAACTTCCCGTAAAAATGCGGCGGGAATCGATGAACGGCGTCCCGGTTTATCCTGAAAGGGATTCACGGAGGGTTTCAATCAGACGCGCGGGAACGAACGGCTTTTCAAGAAAAGCAATTTCGTTGTCCTTCATCCATTCGCCGAACTCCGGGTCCGGATTGTAGCCGCTCATTAAAATCACTTTCAAGGAAGGATTTCTCTCAAGCAACTCCTTTGCCAATCGGGTTCCCGAAACGCCCCCGGGCATCACAATGTCCGTTAACAAGAGATCGATTTCCCCGGAACGCTCTCTCCAATCCTTCAACGCCTTCGCCGCCGAGTCGGTGCCCAACACCGTGTATCCATAACGTTTCAATGCGGTGACAATAACCTTTCGCACGGCTTCGTCGTCTTCGGCAAAAAGGACCTTACCCTGCCCGTTGGGAAGTTTTGAAAAATCGACGCGCCTATCCTGCGGTCCGGCCGCGTCCTTTTCGTCCACGGGAAGGTAAAAACGAAATGTTGTTCCCGCTCCGACCCGGCTGTCGACTTCAACCCATCCGTCGTGCTGCTTGATGATCCCGTAAACGGTCGGAAGTCCAAGCCCGGTTCCCTCGCCCTGGCGTTTGGTCGTATAGAACGGTTCAAAAAGGTGTTCCAATGCGTCCGCCGGAATCCCGACCCCGGTATCCGAAACGCTTATACATACAAACCTCCCGGGCCGCGCCTCCGGATTTCGATATCGGACACCCTTTCCAATTTCAACGGGAACGGTTCCGATCGTCAACCGTCCGCCGTCCGGCATTGCATCGCGCGCGTTGACGACGAGATTCATCAGAACCTGTTCGATCTGTCCCGCATCCGCCCGAACGGACGGCCCATCGGTGTCACATTCCAGTTCCAGATCAATATCTTCACCGAGAATACGGTCGAACATCTTCGAGATATTCTCGATCGTTGCGCTGACGTTGATACATCCCAGGTGCATCACCTGTTTGCGGCTGAACATCAAAAGCTGGCGGGTAAGACCGGCGGCCCTTTCGGTTGCGCGATCGAGTTCCTCAAGTGCCTCGTTGAACTTCTCCGGAAACCCCGCCGCTTCGGCCGTTATTTGCGAAAGGTACCCCTGCATGACCATAATAATATTGTTGAAGTCATGCGCGATTCCGCCGGCAAGCCGCCCGATCGAATCAAGCTTCTGCATCTGCCGGATCTGCTCCTCCGTCGCCTTGCTCTCCGTAATGTCCTCGCCGATCGCGTGGAAATAGGAGATGTCGCCCTGATCATCAAAAAACGCCCGGTCGGTCCAACGCTGCCAGCGTATCGACCCGTCCGGAGCCGACACGGCGTGCTCATAAGTGGCGACCGGCCGTTCGGGGGTCAGAGACGAATACTCCACCATCGCCGCCTGTCGCGTTGCCTCGTCGGGCAGGAAGTCGAGGAATGGCCCGCCAAGCAGTTCCTCCGGGGTCAGGTCAAAATATTTGCAGTACGCCTCGTTAACGTAAGTCAGGGTGCTGTCGGGTAAAAACGTACAAATCAGCCCCGGCGCATCATCAAGAATTCGCCGATATGTCTCCGCGTCGGAGCTCCACAATTCCGGTTGCTGTAACTGTTCCAAGGCTAGATAAAATCGTTCGAATCCATTAGTTGGATTACTATTAGAAACAATGGCTGCAGGACCGCAACTAATTATGAATCCGGCGACGGATCACACTTGTCAAGAATCGCCGAATTTCAGTCCGGATGCCTTTCCAATCCGCGTGAACACTAAGGTCCCGCCGAATTGTAAATACGAAGTAAATAACACTTTGGACAAGTATCGTGTCTTTCGCCGGCATCCGCTGACAAAGCCTTGGGATCTGTCAGAACCTCTAAAAAAGTGTGCGCACGCGGAGGTTGAACGGCGGGCAACAAGGCGGATTTCGCTACGCAGTCAACCGGGAAGGTGGTGGGAACAGGATTCGAACCTGTGAAGCGTTACCGCAGCAGATTTACAGTCTGCCCCCTTTGGCCACTTGGGTATCCCACCGGAATGTAAAACTTCGTACCCTACCGAATCCCCTCCCCGTGCCAAGAAATTTCTACAGGAGAAGGCCAATTTTTTCAGAAAATTCCGCCGAACACTTCGCCCTTTCCGCTTTCCGCCACAATCTTTCGCGCCACCCCGGCTTGAGACTTGCGAACCAGCCACCCCGTGGTGTAACTTTCCTTTTTCACGCAATCAACCCGGAGAGGTGGCAGAGCGGCCGATTGCGGCGGTCTTGAAAACCGCTGTACCGCAAGGTACCGGGGGTTCGAATCCCTCCCTCTCCGCCC
>SLTG01000108.1 GCA_007130045.1 Opitutales bacterium
CTTCGACAACGACCTGAAAATGGGGAAACAAGAGGGACACAGGCATAAAAAACGGCTTGTCGGAAAAGCCCGTAAGCCGTTGTTTATTGGATGGTGGCGAGACCCGGAATCGAACCGGGGACACAAGGATTTTCAGTCCTCTGCTCTACCAACTGAGCTATCTCGCCTTGGAGAGAAAGAGTTAATCAAAGCGATCGCGGTTTCCGCGTCAACTGCTTTTGCGGGGGTTTTTCAACCACCGCCGAAAACGGCTCACCCTCGTGTTTCGCCCTTCGCAGCCGCTCGCAGGCCTCGGTCTCCAGCGAAATCGTCTTGGTGGCCATACCTGAAATCATGCATGAAGTGGAGTGCTTGCGGAACACGACCATATTCCCCTTAATGGTGTTTTCTCTTTCGTTCGCCTTCCGCGCGTATGCCTGACAAGATTTCCACAGACCAGCTTCCTGTTCCGGGGTATGCCGGATACATGCCGCTGCCCTGGTGGAGCGACGAGGACGAATTGATCGCACTGGAACCGGGCGTCAACGCGCTTTATTTGAAACTTTTCGTCGGTATCAGCCTCGCGATTTTCGCCGTGCTCGCGGGACTTTTGCTCCTTCTGGGCACTGTCGAGGAAACCTTTCGCGAGCACCGAATGAATCTCCTGTACCTGTTTCTCCTGGTCTCTCCCGCTGTGGGGTTTTTTCTCGCAACGCTGGTCAACCGCGTTCTCGGCGCGTTCTGGGGAGCGATCTATATCGACGGAGAGGCGGGGATCGTGGTCAAACGCCGCTGGAATGACAGCTTCCGGATCCCGTTGGAGCGCGTTGAAGCCGTCCAGCTCTGCACCGAACCCGAAGGTCGCGCCCAGCTCAACCTGCTGGAACGAACCGCCGGCGCCGCCCGTGAACGCCGCTTTCTTTTTCACCACACCAACCGCGCCTACCTGCGCGAACTTGGAGAAAGGCTTGCCCGCCATTGCCGTCTCGAATTTCTTGAGAGCTGTTGAACCGCATAGTCACACACCGTACGCCATGATAACCGTCGCCCAATACGCCTCCCGGGAGGAAGCCTACGTGGCCAAGGCGCTGCTCGAAGCCGCCGATGTCCAGGTATTTCTCGATGACGGCCAATACGCCGACACGAAAACGATCGCCATCCGGGTTCCGGAAAGGCAGGCCGCAGAGGCCCGGTCGATTCTCTCCGACAGGGAGGAAACCATCTCCGGGACAAATGGCGGAGAGGGGGAGGCCGGCCGCGCCCCGAAGCGCGAAGCCACCGACATGCTCCTTTTTATAAAAGGCGGCGCAATCTGGATTTTCGGTTACATACTCGTCGGACTCGTCCTGCGAGTGTTCGGCATCCTGATTCCCTTCACGCCGATCCCTCTCGGCTTGATCTTCCTTGTAGGCGGCCTGGTCGGCCTGATTTTCGGCAAGACAGGACCTAAATCCTCCGCCCCCCGCTGACATGCCCGACCTCCTGATCGCAGACAAGTGGCGGGATTACGCGCTGCTCGATTGCGGCGACGGCATGAAGCGGGAGCGCTGGGGAGATTTCGTCCTGGTGCGCCCGGATCCCCAGATCATCTGGCCCCGCCGGTCGGGAACCCCCTGGGAAAAGTACGACGCGATCTACAGCCGCAGTTCCGAAGGTGGCGGACGATGGGAATTCCGCACGGCGCTGCCCGACGAATGGACCATCGCGTACGGCGACTTGACGTTCCGGATACGCCCCACCAATTTCAAGCACACCGGCCTGTTCCCCGAGCAGGCGGTCAACTGGGACTGGTTTTCACGGCTTATCCGCGAATGCGACCGCCCGGTCAATGTCCTCAACCTCTTCGGCTACACCGGCGCCGCAACAGTCGCCGCCGCCAGGGCGGGCGCATCGGTCTGCCACATTGACGCCGCGAAGGGAATGGTGGACTGGTGCCGCGCCAACGCCGAACTTTCCGGCCTGGCCGACGCCCCGATCCGGTACATCGTCGACGACTGCCTGAAATTCGTCCGCCGCGAAATCCGTCGCGGCCGCCGCTACGACGCCATCATCATGGATCCACCGTCTTACGGCCGCGGCAAAAGCGGCGAAATGTGGAAACTCGAAAACGACCTCTGGCCCTTCCTCAAGGAATGCCGCCAACTCCTCTCCGACAACCCCCTCTTTTTCCTCATCAATGCCTACACCGCCTACCTTTCTCCGACGGTCCTTTCCAATCTCCTGCGGGAAGCCCTCCTGGATATCGAGGTCCCGGGAACCCTCTCCTCCGGTGAAGTCGGCCTTCCCATACAAAGCGACGGCAAAATCCTCCCCTGCGGCATCTACGCGCGCTGGGAGCGAGCGGACGACTGACTTGGCTTAATCGCTGCCTGCAAGCCCAATACACAAAGCTTCGCGCGCGGCTTGGATTGCGAAATTCTCCACCGGAGCATGAAAATGTGCCACAACGATCCGCTAAAAGCACATGAAAACCCTCATCCTGCCGATTATATAGGGGGTCGGAAGGCTGCGTCACGAGGTCGCATGGTTCAGCGAGCGCGGAGGTCGTGCTTGATATCGTCCCAATCGAAATCCTCTTCCCCCGACCGACCCCTGTGCAGCCAAATACGGCTGCCGGTACCTTCCCGAAAGGTGCTGTTGACCACGACGGGATTTCCTGCCGCGTCCACGGCCAGCTTGCGCATCAGCAACCCCTGCTGGCTCCCGCTAAAGCCCAGCGCGGGATCGTCCGTTCCGTCCACCAGCGCGGGATCGGCGAACGTCTCGCCGCCGTCGTCCGAATAACGCATGCCCAGGCCCCGGGGGCGGGGGAACGGCTCGGGAAAATGCTCCCAGTTCAGATAGACGCGACCGTTCCCGCTCACCGCAAGCCGCGGATAATGGACCGCATACCCGCCGTGGGCGTCATGGGAAACGATCTGACGAGAGTCCTCAAACGTCTCCCCGCCGTCCCGGGAACGCGCGTACCGCAGATGGTACTGTTGGCGGATGCCCCGGGGACTTTCTCCATACGCCACGTGAAGGACGCCGTCGCCGTCCAGGGCAATCGACGGGGCATCCGAATGGCCGTCGCTCGCGTTCACACTCCTCGCTTCCCCGAAGGATCGGCCCCGGTCGTCCGAACGGGCCACATAAATGTCAGCCGCCGAATCTTCGCCAACGGCCCAGGCAAGAAACACCTCCCCGTCGGGCGAAACCGCAATCGAGGGTCCCCGAGCGGGAGTCCCCGCTTTTTCGGGGACGATTTCCACCGCCTCGGAAAAATTCCGCCCTCCGTCCTCCGAACGCCGAAACCGGAGCGCGCCTTCGTACTCGGTCCACGCGACATACACGTCGTCTCCCGGGCCGGTTGCGATGTCCAGGCTCCCGTTGTCCCACATGTCGCGAGTCAGGCGCCCCTTGGCCGCGCCGGCTGTCGTGTTGGACAGATTCTCCGGTTCGCTGAAACGGTCGCCCCCGTCCCCGGAATGCGCGAAAAAGATCTCTCCCCCGTGCGACCCGCCGGAAAAAACGATCTCCTGCCAGACGACAAGTACCGTATCCGCGTCGGCAAACACCGCCCGCGGCAACCACGAAAAGATATCCGGGCTGCACGAAATATTGACCGCTTCCTCAATACGCGGCTCGCCGCCGGCGTTGAACGACTGGAAATAAATGTCCTGCCCGGAATGGTCCGCCCACACGATGCCGATCAAATCCTCGCCCTCGACCGCGACCGCCGGATCGTCCACGAAATCGAAATTCGATTCGTTCATTCGCCACGGCCCGCGATAGGCGTTCCCCGATGCAATCTCCACGGGTTCCTTCCAGCGCAACCCCTTCCCCGCGTCTCCCGTCGCCGGAATCGGCGACAGTACCATCAGCCCAACAGCGCCCGCCGCCGCCGCCCACGGCCAAGGGCTTCTTCGCCCGTTTTCACCGTCCTGCTTCCACGCGTCCATGCCCGGACTCTATCCAAAAACGCTCCCGCTTCAATAAAATCCGGCGAGCAGTCCCTCGGGGCGACTCTTCGGTTGAAGATTCGGTAGGGGTTTCATAAGGCTGACTTTGATGAAGACCGATTCACTGATCCTTTTGCCCGCGCCGTGTGAGGTTCGATTGGGAAACGCGATTGTCCCTGTCGATCCGGGGGGTGACGTGGAGGTTCCTGAGGCGGCGGGAGAACGGTTTCGCCGGGCGGTTGGCCGGTGGTTGACGGCGGTACGGGATGATTTCGGACGGCTCGGGAAGCCAGTGGGCGGGGACGAATCGAAGGGCCGGTGGTTCCTGCGGCTCCGTCTGGCACCGGAGGAGGTTGCGGAACAGGGGTACACGTTGACAATTCGTGGGGCCGGGGTGGTAGTGGAGGCCGGAGATGAGGCCGGAGCGTTTTATGGATTGCAGACGTTGCGTCAGATCCTCCGCCAGACGGGATCTGATGTCCCCGAGCTCTCGATACACGACTACCCCGATTTTCCGAACCGCGGCACCATGCTCGACGTCAGCCGCTGCAAGGTCCCGCGCATGGAAAGCCTTTACGTCCTGGTGGACAGACTGGCGGAAATGAAGTTCAACCAACTCCAGCTCTACATGGAGCACACCTTTGCGTTTCCGGGACACGAAACCGTCTGGGCCGAATCCTCCCCCTTTACCGCCGCCGAGATACGCGCTCTCGATGCGTATTGCACCGACCGTTACATCGAGCTTGCGCCCAATCTCAACTCCTTCGGCCATATGGAACGCTGGCTTCGGCACCCCGAGTACCATCACCTGGCCGAATCTCCCGGCGGCTTTATTGATCCCTGGGGGAAAAAACGCCCGGTGGGCAGCACGCTCAAACCCAACGACGACAGCATCGCCTTCCTCGACTCCCTTTACCGTGAATTTCTTCCCAGCTTCACCAGCAGCACCTTCAACATCGGCTGCGACGAAACCTGGGAGCTGGGACAGGGGTGGAGCCGCCCGCTGGTCGAGGAAAAGGGGGCGTCGCGCGTGTATGTGGACTTCCTGTTGAAGATCCACGCCCTAGTCGAAAAGCACGGACGCCGTGCGCAGTTCTGGGGCGATATCATTCTCAAGCAGCCCGAGTACGTCGCCGAGCTCCCGAAAAGCCTGACCGGAATGATATGGGGCTACGAAGCCGACCATCCCTTCGAGCAGAATTGCCGCACGTTTAACGAAGCCCGCGTCCCGTTCCACGTCGTTCCCGGAACGTCCTCATGGAGGAGCCTCACCGGTCGCACCGACAACGCCCTGGCCTCGATTCGTTCCTCCGCGACCCACGGCAGTCGTTTCGGCGCGGACGGATTGCTCGTCACCGAGTGGGGCGACGAAGGCCACCACCAGTTTTCGCCGATCGGTCTCCCGGGCATCGCGTACGCAGCGGCGGTTTCCTGGTGTCTCGACTCCAACCGGGACCTGCCCCTCGCCGATGCCATGGATCTTCATCTTTTCGGTTCGGCGTCCGCCGGCGTGGCCGCGCCGCTACTGGAGTTGGGAACAGCGTACCGCCTGACCGGAAAAGAAATCCCGAACGGAACACTGTTTCACCGCCTGCTCTTCGCCCCACGCGACGAACTCGGCGGGATTCTCGAAGGTGTATCTGATAAATCATTACACGAGGCGGATGAAAACCTCGCCGCGCTCTCCAGGACCCTCTCACAAGCCCGTCCGGCGTGTGATGACGGAGACCTGATCGTCGAAGAGATAATCCTCAACATCCGCATGGCCCGTCACGGGCTTCGCCGCGGACTCGCGCACCTGGCGCGGAAAAGTTCCGACCGGACCGCACTCCACAAAGACCTGACTGAAATCACCGCCTCCTTTGAATACCTCTGGCTCGCCCGAAACCGCGCGGGCGGCCTGCGAGAAAGCACCGGCCATCTTCGCGGGACAGCGGAGGGTTACCGGTGACCCTCCGCGCTATTCCAGCCACCCAAGCGCGGATTTCTTCGTAAAATAGATCAATCCGAGCAATCGCGCCTGCAAAATCATCACGTAGAATCCGATGCCCACCAGGAGCGGATAACTGACAAGCGCCGGCAGAGCTCCCGCGACCTCCGCGCCGAACTCAAGAATGACATGGAGAAGGGCAATAAGAGCCAGCACGATGAGGTAGGGTATGAATACCTTGAATACAGAAGTGACTACGGCAACCGGATTCAGTCCGTCGAAGACGTTGTTGAATACCCCGATACGAAGGATCGCCATCGGCACAAAGAAAAGGCCGGCAAAAACCAGCAGCAATCCCAATTCGTCATCTCCGAACAACTCCTCGCCCGTATAGACGGTATAGGCAATCGCGGGGAGCAGGTAGAACAGAAACGCGAACAGGAACCGGAAAAAAGGCAATATGACGTCGTCCCATATGGACTCGGCACCCGGAAAATGCGGCATCTCCCGATCTCCCATGGCAGTGCCCCGGATCACGTCGAAAAGGAACGCGGTGAAATAGGCCGTGATGAGCAAGCTCACAATCCATCCCACAATTGGAACAACTCCGGCGACGTTCCCCATCGTCATGGCCCCGGCGCCCAAAATAAGCATGATGACTCCGCTTCCACGGAACGGGTAGACAAAACTCCCGGGCACAAGAGAAAAGAATCCTTTTTCCGAATCCTCCTCGGTCCGAGCCGACTCTTTCGCGGATCGATTCATTGCCCCGGCCTCGGCCTCCACCCCCGGCAGAACCGTCCGCAAAGATTCCCAGTCCTTCATTCCGTCCTGCCATGTCAGGTCGCCGCCGCTCAGATGGCCGTTCCTGACCAATTCGCGAACCTGGTCTTCAGTGTAGGGGCCGAGGGTTTCCCCTTCGCGGGCGATATAAAAGGAAGCCATAGAGTAAACACTTCTACCCGCAAGCTTGAACCAACCCGTCGCCCCACGTCAAGAGCCGATCGCACCTCGAATATGGCGACGGGATTTGCGGTCTTGCAAACGCCGGAAATCTGTGGTTGAACCGCTCCGCAATCAAAACCTCGTTCGCGTCAAGCGACACAATCACAATACCGCAAGTCGATTACCGAAAGGACCTGATATGACAGAAACACCCGCATCAACCCCTGAAGCCAACTCCCCACGTGAATCGGGCCGCGGCGGTCTCGTGCTGACCCTCGGCATCCTGAGCCTGGTCATTTGCGCCCTGCTCGGACCTTTTGCCTGGATGATGGGCAAGGGGGATCTGGAAAAAATGGCTTCAGGCCGCATGGACGATCGCGACCAGGGGATCACCAAAGCCGGCATGATCTGCGGAATCATTGGAACCGTGATTCTCTGTCTGGGGATTCTCTTTGGCCTGATAACCGTTGTGGGCGGCGGCGCGGCGTCAACCTTCTGAACACAACCCGCAGGAACCGGAATGACCCATTCGAACATGGCTTCCGGGTTCAAGGAAAGCAGCCGGGGTGGCACTATCCTGACCCTTGGAATTCTCAGTCTGATAGTCTGCGCCCTGCTCGGACCTTTTGCCTGGTACATGGGGCGTCAGGACTTGGGCAAAATCGAATCGGGCGCGATGGACGACAGGGACCGGGTTCTCGTGCAGGGAGGAATGGTGTGCGGGATCATAGGCACTGTGATTCTCGGTGCGGGCGCCGTATTCCTGCTGATTTGGTTGATCGCGGTGATCGCCATATTTACAACCGGAGGTCCGCATTGGTAGCCCTGCATCCATGCACCCGGTTGCCCCGCCCTCCTTTAATCCTGACTGCGATCGCGGGCGTTTGGGCAATCGCGGTGGTCCTTTCGTCGGTCGTCTCCAATTTAATGGGTGTGGAAGCGGGCTTGTGTCACGTCCGTACGCTCACGGATTTTCCCTGCGCCACCTGCGGCGGAACCCGGGCCGCGTTATCGATTCTGCGAGGCAATGTCGTCGCAGCGGTACAACTCAACCCGCTTGTGACACTCGCACTGTTCGCGGCCGGGCTGGTGTTCGCACTCCGGTTGATTAAAGGACAAAAGCTGGTCCTGCAGTTTGGAAGGCGGGGTTGGATCGTATCGTCCATAATTCTGCTCGCCGCATTCGCGGCCAACTGGGTTTACGTCCTCTGGCGGCATCTCGGCAACTGACACCCGGCCGAGCTTTCAGATTTGCGTCAACCGTTCCTCTGCCCGAATCGCCCGCGAAGCCGGCCGCCTTCTCCGGCGTTTCCTGTTGATCTCACCGGTCCCCGAAGCCATGCTCCGGTTTCAAGAAAACGCATTGCGCGCTGCTGAAGCGCGAGTCCGAGACATGTGCTTCTCCACGGAAGCATCGTCGCGCCCGTGCTGAAGTCACGACCGCACGGCGTATCACTCCGCACCGCGCCCTCTCTTCGTTGATAACATTTTCCTGATCGAGTGATGAAAACGAACCTGATCGTCAACAAATGGATGCGCATCAATCCGCCGGTCTTTATCGGATCCGCCGTCCTGTCTCTCATGATCGTGGTATATGCCGTAAGCGATGCGGAAAGGGCGGCGGCTTTCTTCGGGGCGGTCGGCACATGGATTACCGATTCCGCCGGATGGTTCTACATGCTTTCGGTCGCGTTTTTCGTCGTGTTCGTGATTTTCCTCGGAGTTTCGCGCTACGGGCTGATCAAACTCGGTCCCGATCACAGCGAACCGGACTACAGCTATGTGTCATGGTTCGCCATGCTCTTTTCCGCCGGAATGGGAATCGGCCTCATGTTCTTCGGCGTCGCCGAACCCCTCATGCACTACATCGATCCGCCGGTCGGCGAACCGGAAACCGTCGAGGCGGCCCGCGAGTCAATGCGGATCACATTCTTTCACTGGGGCATTCACGCCTGGGCCATCTACGCCGTCGTCGCCATATCCCTTGCCTACTTTTCCTACCGTCACAACCTCCCCCTCACCATTCGGTCCGCATTTTATCCCCTTATCGGCGACCGCATTTACGGGCCCATCGGTCATGCCGTGGACACCTTCGCCGTTCTCGGAACGATTTTCGGTGTCGCGACGTCGCTCGGCTTCGGGGTCACGCAAATCGGATCGGGGTTGGAATATCTCCTCGGCCTTAAGAGCACACTCACCGTTCACGTCATACTAATCGCGGTAATCACCGCCATAGCCACCTTGTCAGTCGGATTGGGACTGGATAAGGGCATTCGCCGGATTTCCGAACTGAACATCATCCTCGCCCTGATGTTGCTGATCTTCGTTCTTGTGGCGGGACCGACGGTGTTCCTGCTGCAGACATTTGTCCAGAATACCGGCAACTACCTCTCCAGCTTCTTTCACAGTACATTCAATCTTTACGCCTATGAGCCGACTGACTGGATCGGCGGATGGACGCTTTTTTACTGGGGATGGTGGATTGCCTGGTCGCCGTTTGTCGGGATGTTTATCGCGCGCGTTTCCCGCGGGCGCACGATCCGCGAATTCGTCGGAGGCGTTCTCTTCGTGCCCGTCGGGTTTACGTTTCTCTGGATGACATTCTTCGGGGATACCGCTTTGCACATGGTGATGGAACAGGGCATCACGGGGCTGGCGGAAGCGGTGTCGGAGGATGAGGCCATCGCCCTGTTCGCCTTTTTCGAGAATCTGCCGCTGTCGGGCTTCTTTTCCCTGATCGCAACGCTGCTTGTGGTCACCTTCTTCGTCACCTCGTCGGATTCGGGCTCCCTGGTGGTCGACATGCTGACCTCGGGCGGTGAGGGGACTTCGCCGCTTTGGCAGCGCATTTTCTGGGCGGTCGTGGAAGGAATCGTCGCCGCGGCACTCCTCATCGCCGGCGGCGTCGGCGCGCTCCAGACGGCGACGATCGCAAGCGCGCTTCCCTTCACGTTTATCATGTTATTCATCTGCTGGGGCCTGTTCCGGGCAATGCGAATCGAGTCGCTCAGGAAGGTGAGCCTGAAGGAAGCGTGGGTCATGCCCAAGAGCGGCCCCGCCCACCTTTCCTGGAAACGCAGGCTCCAGATCCTTGCCCATCATCCCAAGCGCGCCGAAGTGGAACGTTTTCTGCGCGAAACCGTGGCCCCGGCTTTTCGCGAGGTCGCGACAGAGCTGGAGCGACAGAACCTGAATACCCGGGTCGAGGAGGGCGAAGATGGCCGGATCTGGATCGAAGTTCTCCACGGCGAGGAAGCGGATTTCTATTACTCCGTGCGACCGCGCCAGTACGAGCCGCCCGCTTTTGTCCTTGACGACACACGCAAAGAACGGGTCGAAGCCTTGAAGTACTATCGCGCCGAAGTCCATCTCAAGGAGGGCGGGCTGGACTACGACATTATGGGGCTGTCCCGCGAGGAAATCATTCACGACGTGATCGACCATTACGAGCGGCACTACGCGTTTATGAACGCGATGCGTTCCTCGTAACGGTTTTCTATCTTGCGTCGGCGTAAAGGCCCCCGACGACTTTGGTGATTCACTGGGCAGTGGCGGGCGACGTACTTTGGATCAACTCGGGGTCGCCATGGAGCTATTCCAAATCAACAAGCGAAAACATGGCGGAGGGGGTCTGTACGGCATCCCTCTTGGGTGCCCCCAATCAAGAGAATGATCCCCAACAGTAGGCGACGGGTTTTACGCCCGGAGAAAATCCGTTGAAAAACCGGAGAATTCCCTGAAATTTTTGTTTGTGAGTCGTTCATGGTGGATGGGGAGTTTCAGTTCCGGAACGTATCGCGCCCCCAAGGAGAGGGCGGGCCTTTTCCGCGCGGTCGATAGCTTTCTGCAGGACGGCCGACGGGAACATTTCAAAATGACGAAGCAACGTCTCCAGTCCATCCGCCCACTGGGGTCGTTTCAGCATCGGATTGCGTCGCGCCTTGTCCACCGCGAGCGGACAGGTGACCAGTCTTCCTTTGGCGCGAATCTCCTCGAGTAGCCGATTGAGAGGCGAAGAAGGGTTGGCGGCCGAGAAGAGAACGTTGGCGTCAACAAACACTATCACCGGCCGTCACGTTTGCGGTAATACTTATCCAGCCGGCGCTCCTCGGTTTCAAATTCGCCGAGCCGTTCGTTAGAGTAGATTTCCACGGGATGAGCGGCGACCGGGCGCAGCAGGATGCCGTCCGGTGTTTCTTCCACAATCGGCAGCTCATTGGGAGCCAGTCCGTACCCGGTGCGAATGCCTTTCAGCAGCGTCAGCGTAACCCGGCGGGCCGGTCTTCAGTGTTTCACTCATGGCTGCAGATTCACTGATTTTCCGAAATTCCGCAAGAGGCGTCGCTTCACCCTTTCGTGTTAGCCGGACGCGGGTTTGTAGGGAATCAGATGCAGGCCGGAAACCCTTTTGAAATGTCCGGTGTTGTCCGTAACCAGGGGCAGACCGGTGACGTTTGAGGTTGCCGCGATAAGGATGTCGAAGTCGCCGATAAGGGTTCCTCGGGAGCGCAGGTGGCGGCGAATGCGGGAGGCTTCGCGGCTGACCCGGGAATCGACCGGAATCCAGGTGAACGGGCGCAGCAAGCGTTCGCCCTTCGAGGTATCCTCAAACCCTTCCAGGAACTCCGTCACGGAAACGACGGAGATGACAAAAGACAGGCCGGCATGGTCTTTTAGAAAAAATTTCGCGTCGCCGACACGATTCGCCTTCAACTCGCGGTGCAGGTCGATCAGGAAGCAGGTGTCCAGCAGCATGAGGCGCCTTCCCGGTCAGTCCCAGTGGCTTGGGGAAATGCGCGGGTGGGTTTCGTCGTTCTTCGACGCCTTCTCCCAATAGTCCAGCGTCTTCCCCGGAACGCCGCGCTTGGCACGGTAAAGCGCTCCCAGTTCCTCCAGGATTCGCTCACCGGTACTCTCCTCGGGATCGAAGCGGGCGCGGCGAACCACTTCTGAAAAGGATTCGCCGCCGCGTTTGGCCCGTTTCAGCTTCTCGTAGGCATCCAATTCCAGACTGATGGTCTTCGTTGCCATGCACGGCACCATGCATGGAATTTTCTCAAAAGTCAAATTGCGCGGTCGTTCCTCCGGAGGTGGCAAAGCAGCGGGCCGCGACGGGGAGGAGGGCCAGGCCAATGATGGCCAGTGCGAGCCGCGGAGTCACTTTTGAGAGCGTAATGGCCTTTGTTGGGCTATTGGAAAATTTCCCGGACTTCGGCCCAGAGCTCTCGGAATGCCTGTGTTGCGGGGGAGCGTCGGTCGAACGCGGGCAGCGGGGCGCGTTCGGGGCCCATGCGTTCGACGGCTGCGGCCATGGGGATGAGCGTGCGCAGGAAGCGGGGGCCGGAATCGAGGGTTTCGCGAATGAGGTCGGCGTGGATTTTCTTGCGGCGTTCGGCCATGGAGAAGAAGGCGCGAAGGCCGTCGCCGGGAAACTTTTCCTTGGACAGGAACCGTTGGAGTTGGTCCCAGGTTCGCAGGGACAGGGTGGTCGGAATGACAGGGCAAAGCACGAGATCGCTCGCCGCCAGGATGTTCTCCGAAAGCAGGGTGATGTTCGGCGGGGCGTCGATGACGACCAGGTCGTAGTCGGCGGCGAAGCCTTTGAGGGTCTCGGCCAGGCGGCGGCGCGAGCGTTTGCGGGAGTCGAGTTTCAGGTCGAGGTTGCGGAAACCGAGTTTGGCCGGGAGGATGTGCAAGCGGGGGTAATCGGACTCCCGGATTTGCCGGTCGAGATCGCGGCCGCCCTTGATGAGCCGTTTGGCTCCGTGTCCTTTGCCCGCGCGCACCCGCAGGTAAAACGAGGCGGCGGCCTGCGGGTCCAGGTCGCAGAGGAGGGTGCGCAGGTTGTCGCCGGCCGCCAGATAGGCGAGATTCACGGCGGCGGCGGTTTTGCCGACTCCGCCCTTGATGCTGTAAAGGGCGATGACTTTCATGTTTGCCGGTCCTTTCCGGAGAACAGGATGTCCGCCCGCTTTCGCACCGC
>SLTG01000057.1 GCA_007130045.1 Opitutales bacterium
CATGCACCGATCATTGTGTCCATTCGCATACCCCGCCAGGAATTTTTTCTCAAAAATCCCTCAGCCCCCATTTAGCAGCCTGTCGGATTTAGGCGGTAGCCTAAGTCCGACAGGCTGCTAGGCACCGACAAACTTTGTAATCACACCCGCCCCGCCTTGGGAAAAGCCGTATTCGCGAGTGTTTTGTCCGCATTGTTTCCAAGACGTCGGCCTGTCGTTTATTGTTTTTCGCTTTTACGGAGCTGCCGAAGTTTGACTTGACGCATGCCGGCGGCGGTCTCTTTATCATATCTCTATGTCTTTAATACGGAATCGGTCAAACTCCATTTATTTCACTGGCATTGTCGCGGTTTGCACTCTTCTCATCACACTCCCCGCGTTTTCCCAGACGGGCTACGAAGCCTTCTTAAAATTGGAAGGCCCCGATATCAAAGGGGAAGTCGTCGACAAAGACCACAAAGATTGGATCGAGATACTCGGCTTCTCCTGGGGTGCCAGCCATGATGGTTCGCATTCTCGGGGAACGGTGGGCGATCTGCGTATTTCCAAGCCGTTGGACCGCAGTTCGCCAAGCTTGTTTCTGCAGTGTGTGAAAGGCACACACCTTGCCGCCGGGAGGCTGCACCTCCGCGAACCGGGCGGTGAGAAGGACGTAATTTATGAAATCCTTCTGGAAGAAGTGTATATACGAAGCATTGAGACAATAGCTGCTGAGAGCGGCGGGCGTCCCGTCGAAGAAGTAACGCTCAGCTTTGGCAGAATTGAGGTAGCCTATACCTTCCGCCAGCCGGACGGCACTTCGAAACGGACATCCGTGTGGTGGGACCGCCGCTCCAACACTGGCGGATCAACGGATTGATCGGACGCCGCAACCCCGGTGACTGATGAGAAACACGGTTTTCTGGCTCCTTTTCTTCAGCGGATGGATCGTCGGCCCTGCGGCGGTTCCGGGCGCGGAATGGGCGTGGATTCAATTTGAGGGGGCACCACCCGGTGGTGCGACGGACTCCGCTCACGCCGGATGGAGCGCGGTGGAGGGGTTTGGGAGCGAGACAGTTTTCGCAGAAAAAAAGGAAGGATCGTTTCAAGTGGTGCGCGCTCCCGACGGGAGTAGCCCGTGGTTATTCCTCGCCCTGACAAAGGGCGGCGTTATACCCACAGCACGTGTGGACGTAGCTTCGCCTTTCGGTCCCGGAAACGACGTTTTTGTGCGTCTTGAGCTGAGAGAGGTCCGCGTTGTCGGGAAAACCATGAGATTCGCGGGGGCGAATCGTCCGCCGCGGGAAGTTCTCTCTTTATCCTTTCAAACAATCCGCTACCGCTATTTCCATCCGTCTTCCGAGGACGGAGACGGGTTGTTTACGGAATTCGACTTTGTCTCAGGAACAGGTTACCTCGGTCTGATCCCGGGTGATCGGCGCTTGACGCTCACTCGCTTGCCACATGAGCCCGGAAAGATGCGCCTCTCTTGGCTGACGGAGCCTGGACAAACATACGAAGTCGAGTGGAGCCCCGATTTAGTCGCGCCCTTTGAAACGATGCGCACGATCACCGCTGAAAGCGAATCCCATACGATCGATTTTCGGATGACCGACCGCGCCGGCTTTTTTCGCGTGCGGATCCCCTGAAACGCCCGGAAAATTCTCGAAGAGATCGCGCTCGGAGAGTGATCTCCGGAGAGTGATGGCTCTTCGCCGACTCCACATCGTCCACAGTCAGGGGCGTACGGGAGTCGATCCACTATTTCCTGTTTTGCAGGCTTTCCCTGTCAGACTCCGCCGGCTTCGACCGTGCCGGTTCACCAGGCTCTGCACGTACGACGGCGATCCACCGGTGCGGCCCCAAGCATCGCTCCCTCAAATGCCTGCAACGACATCTCCTTCCAGCCAAGCGCGTCCGGCCCCGAGAGGGCCGGACGCTGTCTGTATCGAAACGATAGAGCCAAGCGGCGGAGAAACCGACTCCACGGATACTTCTATTGGGCCATGACGAACATTTCGACATAACCCGACCCCTCGTTTAGTTCACCCATGGCTTTTCCAACGACGGTTCCAACTTGAGGATTGTCGGACCTCATGGCGTGTCCCGGGGTGGACGCCGTTGTCAACAGGTCGCCGCGCGCAATGGGGCCATTCTCGTCCGTGACCTTCACCGGCACGATGCCGGCAATGGCCACGTCGATCTTTCTGCCGTTGAGTGAGAATTGCGTGACCCTGGCCGAGGCCACCGCCGCCTCGTCGTCCGGATCGATTCCGGCACTCTCCAGCGCCTCCCGCTCGCGCCGAACCTGCTCGCTTGCCGTTCCGGTGCCGCCGACGAAGCCTGGATTGGCCGAGTAAACACCGATGACCCGAGTGGAATTGGGCTCGGTCGAAAGGGCCACGGCACGATCTTGCTCGGCGCTTATCACCAGGACATCTCCAACCTCGTAGTCCACCTGCGGATCTTCGACGGCGATACGCTCGGCAAAATCCGCGCCTCCCGAGGAATAGACGCCTTCGATCGACAGATTTCCTTCGTTGTCGAGCCGCAACTGCAAATTGTCATTATCGAGTGGCCCGTGGTACACCCGTAATTCGGGGAGACTCCAGTTTGGGTTCGAGTAGCTTTTAAACAACTCGAGTCGATAGTTGCTCCTCAGGAACATCCCGGAGAAGCTTTCACTCGGCTCAGTGGCAATCACCCCCGCATGCTGGTTGTCGGTATCCGTCTGACCGGGGGCGCTGAGATATCTACCCCCCAGTATGATGTCGGGATTCTGTTCAGGGCTTTCGGGTGGGCCAAAATTGCCATCGCCACGCAGGTTGTCGACATACAGGCCCGCATTGGAGGACTGCGCGATGATGCCAAATCCCGGGTCATCGTCCGCATCGTTGCGGTTTATCGCCGCGAAAACCGCCGGGAATCCTCCGTCGGTGACGTTGTCCGCGTCCCGACGTTCGCCAATGACCGCCGATCCAGGGACCAGCGTATGCGCATAGGGAACGGCATGGAAAGGTTGGTCGGGAGTCAATTGTTGAAAGCCCGATCCGCTGTCGAACCAAACCCGCAAATAGGAAGGGCCGGAGGCGAGGGTCCCCGCCTCAATTGGCTCCATATCCTCGCCACCCAAGGCCACGGAGAAAATCCCGTTGTGCACGGGCAAAGATATCGCGCTGGACGGTTCCTGGTTCGGCTCCGCGGTGCCGTCATGGCTCCAGAAGGGTTGAAAATAAGGAGACGGAGCCGCTTCCTGGTGACACTTATTAAGACATTCAGATTAAAAGGGACGCCATCATCATCGATGACTTCGACAAGCTCAGTCGAGCACGAAGGCTCGATGCTACGTAGTCCCGGCGCGCCGGG
>SLTG01000146.1 GCA_007130045.1 Opitutales bacterium
GGCTTGGGAAAGCGACCGGAATAATCGGGGCGCACCAATCAACTGGCACTTCACAAACGAAAAGGCCCGAGTAAAACTGAGGCGACTATACCCGAACATTTAAATGTTACAAGATACTAGGACGGAGACGGGGTTTGCGGAAAAGCAGGTAGTGCAACAGAGTGTTGCACTACCTGCTCCGAAGATAGCGGTTGACCGCACCGCCAAAGCCGCCGCCAGCAAGACCAACCCGGGAGCCGTCGAGCGGGGCGACGTGCTGGCGGAGAAGGGGCGGGAGAATAAGGGCGCGAATCAGTACACACCGGAGAGGGTTTTGTCAAAAGTTGACAAGACCCACCACGACACCCGCTCCGAACTCGCAAAGGAACTCGGTTGGAGTACCGGCAAAGTGGCAATGGCCGACCGGGTTTGGAAGGAAGCGCCGGCGGAGGTCAAGGACGGGGCAAGGGCACCCGGGCTTTAACTTCATTCTACGTCATTGCCGGGCTTATTGGAAGTTTTATTGGAACTTCTGGCAATTGAAAAACCGGCTCTTTTGGAACCGGTTGTTTTTAAGCTATTTACAAAAAGGAGGTGAGGGCGGGAATCGAACCCGCGTATAGGAGTTTTGCAGACTCCGGCCTTACCACTTGGCTACCTCACCGCTTTCTGGGAACGTAGAGCCTACAGGAACGGCTCTCGTATTCAAGCTTACAAATTTCTTTTTCGACTCAAGAGTTTTCTTGAGAAAGTGGTGCTTCGGGACAGGATCTCCCGAGGACGAATTCGGACATCTTCCTGGGGCCGAATACTTTATTCTATAAACGGAAGATTCAGAAAAAAGGCCCCTCACCGTTTTGCATGGGTTACCCAACCTCTCATTCCCCTGAAAGCCGTTCGTCATCCAGCTTCCTGACATGAGCCGCTTGAAAAAAGAGCGGCGTGCTTCAGCCGCCGTCGAGAATTCATGTAAAACGGCGGGGTGACCGAAAAAAATTGGGCGGGCCGCCTACCCAAAAACGGCCCGCCCTTTGCTTTCTTAGTTACCCCAAACCTCCGCTATGCGGAAGAAATTCTTCAATTGTCCAATGTTGTATTGGAAAGCAAAGGTTTTCGAAAGTTCCAAATGTGATCTGCTCGATATGGTTTTCGGGGGGCCTTTCACGTCGCAAACGATTCCGGGGAAGACGCGGGAAACTCTTCCGGCGCCAGGGCGCGGGATTAGCGAGCGGGGCCACCACCGCACGCAGGGATCCTAAACTCTAAATCGTCACTTCCTGTCTGGCTTTTTCGGCGAGCAGGGTGCTGAGGTAACGCTCGCCGAAACTCGCGCCGATGGCGACGATCTTTTTCCCGGCCATCTCGGGACGGCGGGCGATCTGGAGCGCGGACCAGACGTTCGCACCCGTTGAAATCCCCCCGAGGATCCCGTCGGACAGGGCGAGTTGCCGGGCGGTCTCCAAAGCGTTCTCGTTGGAACACTGGACGACTTCGTCGAGAATATCCGTATTGAGATTCTTCGGGATGAATCCGGCGCCGATACCCTGGATCTTGTGCGGACCGGGTTTGCCGCCAGAAATGACCGGGCTCGCTTCCGGCTCGACCGCGATACTGGTCAGCTTCCTCCGCTTCTTGATTACTTCCGAAACACCGGTTATCGTGCCTCCGGTACCGACCCCTGCAACAAAGACGTCTATCTCTCCCTCCGTGTCGGCCCAGATCTCCTCGGCCGTTGTCCGGCGATGGATTTCCGGGTTCGCCGGGTTCTCGAATTGTTGGGGCATGAAGGCATTGCCCTTCTGTTCGTCGAGGATCTCCTCGGCTTTACGAACGGCGCCGGGCATGCCTTCGCTTCCCGGTGTAAGAATAATGTCGGCCCCGAGCATGCGAAGGAGAATCCGCCGCTCGATCGACATTGTCTCGGGCATGGTCAAAATCAGACGCAGCCCCTTCGCCGCACAGACGAACGCGAGGGCGATCCCGGTGTTTCCGGATGTTGGTTCGATAATCGCCGTATCCTGCTTGATCAGGCCGGCTTTCTCGCCGGCGGCGATCATTGAGTATCCGATGCGATCCTTGACGCTTGCCAGGGGGTTGAAGAACTCGCACTTGAGGTAGATCTCGGCTTCGATGCCCTCGGCGATTCTGTTCAGTTTCACGAGCGGAGTTCTCCCCACCGTCGCGACAATATCGGGTGCGATTCCAGCCATAAGACGCTCATCGTCCAAAGAATCCGGACCGGAGTCAAGTCCGGTCAAGGGGCACCACAGGGCAGGCGGTTTCTTAACGCTTCCTGGAGCGGGATTTCGGGCCGAAGCTCCGAATGGGGGCGTTCCGCTGAGGGGCGTTGGCGTTTTTCAGGCGGTAGGTAATTCGCGCCTTATCAAGGTCGTAGGGGCTCATTTCCATTTTCACCCAGTCACCCGTCGTGATCTTGATAAAGTGTTTCCTGAGTTTCCCCGAGATGTGAGCCAGAACCACATGGCCGTTCTTCAATTCGACCCGGAACATAGTCCCGGGCAACACAGCGACAATCTTGCCTTCTACTTCAATCGATTCGTTATCGGCCATACAAATAAATAAGAATACTGTGGACTCTTCCGCCAATATGGAGAAAAGGCGTTAAAAATCCAGCTTTATCCTGTATCATTCCAGTCCGAATGCGAAGTCAATGGCAAAAGCAAACCAGGAAACCGAAAACATGGCCGTCGAAAACCCGTTAGAATGCCCGTTTCCCAAGCGTTATCCGTCCCAACTGGTCCGGGACGACGCGTTTTTCATGACCCTTGCGTACAACCAGGCGATCGAAGCGTGGCGCCGGGACGAGGTCCCGATCGGCGCGGTGATCGAGTACGGCGGCGATCTTATCGCCTCCGCCCACAACGAGGTGGAATCGACCCGCGACCCCACCGCACACGCCGAAATGCTCGCCCTGACCCAGGCAGCCAACGCCTTGGGCGACTGGCGCCTGACGGGAGCCACCCTGTTCGTGACCAAGGAGCCCTGCCCGATGTGCTCCGGCGCCTCGTTGATGGCCCGGCTTTCGAGAGTGGTTTACGCGATTCCGGATGTGAAAACGGGCTGTCTGGGCGGGGTGACCGATCTCAATGGCATCGGCTCGCTCAATCACCACTTCGCGGTCACACGGGGAGTCCTCGAGGCGGACTGCCTGGAATTGCTTCAGACGTTTTTTCGCCAAAAGCGTAAATCCTTCCCGTCAACGGTTGACGAATCTAAATCTATTGAATAAGGAGAATTTAGCACTTTAACCATCAAATTCCAAACCATCACAACAGAAAGAAAGACAATGGCCTACGAACTCCCAAAACTCGATTACGAGTACAACGCGCTGGAGCCTCACATCGACGCGAAAACCATGGAGATCCACCACACGAAGCACCACAAGACATACGTGGACAAAGCCAATGCCGCTCTTGAGTCCCTCCCGGAACTCGCTTCGAAGGACGTGGACGAACTGATCGCCGACCTGAGCCAGGTGCCGGACGCGTCGCGCGGACCCCTGCGCAACAACGCGGGCGGGCACTCCAATCACCGCTTCTTCTGGAAGATCCTCTCGCCCAACGGCGGAGGGGAACCGACGGGATCCCTTGGAGAGGCTATTAACAATACCTTTGGCGGATATGAAGATTTCAAAAAACAGTTTTCCGATGCCGCCGTCGGACGCTTCGGGAGCGGTTGGGCCTGGCTGTGCCGCCGGGACGACGGCTCTCTTTGCATCTGCTCCACGCCGAACCAGGACTCGCCCCTGATGAAAGGAATCGTCGAGTGTCCGGGGACGCCGGTCATCGGTCTGGACGTCTGGGAGCACGCCTACTATCTGAATTACCAGAACCGCCGGCCCGATTACATCGCCGCGTTCTGGAACGTGGTGAACTGGGACCAGGCGCAGAAGAATTACGGAGCCTGACCCGGTTTTTTCGGCGATGATTTCGCCGTCCGATCGGACGCCAAACAAATCAACCCGCAAAGACGCCGCTTCCCCGGAGAAGCGGCGTCTTTGCGCCTTTGGCAAAGCTTCCCCTGCCGGGAAGAGACGGGCCTTCCGCTCAGCGAATGAGAAAATCCGCCTGGGAAAGGCGTCCGCGGCTCCCGTCGCTCAAAGGAGTTGATTTCCCGGTTTCAGTGTCCAGAACGGCCAACACCTCGCGGTCGGCACTGCGGAGCGTATAAATCAGGTGGCGCCCGTCGCTCGTCCATCGCGGCTCCACCGCATCCTGGGGCCCTCTTGTCACAAACCGGCTTTGGCGCGTGGAGAAATCATAGATCGCGATCGCAAACCGTCCCCCGACTGCGGCGGTGAATGCGACTTTGTTCGGATTGACGTGGTTCCAGTCAGGTTCGGCACAGTACCGGCTGATATCAGTCGGAATCCGGCGCATATCCCCTCCTCTTGCCGACATGCGGTAAAGCTGGGGACGCCCGTCCCGGTCCGAAACGAAGATCAGCTCGCTCCCGTCGCGCGACCACGTTGGAGACGACTGAATGCTGCCACCGGTCTGTGTCAGCCGCTGCACGTTCTGCAAAGACGCATTCGAAACGTACACCTCGGGTGTCCCCTCCCCTGAAAGCACCATTGAAATTCTGCTTCCATCGGGACTGAAACGGGCTCCCGTGTTCGTCCCGCGGAAGGTGACCAGCGGCGTCCGGCGCATCGAATTCAGGTCGATCTGAAAGATGTCGGGAAAACCTGAACTGTAATAACTCGTGTAGAGGATGCGCTGCCCGTCCGGTGACCAACGCGGACTCACGGACTTCGACTGATCCCGCGTCAGTTGAGTGACGTTCAGAAGCAGAAGGTCGGATGTGTAAACTTCCCGGTGCCCCGAGGCCGTGCCGATAAAGGTCAGCCGTCCCGAGAAATACCCGCGCGTGCCGGTTGTGCGGCGAACCACAAGATCCCCTGCCCGCAACCCGGCGTGACGGATGGAGTTTCCGGACACCGTCTCCTCAAAAAGCACCTGCGGGGGTGATCCCGACTTGATCCGCACCCGGACGCTGTTGTCGGCGGCGGGCGCGAAATCGAACACGAACCGGGCGTTCTGTTCGCTGTTCACCAGTCGAAACTGCCCGTGCGTCCGAAACGCCCGTCGCATCAGGTTTGCCAGGTTGGAATCTTCGGAAACAATGTGGATATCAAAGACGTCCTCTCCTCGGACGACAATCTCATCGATTTCAACTTCACGTCCCTGAGCATGCACGTCCAAAGCCGCGCAAACAAACGTCGCACCGCACACCAGGTATAGGATTCGCTTAAACATCAGATAGATAAAAAGAGTTTCTTCAATAATAATACTTGAAACCGAGAAGGAGCCGCAGTCATGGTAAAGGAGCCCCGACGGTTTAGGCAATATTGGATGTGCGAAATTCCCCGACTCGCGGAGTTTTTTCCACCCGTGTTCAGGGATCGCCGAATTTCCCTCTTGTTAACCGAAACCCAAGCACAATAAATTGTTCCTTTCCCTGCCTCAGTCGAATCGTTCGCGCCGTTCGCGGCAAGCAATGCGATCCGGAGTCCGAGAAGACCTCGATCCTCACCGCCGAGCTGGTCCGCGAGTACCAGGCCCGGAAACTGGAATCCGCCAAACCCGCCGGACCGCTCGCCCTCGACAAGGCAAAATCCACCTCCTTCTCGACCATCCGGCAGGCCCGTTCCCTCTTTTCGCGGGAGTGCCTCCAGTCCGGCGCCTGCCGTGACCTATCGCTCCCCGACTTGGCGGGATTCCTGGAAACCCGGCTGAAAAACAAAGAGCGCCAACTCCGCCGGCCCCCCGAAACTCATCGCCGCAACCGCCGAGGCCGCAACCGAGCTCAAGAAAACACATTCCGCCCGCTGGCTCGCTTTCATCCTCTGTTCGAACCTCGGCCTCCGCCGCTCCGAAGCCATCGCCGCACGCTGGAATTGGGTCGAGGAAGTCACCGTCCACGGCGAGCAGAGCCAACCCGACGGCACCACAAAGGCCGCGGAAACCACCTGCTACGTGATGCGCGTGATCAAACGCGAGGACTTCGACCCAAAAGGCTCACCGCGCCTCATCTCGATCCACCCGGAAGTCTGGCAGGATATGAAGCAAGCCCAGCTCTCCCTCGACACCATCATCCCCGGAACCCAGCCCGAACGACTCCAAGCCTGCAAAAAGAACGTCGCCTGGCTTCGAGCCCTCGGCTGGAACGCCCGCCTCCCCAACCACGCCCTCCGGCCTCTTCGCCAGCACCTTCGCCTGGCCACACCCCAGGAGATCCAGGCGAGGAACTCCCTGGTCCAGGGAAAGAAAAAGCCACGGCTGCTGAATTTCGAACGACTCCATGCCTCCCTCTGAGTACAGACCACGGAAACCGGAGGATTTCGCCGATTTCCTGGACCTTCCGTGTCACAGACATTTCTGTCTGTCCCTCCGACCAACCCCTCCACCAGCTCAAAGCGCGGTATGATCCCTTCATCCGTCCCGCACTCGAAACCGATCACCGATGCACCGCTAGTCAGAAACCCAATTCCCATCCCCTCAAAAATGAGGAATTCAGGATTTCTGCGGTAAACTTCCCCCTTGCGTCCCTTTTCCGTTATCTCTTTCCTAAATAATCAGTAACAAATCTTTTCCATCGCGGAGAACCCATTGGTAAAGGTTAGTCTTTGATCAGCCGTCAGTCCGCTTGTGCCCACAATCTTTGACAATATTGAAACTCCGTTTCTGGAGAATGATCCCGGCAATGGTCTCCGCGATGCCTTAAAACTGGCACTCCGAGGCGACTTCTGCGTGGGCTATTTCAATCTGCGCGGATGGCGATACATCGACGACGTCGTAACACGCTGGGAATCGTCGGACGGTGCACCTCCTTGCCGCCTCCTCGTTGGAATGCAACGACTCCCGCATGAGGATCTACCGAAGCTTTTCACACCCGGGGTGGATGGCGAGCGTATCGACAACAAGACCGTCGCGAGACTGAAACGCCAGGCTGCCCTCGAATTCCGCAAGCAATTGACCATAGGAGTCCCTAATGCAACCGACGAGGCCGGGCTCCGACGCCTGGCGGCCCAATTGCGCGACCGAAGGCTGGTCGTTAAACTGTTCCTCCGCCATCCGCTGCACGCGAAACTCTACCTCGCTCATCGCCAGGACAACTTTAACCCGGTGATCGCCTACCTTGGAAGCAGCAACCTTACCATGTCCGGGCTCAAGGGCCAGGGAGAGCTCAACGTGGATATCCTGGATCGGGACGCTGCGGAAAAGCTCGTAAAATGGTTCAACGACCGTTGGGACGATTTACGATGCCTGGATATCAGCGAGGACCTGATTGCCGTAATCGAGGAAAGCTGGGCCGCCGACCGCCTCCTGCCACCGTTCCACATTTACCTGAAAATCGCGTGGCACCTGTCGCAAGATGCCCGGGACGGCGTCAAGGAGTTTCGTATTCCCCACGATGTCTCCCAGGATCTGATGCAGTTTCAAAACAAGGCCGTTCAAATCGCCTGTCGCCACTTAAACAAAAGGGGCGGAGTTCTCATCGGTGACGTCGTCGGCCTTGGGAAAACCCGTGTTGCCTCGGCCATCGCCCGTGTGATGGGGGACGACCAGATGCTGGAGACCTTGATTCTCTGCCCGAAGAACCTGGTGCCCATGTGGGAAGATTACGCTCACCGGTTCCGCTTGCGCGCACCGAAGGTTCTCTCCCAAAGCCTGGCCCAGCGAAAGCTCCCCGACCTCCCGCGATACCGCCTGGTAATCATCGACGAATCGCATAACTTCCGGAACCGTGAAGGAAAGATCTATCAGGCGATCCGAGAATATATCGCCCGCAACGACGCCAAAGTCGTCCTGCTTTCCGCCACACCCTACAACAAGACCTACCTCGACCTTTCCAACCAACTCCGCCTGTTTCTGAACGACCAGGAGGACATCGGGATCCGCCCGGAAACGTTGCTTCGCGAAATCAGTGAGTCCGAGTTCAGCCTGAAGAATCCGAACACGCCGTTGTCCTCACTCGGGGCTTTCGAGCAAAGTCAGCATACTGACGACTGGCGCGAAGTGATGCGTCTGTTTCTCGTGCGTCGTACGCGAACGTTCATTCTGCAAAACTATGCCGAAACGGACGAGCGCGACGGCCGCAGCTATCTGACGATGCCCGACGGGGTGCGAATCTATTTTCCAAAACGCGAACCCCATTCCGTTAAGTTTCGATCCGATCCTGATGATTCGAACGACCCATGCGCACGTTTCTTCCGCGATGAAATCGTCCAGGTTATCGACGATCTCGACCTCCCCCGCTATGGATTGACCCTTTACCTGAAGGATGTCCTGCACCAGAGCTTACCTCCAGAGAAACCAAGGTCATCGATGACTTGTCGCGGGCAGGAAAGCGCCTGAAGGGATTCTGCCGCACGAACCTCTTCAAACGACCGGAAAGCTCTGCCCACGCATTCCTGCTCTCCGTTCATCGCCACATCCTGCGGAACGAAATCTTCATCCACGCACTGGAGAGTAAGCTCTCGATACCCATCGGCCAGCAGGATGCGGCACTTCTCGATACCCGCATTCGTGACCAGGGAGACGGCGAACTGGACCTTGACGATGGCGAACCGGATCTGCCGCCTCTCCACCAATGGGACGAAGAGCATTATCACGCGGAAGGCGCGCGCTTGTACCGCTTCATTGCAGACCATCAACCCAATCGCTACCGTTGGATTCGGTACGACGTGTTTAAGCGGACCCTCGTGGCGGACTTGCGTCGTGATGCACGGGCTCTCCATGCAATCATCGCGGAAGCCGGAGATATTTCCCCGGAAAAAGACTTTAAATTTCAGGCGCTGCTCCGCCTGATTCAACGCGCCGGACGGGTCGATCGTATCGGGCAGAAATCCGAAGTGATTCACTGCTATTCGTTTCTCCCGGCCGAAGGGGTGGAACGGATCATCCGGTTGCGCCGCCGGCTTGTGGAACGTTTGCACCAAAATGCGGAAGTCGTCGGCTCCGATGAAGCTTTCTTTGAAGCCCAGACGCCAACCGACGAGGAAGCCCTCCATGAGCTTTACAATGAAAAGTCCGGCATTCTCGACGAACCCGAAGACGACGAAGTTGACCTCACATAATCCGGCCAACTCGGCAACCGGCGCGGCGCACGTTATCGCACCTACGAACGCCTCCAGGATTACCTGCGCCTCCGCGAAGGCGACCTCTTCCTCACGGATGAAGTCCGGGCGGCCATCCAGGCGATCTACGACCACCCGTTGACCACCGAAGCGATCGAGAAACTCAATCGTCAGCTTCGCACCGGCATCAACGATGACGACCTCGCCCAACTCGTCACCACCCTTCACCGTGACGACCGTCTCGTCGTGACTCAGGTCCACGACACCGAACTCAAACAGCCCCGAATCCTGTGTTCGATGGGACTGGCACAAGATTAGAAGCTAAAATCGTATATGTACCTGGCCTACTATGACGAAAGCGGGGACGATGGATGGCCCAAGACTTCGACAGACGTGTTCGTACTCTCCGCCGTTTACATGCATCATCTTGATTGGAAGGAGAATCACCAGAAGATGCATGCGTTCAGGAAACAGCTCTGGCAAAGCCACCGATTTCCCTTCAGCTTTGAATTTCACACACGCGAATTCCTGCTTGATAAGGACCCCTACCGCAACCTGAACTATTCTCCTGGTGACCGACGAGAAATCCTTGAGCTTACTTGCGACATGATTGCCAGCCTGAATTGCCGGATCATCAATGTCGTGATCAACAAAGCCTCAATCAGCCGCCAGGACTATGATGTCCTCGACAATGCCTTCACCTATTCGATCCAACGGATTGAGAACGACCTGTCCGCCCAGGGGAATCGATTTCTGATCATTTCCGACGAAGGCCGCGTCGGGAAAATGCGAAAAACCGCCCGGCGGATCCAGCGATTCAACCCAATCCAATCCAAGTACGGTCACGGCTACTACCGAAAGGAGATCGAGCATTTGATTGAAGATCCGCTGCCGAAGAAATCCGACCAATCCTATTTTATCCAAATCGCCGATACCGCCGCATATCTCGTCGGTCTGCACATCCGGAATGAGCTTGGTCGAAGCGGGTTGCCAAACCGCCTGGCAAAATACATGTCCTCCGCCGACATTCGCGGATACCTGGAGCGGCTGAAACCGAGCCTCAATCTGAACGCATCCCGCCACCACGAATTCGGCGTCGTATGCTATCCGAAACCATAAAAACACAAAAGCGGCCCGCTTTGAGGCCGCTTCATTGAAAAAAAACACCACCTACGGCACATGCGTGCTTTCAGTGGTTCAATCACAGAGTCATTAAATTTCCTTCCAGATGCAAGAAAATTCTCCAAAAAAGGGGCGGCCGGGCAGGGCTAAATTCTCAATCAGCGTAAAGTCCTGATAGAAAATAAACTCAAGAATCAAACGCCTCATCCAGAACGCCGACCACTGGATTTTCCAGTCGGACAATCCCGCCTACGAACCGACACGGGTACCCAAAAACGAGATCGCCCACCCGATCTTGGGAGCGATGATGGAAAGACTGCGATAACTTTCCGAACCCGTCGTCATGATCACCGTTTCCTGCCTAATCCTCCTTGACGCTCAAAACGCCTTTCTCGCGACACAGCGTCCGCCCGAAAAATCACTCGGCGGGCTTTGGGAATTTCCGGGTGGCAAGGTGGAGGACGGGGAGTCGCCAGAGGACGCCCTGCGACGGGAGTTGCGTGAGGAACTCCACCTCAATGTCGGTTCCCTGCATCCCCTCACTCCTGTCACGCATCAATACGATTTCGGTACGAACCGCTTGATTCCGTTCCTCGCTCGCTGTGACGCACGTCCGAAAATCTGGCTCACCGAACACACCGCTTTCCAGTGGGTCACCCTGGAAGAAGCCGACCGCCTCGCCTGGGCTCAGGCGGATCTGCCGATCCTCGCGGAGCTCCTTTCACTCTTGCAACAGAAGGAACTCGCGACCAAGGTTCCACCGTATCCGCACTGACTCTCGCCCCCAGTCACCCCCGAAATTCTCCGCCTGATCGAGGCTCTTCAAGGCGCTAGGTTACGACGCCGGTTGATTCTCAGCGAAGACGCGATCCGGAACCTGGACTGGCGACGGGAGAACCGCCGGCGCCGGGAAGCTCTGACCCAGTCGTGGGGATGGGCATTTCAGAATGCCGGATTCGAGGCAATTCTTGTTCCGAGCGCAGCAAACTCCAAAGGCGTGAACTTGGTCGTCTTTCCCGAGAACCTCGCTCCAGCCTCCCTGTTTTCACCTGATTCCGCGAGCAATTGATTTTCCCCTTGCCCAAAACCTGCAATTTTGCATATTTTAGCAACTGTGGCTCCGATTCAGACTTAACAAACGTTGATCATGGCAACAGCGACAAAACGAGAGACCCAGGCAGATCTGAAAAAAGCCTCCCGGAGTGGCACGGCTCTGATGCAGTGGCGCCGGAAACGCCGGATCAACCGATCCACGTTCGCTAAGCTCGCGAACTGCTCGGAACGAAAACTGGCCACCTACGAAAAGGCCCCGAAAATTCCCGCGCCGATCGGCCGGGAGGTAACGGAAGTCCTCCGCCTCCTCGACGCGCTCTCGGAATTCGTCCCGGACGAAGAACTCGGCACTTGGCTGGAGACTCCAAATCCGGGCTTTGATCGACGTAAGCCAATCAAAGTCATTGAAGCCGGAGAGACAGACCTCCTCTGGGAAATGATCCACCAGACCCGCCACGGAGCCTACGGATGATCGGATGACTATGAGGGACGAGGAAAACGCCAAGGCCGCCTTTGAAGCCTTGCGCCAAACCATCAATCAAGGTGAAACAGACATTCCTGTCTGTCCTTCCCTCGATGGGTTTGAACGGGAGAAAGGACTAAACGGTCTCCAACTGCAGCCGACTGAGCGTTTCCGCAGGCACGCGCTTGGAGAGGTGAAGCATCTCAATCCCCACGACCTTGCCCTCGGTGTTGTAGTCCAGAATCACCCCAGGCGAAATCTCCTCGCTCTCGGCGGCAGGTGTTTCGCTTAAATCCAAGTACAGCGCGTCGGCATTGCGATCGATCGTCACCTTCATAGTTTCCCTTTGAGTTTCCGGTCCAAATACGCGGTGATTACGCGATTCGGCTCATCCTTTGCGACTATAACCCGCAAAACTCGATTTGCAAGCTCCGGAACTGCCGCCAGCCGGCGTTCCAGAGCCGGGTCTTCCTTGTCCGGCTCTACCCGTTCCGGCGCAATCACCACGCGATCAACCCATTCCCGGCGCAATTGCCGTTTGGCCATTCGTTCGAGGGCATGTGCCGTATACACCGGATCCATTCCCGTTCAGAAAAGCCCGGGACCGATCACCGGTCAATTCCCTTCCGTTGCTTTGAAACCGGCGACCTCGTCATCTTCGAATACCACCGCAACCCCCGCCACGACCGCCAGATCGACATCGCCAACCTCCCCGAATTCGGCCCCGCCACCGAAGCCATCAAACGCCTCACCCAAAACCCCACCCACTGGTCCTTCCAGTCCGACAATCCCGCCTACGAACCGACACGAGTACCCAAAAACGAGATCGCCCATCCGATCCTGGGAACGATGGTATACTTCCCGTCATCAGGTTTTCGGATTCTACTCCCCTTCAAATACTCGATCATTCCCCTCTTGAGAGCTGGGCATTGTTCATAAATTTTCTGCGGAACACTATCGAGGATTTCGTTCAA
>SLTG01000136.1 GCA_007130045.1 Opitutales bacterium
ACCAGGATCGGCTCGCCGCGCGAAGCGACCAGCAGCCGGCCCATGGAGAACCAATGGTCTTGCGGGATCTGCCCCAGGGCGATGGCAAGGTAACTGCCCAGACGTGCCTCCGAGGCGAGAAGGTCGTAAAAGCCGGCGTCGCTCCGGCATTCGCCGACGTTGAAGCCGGTCGTGAACAGATTTCTGGAGGCGTCGAACAAGAATTCGAAATCCATCGCGGCCAAGTCGTCGCACTCCCGTGCCAGGCCTTCCAGAGCAACGAGGCGCGCGGCGGCGCGTTTGGCGGCCTTCCGTACGGCGCCGATAAGCTCCACGGTTTCCCGGTGCGCGCTTTCGGACGGCTTCGAGGGTGGTGATCCCGGATTGCGCAAGCACGCTTCGAGCCGGGGACACAGGGTTCTTTCGAAGTTGGCGACGTCGCGCAGAGTGGGAACATTTCCCGGTTGACCGAGCGCCTCATCAATCCCTTCCGGGTTGTCCAGAAACAGCCAGGGCGCGAGAAAGCGCATATCCTCCAAATGGTCTTCGCAGTCTCGCTTCAGGGCCCGGGCCCAGCGACTGCATTCCTCTCCTTTGCCGGCGGTGGATTCGACCGTCCGGTTCGCTGCGGCCGCGGCCCTTTGGAGCAGGGCGAGCGCCCCGCGCAAATCGCCCGGGGCAGTCGTCAGCTCCATTTCCAGATCGGCCAACCCGGACTCATGGCCAAGCAGACTCCGCAGGATTCTCACGGAGTCTCCCAGACCGGCGAACACCTCCGGGGTGTGGATTTTTTCGTCGGGCTGCTCGCGCAGTCCGGCGGCGAGGGTCATCAGGTGTGCGGCCAGGTTGCCGCTGTCGACACTGGAAACGTAATGCGGCAGGAGCGGTTTGAGGGTACGTGTTTCGTACCAGTTGAAAAGATGTCCGCGGTGGCCTTCCATCTTCCGCACCGTGGCGAGGGTGTTTTCCGTGCGCTGGATCAGGCCTCCGGCCGAAAGGTACCCGAGATCGCGGGCCGCCAGGTTGGCGAGCAAGGCCAGACCTATGTTAGTGGGCGAGGTCCGTGACGCGATCCTGGGCTCGGGGGTTTCCTGGAAATTGTCGGGGGGCAGCCAGTTCTCCTCTTCGGTCACGAACGTCTCGAAATAGTGCCAATGCCGGCGCGCCGAGCAACGGAGAAACTTCTCCTGTTCGGAAGTCAGTAATTCAGGTGCGGATACAATGGGCCGGCTGATCCACCAGGCGATCCCGGGAGCCGCCGTCCAAAGAACGAGAAACGGAAGAGCCGGAAGCAATTGGGCCGATTCCGTGGCGGTCAGGAAAAGTCCCGTCGCAACCCCAACCACCGGGGCAATCCACATGGCGGCGTAGAAACCGGAAAACTTCGAGCGTGTTATGGCTTCAGTGTCGCTGGAAGTCTGCCATTGCAGCAGCCTCTTGCGGGTGACCAGCAGACGGGCCAGGGCCCGGCCGGTCGCATCCAGGTTAATGTAGGCCTCGTAGGGCAGAAAAGACACGGCGAGAAAAAGTTGGCCCAATTGCCGGCCCATTGAAGAGGCGGCGCCCCGCAGATGGATGGCCCACGGCAGATCGGTCGGTTTGCGCAGGAGGTTGACGCCCGCAGCCAGCGCTGCCGGGAGAGCGAGGATCGCGAGAACCGAAAGCGTGGCGATTATACCGAGTTCGGGGAGGAGAAACCAGCCGCCCAGCAACAACAGCATCAATCCGGCCGGAACGAGACTGCGCCTGAGATTGTCCAGTATCTTCCACCGGGAAAGCGCCGAAAGAGGATTGCGCAAGCGGTGACCCCCGGCGCCGGACACGTTCGGCAGGAGCCATCGCCCGATTTGCCAATCGCCCCGGGTCCAACGGTGCCGCCGTTCGACGTCGACGTCGTACCGGGAGGGATATTCCTCGTACAGCTCGACGTCACTCACCAATCCGGAACGCACGTGACAGCCTTCCAGCAGATCGTGACTGAGCACGGTGTTTTCGGGAAAGCGGTCCTTCGTGGCCCGCCGGAAAGCGTCGACGTCGTAAATACCCTTCCCGATGAACGAGCCCTCCCCGAAAAGATCCTGATACACATCGGACACCTGTCGTGTGTAGGGATCGATGCCGACCTCGCCCGCGAAGAGGCGGACGAACCAGGAGCGTCGCGCGCCGGGCAAGCTGACTTCCACCCGCGGCTGGAGAATTCCGTAGCCCTGGCGGACGATTTCACGCCCCGAGTCGAACACGGGCCGGTTCAGCGGGTGGGCCATGGCGCCGACCAGTTTCCTGGCGGCGTCGCGCGGCAGGTGGGTGTCGGTGTCGAGGGTGATGACATAGGTCACTGTCGGCAGGAGTGACAACTCCCCGGCGATTTCCGAGAAGCATTCCCGGGCGCCGCCGCGCAGAAGCGTGTTCAGGTCCGCCAGTTTTCCGCGCTTGCGTTCGAACCCCATCCAAACCCCCTCGCCATCGTTCCAGATACGAGGACGGTGAAGCAGAAAAAAGCGATCCCGGCCCTCCGGCGCGTACTTCCCGTTGAGCCTCTCGATGGCGGTTTTCGCCTGATCGACCAGCTCGGAATCGCCGGGCATGACCTCGTCCGGGGCGTCGCCGAAATCGGTCAGCAGGGCGAAATGCAAGCAAGGATCCCGATTCGCCAAATAGTGAATCTCCAGGGTTTCGATAAGGCGCTCGATGCCGTCAGCGCTTTTAAGCATGGTGGGTACCGCGACCAACGTGCGGCAACTCGGGGCGATGCCGGAGGAAAAATCGAGTCGTGGGAGGACATTCGGTTTGACCACCAGCGTGGACAGCCAATTCATCAACCCCGCCGCCAATTGACTGGCGCCGAGCAGAAACACCAACGTGAGCCCGGCGAGCAGCCCGCCCCCCGCGCCGAGTTCAAGGACCTTCCGCGCGAAAACGAACGTGCCGAGGAGAGTCAACGTCGTTATCCCCCCCGCATAGCAGGTCAACGGCATCCGGCGCATACTTCGTTCGACGAATCGGCGCCAGGGCCAACGTACTTTCACGGCCCGCTCCAATGTCCGCAGCCCATTATCGACCAGGTAATACCCCACGTGGGCGGTTCGCCCATCGCTCCCCGCCCCCTGGGCTGCCAGATCAATGGCGCGCCGGGCGACGTCCGTTTCGGTGAGTCCGCTGAACCGAGCGAGAGATTCGACCACATGACGATAGTGGTCGCGGGTGGCGAAGTCCATCGACCCGTAAGCACCGGCAGGGTCGGTCATCAACGTGGACTCGATACGGCTTTGTGAATCCACAAACCCCTTCCAATCCATCGCGCTGAGAAAACGAAGGCTGGTGATGCTATGGCTGACCGAGACCTGATCGGCGGCCTGATTCTGGCTGTCCAGATGGCAAAGGTGTTCAATGGACTGTCCGTGTTCGCCGAGATGCTGTTCGAGCCAGGTTCGCGCGAGGTGGAGTACGGGACTGTGGCGCGCCAAACGCTGACAGAACGCCGCCACGAACGAACTGGAGACGGGCAGGTCGGCTTGAGCCATTTCCGCCAGCACCACGACGAGGTGGGACGGATTTTCCTCCGCCATTTTCCGGAGCCGTTCCACCCACGCCTCAGCGAGGTCGTAATCCTCCCAGGCGAGGGTCAGCCGGGTGGTGATCCGTTTGAGATTCTCGATCAAACCCAGCCGCAACATGATCGGGATCGCCCACAATTCGCCGACTTTCAACGTGCACTCCGACTGGTAGGCGGAAACAAAGGCGTTCAGCGTTCCGGCGTCGATCTGCGCGTCCACATGCGAGATCAGTTCGAGGACGAGATCATAAACACGCGGCAAACCGGCGGAATGTCCTTTATCCAGGCAAGGCAATTCCCTGCTGTAACCCCGGGGCAAGTGGCGTCTGGCCATCTGGATCTGCTCTTCAATCAGATGGAAGTTGTCCAGCATCCATTCGGTGGCGGGCGTGATGCGCCCCGGACTTGCATCTGCGGCGACAGTAGCGCGATTAAAAGCCCGGAGCTGGTTCTCGTTCTCGTCCAACCGCACCAACAGACCATTGCGGCCGCGGCGGTCGGCGATCGTTTGGTTACGGGCCAGGTCGTGCGCGTGATGAATGAGCTGTTCGGCACTGAAAAGCTCGGCACGCAACGGAACCTCCTCCGCGCGTTGACGTTTTTCGTCGCTGCTCCGGACTATTTCGGGGAAGAGCCTCGGACCGGATGGGCTCGCTCGTTTAATATCTGATTGAATAGACCCATATTAACCGCCGCTCGTTCTAGCGGCAAGCCCCTTCGGATGGGGGATATTACTACCCTACGGCTTTTTCATTTGGCCTCTGAAAGCCGCATGAACAAGCATTTCAGATCGAAAATTTCAAATTTGAGATTCCTCGCTGAGAAGAATGGTACGGATTAGGCGCTTGATCGATAGCATCGGCGTTTCCGCGGATGAGCCCCGAACCAAGACCCGCTCTCCAGAAAATCCTTGCCTGTTCAACCGATGAACGGGTCGATCACCCGAACTTTTCCGTACCGGCGGCCGTGTTGGAAGTCTTCGGAATAGAGCGTTTCCAACCCATAATATTCCGCATACGCCCAGATGTGCGCGTCGAACCAATTCAGGCGATAGGTGCACCATCCTCTAAGCGCCAGTCGCAAAACCCCGTCCGTCGGGTACAGGACGGGGAACTGCGCCATCAGTTCCTCCGCCTCCCGAGCCGCTTCTCCGAGCTCCAGCAAAGAAACCTCCGGATCCTTTCGCAGGGGGCGGGTGGTGGCCGCGACAAACTCCAGGATCGCCTGATGGGGAATGCGGGCCTCGCCCGACTCAAGTCCCTCGCGTAAAAAACCGGTCGCTCTTTCCTGCTTGGCGGCGTCGCGGGAATCAAAGCGGTAAACCAGGACATTCGTATCGACCAGATACCCCATCAGCGATCCACCCGGCCCTCGTACAAGTCCTCGCGCATCCAACCCCGGCCGGAAGAGACTCCCTTCAGCCGTTTCCGTTGTGCGGCGTTGCGTGCATTCTGACGTTTCGTCGCCTCATCGAACCACCGAAGCGCCTCTTTTCGACCGGTTTCGTCCCCCTGAGTACGCCGCTTGAGATTCGCCGGCACAACGCGGATGACCTCGCCCGCCGATTCGAATTCGATCTCGGAGCCCGGACAAAGGCCGTGTGCGCGCGCGATAACCCTGGGAATCGTCACCTGGAGCTTGCTGGTCACCTTGCTCATTTCCTTACTTTAACAAGGACTCAATCCTTGTCAACCTTGGGATAATCCTTTCGACCGGATTCCCGGTTTGCCTTTGGCGGGATTCGGATGGGCGATGCTGCCTTGATGAGAGCAAATCGCTATGCCATTTTGATATGGTAATTGCGGGATGGAACACTAGGATCCTCGCCAGCCGGGGAGTCTTGGGCAATGGTTGATTCGCCCGATTCCTTTGAGTCCGATCGCATCAGCGACCATTTACCGAATCCGGAATTGATCCATGAAGAAATTGTTCTTTTTCCTGCAATCGTTCGTCCCTTTGGCGTCGGCCGCCGTCTTTGTTCTCCCCGTCCTTCCTCACGCGCACGCCCAGCAGTCCGGGACATCGCTGCCGCAGGCGCCGCGCGAATTCCGCGGGGCCTGGGTCACCACCCTTCGAAATCTCGACTGGCCCTCGGAGCCCGGTTTGAGCGCCGAGCGGCAACAGCGGGAGTTGGTTGCGATCATGGACCACGCGGTCGAACTGCGGCTCAACGCGATCATCCTCCAGGTACGCTCGATGGGCGAAGCATTCTATCGCTCCGAACACGCCCCCTGGTCGCATTTCCTGACCGGTGAGATGGGCCGGAATCCCGGCTACGACCCTCTCGAATTCGCGGTTCGGGAAGCCCACCGTCGCGGCTTGGAACTCCACGCCTGGCTCAACCCCTACCGCATGCATTTCGACGTCCAGCAGGGCGGAATCGGCGCCGGCCACATGAGTCGCACCCGCCCCGGTCTCGTTCGCCGCTACGGCAATCTTCTCTGGCTCGATCCGACGGAGGCGGCCACGCGGGAACACGTCCTCGACGTCGTCCGGGAAGTGGTCCGCAACTACGACATCGACGGCATCCAGATCGACGACTACTTTTACCCGTGGCCCGAGGACGGACGCGATTTCCCGGACGATCGCAACTGGGAACAGTACCAGGCCAGTGACGGGCGGCTCAGCCGAGGCGACTGGCGCCGGCGTCACGTCAACGAGTTGGTTCAACGGTTTTACGAGGAAGTCAAAGCGGAGAATTCCGCGGTCAAGGTCGGCATCAGCCCCTTCGGCATCTGGCGTCCGGGACACCCGGAAGGCATCGCCGGCGCCGATCAGTACGAGATGCTTTATGCGGATCCCAGGCTCTGGTTGAACCGCGGCTGGGTGGACTATCTCGCCCCGCAGCTATACTGGAACATCCGGCAGGAACGCCAGTCCTACCCGCGTCTGCTGGCCTGGTGGGTCTCCGAGAACACTCGAAACCGCCACATCTGGCCGGGCCTCGCCACGTGGAAAATCACGGAAAACAATTGGCCGGCCAGCGAAATCGTCGATCAAATCGAGATTGCGCGCCGAACGCGGGGCGCGGGAGGACACATTCATTTCCGGTATCAATGGTTGCTGCACGATCGCAATGGAATTTCCGGTACTCTGCGCGCCAACGCCTACACCGGGCCGGCTCTGGTTCCGGCCTCTCCATGGCTGGGCGGCGATCAGCCTTCGAGACCGCAAATCGGCATTAATGAGAATCCCGGCTCCGGCGGCGCCGCCCTCCGTTTTCAATCGCCCGCCGACGAAAATTTGCGCCTTTGGGCGGTTTACACTCGTCAGCGCGACGGGTGGCATTTCCACCAGATCATTCCCGCATACCGCCGCACCGGAGGTACGATTCAGGTGCCGCCCTCGTTCCGCGGAGCGAGCCATCTGGCAATTACCGCCGTCAACCGGATCGGCCTCGAAAGCGATCCCGCCGTCGTCCGTTTACCGTGAGCGACCGCTCCCGGAGGCCGGCCGGCCCGCGGATTCTCCGCGCCGACAAACGGCGGTTTAAAGGAGGCCGGACCCGAAGATTGGGAACGCCTTGAAGGAGGCGATGATCGCGCCTGTTCTCGGCGAGAAAGCGGTCAAGTGCCTGGATGACAGTCGTCAACCCTTCATAATCGCCCGGCTTCATCAGAAAAGCGTCCGCACCGAGGTCGTACGCCGCACGCACCGCCTCATCGTTGGTGCAAGCGCTGAAAACCACCACCCACACGTCTCTGATCGAATAACGCTCCACGATTTCGCCGATCAATTCGAACCCGTTCATCACCGGCATGTTGAGATCGACAAGAATCATATCGGGAAACCCGTTTCCGAACGAGCCGCTGCCCGGGGTCCGGCTCTTCAGGTACTCCACCGCTTCAGCTCCGTTCGAAACAATCTCGAGATTCGCGCACAAGCGAATTTCGTCCGGTATCGTTCTGAGAAGGCGACGTTCGGCGACCCCATCCTCGACGATAAGTATTGTCTTTGATCTTGCTTTCATTCCACTTTGACGGCGCGGACGCGGGTAAACCGACCTGGTCCCCGTTCCGAAAGCCATCAGGACATCAGCTCGGTCGCTATCGAATGTTGAGAGCATTACCAGTGAGTGGCTGTGCGCACAAAAAACTTCTTCGCCTCTCAGATCAGCAAGCCGCATGCCATCATCGGCAACCGTGCATTCAAACCGATGCCCCGCAATATTTTGAGATTTTTCTTACACTTCCCGGTTCACCGAATTCCGGTTCGTCTGGGAATTATCCCCCGGAATCAAACGGGGAAACCGGGTCCTATTACCCAGCCAGGGAGGTGAAAATAGAGATTGCTTGCGGATACAAACTGATGTATAAGGAAATACAAATAACAAGTCGTGTTCTTAACAACGTTATCAACCGAGCTGACGCCAAGCCCGGATCGGGAGTGATCCAGCATGAATACCAAGATAAGCAGCATTCTGTTTTCCGCGTTGATTATCGCGTCGCCGTGCTTCCCTGAAAACCTCTCCGCCGCGGAATCGGAGGATGCCGCCGATCGCTCGCGTTCGCCCCGGTCGGTTCACGCCGAAACCGGAGCGTCCTCGTCGCCCTATCTTGACCAGTTGGAATTCCGCTCACTAGCAAACCTTCCGGGGGGGATGATATTCAGCCTGCGCGATCCTTTGAACGGTCAGACGTTTTGGATCGAGCTCGGACAGACCCGCAACGAGGTCGAAGCGATCAGTTTCAACCCTGACAGGAATTTCCTCACCGTACGGAGCGGAGACGCCGTTCGCACGATCCCGCTGAACGCGTCGCGAATCCTGGCGATGGATGATCAGCCCGCCGTCAGTGCGGCGAGTACGGACGCTCGCGATGAATGGCGGGATCGTCGCGAGCAATGGGCGGCGTTCATGGAACGGTGGCAGGGAGCGGTCTCCGAATCCGCCGAGCTGCGGGAGATTGAAACTAATTTACGCGAACTCACACGCGATTTGCGCCAGGTCACCAGCAGCCTGAATGCGGCCGAGGAGGGTTCCGAGGCGCACCGGCGTCTGACCGAACAACGCGGTGAACTCGCCCGGGATTTTCGCGTTCTTCATCGGCACACGACCGAAACGCTCAACGAACATCCGGACTTTGAGGCGGACGACGTGCAGATGGTTCACCAGATGTTCCGGATGACTTGGAACCAACCGGCCCGGAATTGATCCCGTTCGGGATTCATTCCCGTCCGGAGTAACAATCCGCAGATTCGGACTTCCGCCGTCCGAACCCGCTGCGGCTGAATACGCCCCGCTTCAAACGCGTCCCGGTTCACCGCGGGTCAAAAAAGTTGCGATTTGTTGTCAAACCTCGCTTGTCAAGGAAATGGGCGGTGGTATTATGATTGGAGTATGATCTACGATCGTCCCTACATGCGCGAGGGTGGTCGCCGTCCCTCGACGTGGACGGCGATGCACTGGATATTGTACGGAACGGTCACGGTGTTTGTCCTGCAGTTGATCACAAGCACTTGGTTTGCGAGCGAAATAATGACGCGCGTCTTCGCGCTCTCCACCGACGCGATACGCGAGGGCTATATCTGGACGTTGATCACGTACGGTTTTCTTCACAGCACCGGTCCGGGCGGAATCATGATCCTCCATATCGGGATCAACATGCTCCTGCTGTATCTGTTCGGGCGGGAACTTGTCGTCGTTCTGGGAGGCAAACTTTTCTGCTGGCTTTATTTTGTCTGCGCTCTGGTCGGAGGAACCGTCTGGCTGGTCTTTAACTTCGGGCATACCGCTCCGCTGGTCGGCGCTTCCGGCGCCGTGATCGGGCTTATTATTTTCTTCATCTGCATGAACCCCAACCGGCCGATGGCGTTCTTTTTTATTCCGATCACGATCCGGCCGATCACGATCGCCTACATCCTTATCGGTTTCAATCTTCTCGGCTTTCTGTTCGCAGAACTTCCACGAGGCGCACAAGGCGGCGGAACCGCCTTCTCCGCCCACCTGGGAGGTGCGCTTGCCGGGTACCTCTTTTTCAAGTTGATCTACAGCAGTGTGCCGGAGTTGGGGGACCGGAAACCGAGAGTCGAAGTCCCGAAATGGTTCAAGCGGAAACCGAGAGCGTCTCCGTCCGCCGGGAAGTACGAAATAAATCTCACCAACCGCCGCGACCTGCAGAAGGAGGTCGACAGAATTCTTGACAAGATCAATTCGGAAGGGTTCGGTTCGCTTAGCGAGGAGGAAAAGAAGGTCCTCGATCAGGCGAAAGATATCCTGAGCCGATGATTTCGGAGTTAAAATCAAAACTTGAAGAGCAGAAGCTCGGCCCCCTTTCCTCAGAAACCGAACAGCGACTCCTCCGCCTTTTCGAAGTAAGTCCCCTCTATCACCGCACCCTTCTCAATCACCCCGACTACATTCCGTGGCTGGAGAAAACGCTCCCTTTTGAAGAGGGGAACAAGGTGGCTCTTCAGGCGGGAATCGCCGCCGAGTGGAAGGAGTCTGCGCGCGGGCTTTCCCCTTACACCGCCGACTACCTCGACGCATTGCGCCGGTTCCGGCGACGAATGTGCCTGCGATTCGCGTACCGCGAGGTCAACCGGATCGTTACCTGTGAACAATCCGTTCTCGAATTGAGCGTCCTGGCCGGCTGCTGCATCCGGGAATGCTACGCCCTCGCCTACGACCGCTGGCTCAAGCGCTACGGCGAACCGTGGGACGAGGAACTCAACAAGCGCGCACGCTTCTGCGTCCTCGCCCTCGGCAAACTCGGCGGGCGGGAGCTGAACTTCAGTTCCGACATCGACCTGATCTATTTTTACGAGGGCGAGGGACACTGCCGGAAAGCCGGAAAGTCCGGCGGCTCGTTTACCAACCAGCAGTTTTTCACAAAGATCGGCGAAACGCTCACCTCGATGCTGCAGGAACAGAACGAATTCGGATTTCTGTACCGAACCGATCTGAGATTGCGGCCGGAAGGCGCGCGCAGTCCGCTTGTTCGCTCGTTCGCGGCGATGGAGCATTACTACGCGGCGGCCGGGCAGAGCTGGGAACGAATGGCGTTGATCAAGGCACGGGCGGTCGCCGGCGACCGCTCACTCGGCGGAGAGTTGATGGAGACACTCCACTCTTTCCGCTACCCGCGCCACGCGCCGCCCACCCTCCTGACCGAGATTGCGGCGATGAAAACCAGGACCGAGCGGGAAGTGGTCGGCGCGAAGAATCTCAACGACAACATCAAGTCCGGCTACGGCGGAATCCGCGAAATCGAGTTCGTGGTCCAGACGATGCAGTTGCTCCACGCCGGTCGCAACCCCTTCCTGCAGACGCATTCGACAGTGGAGGGGCTCCGGCAACTCGCCCGCTACGGATTTATCGAGGAGGAAGACGCCGAACGGCTCACAGGGGCCTACTGGCTTCTGCGCGCCGTGGAGAATCGCCTGCAGATGCGCCAGGAGCGCCAGACTCACGTGCTGCCCTCCGACGCGGACAATCGCGCGGCGCTCGCGCGGTCGTTCGGATTTGGCGACTGGGAAAGTTTCCTGAATGAGCTCGACGCGCACCGGAAATACGTGCGCGGGATCTACACTGAAATCATCCCCTCCACCGAGGTCGATGAAGTCTTCGATGCCTGGTGGAGCTTTTTCAGCAGCGACAAGATCCCTTCTCTGGCAGGAGAGAAACTCGAAAAATGGTTCCCGTCGGAAAAGGAAGCCGCCACGGAGCTGCGCGCGTTCGTCCTGGGCGAATCCCACCGTCGTCTCAGCCAGGACCAGGTCACACGCTTCCAGAATCTCGTTGAAACGTTCGACAAGGTGCTTCCGGGTCTGGCTTCTCCGTTCCGTGTTCTTCGCCGTATCTCGTCGTTCGCCGGCCGCTACGGCACCCCGACCCAGTTTCTCCATGCCTGTTCGGCCAACACGCGTTTCTTCCAGGTTCTGGCGCTGCTCTTCGATCGCAGCCGGTTTATCTATGAAACGCTCTGCCGCCACCCGGAAATTTTTGATGAGGTCCTCCGCCCCGAGATCCTCAAGCGTAAGAAATCCGTCGAGGAGACCTTGGCGGAACTGCGCGCCGCAAACGGCGACAGGGAGTTGCGCGACTGGCTGTGGATCTACGTGCGAGCGGAACAAATCCGCCTGGCGATCGGCGAGCTCCTGGAGTTCAACGAAGCGGCTGAAAGCGTGGCGAGTCTCACGGTGCTCGCCGATGCCGTCGTGACTTACGCAATCGAACAGTTCAACCCCCCCGGAGATTTTTTACCGGTCGCTCTCGGGAAATACGGCGGGAACGAACTCACGTTCGGCGCGGACCTCGACCTCATTTTCATCGGGCAGCGCAAGCATCTCCCCGAACAGGAAAAAGCGGTCCAAAAGTTTGCCAAACTCCTGAGCACCCGGACCGCCACCGAATCCGTTTACGAGATCGACCTGCGGCTCCGGCCGCACGGAAAAGCCGGGCCCCTCGTGACCACGCTGTCCGCATTGAAAAAATACCACTCGGATCGGGGCGCGGGCCAAGGTTGGGAGAAACAAATGCTGACCCGCGCGCGCGTCGTGGGCGACAACGGTAACAGCGGATTGGCCGGGGAGTTCCACAGGTTTATCGAGGACCTGCTTTACACCGGGCCGCTTCCCGCCGAGGAAGTGCGCAGATTGTGGCGTCTGCGCCTTCGAATTCAAAACGAGCGGGACCAGGTCGATCCGCCGGAACGTGCCTTCAAAACCGCCGCCGGAGGGCTGATCGACCTGGAGTTTCTCGCTCAGTTCCACCAGCTCAGGCTCGGATACAAACATCCCTCACTTCGAATGAACGGGACCCGGCCCGTACTGGAAGAACTTGTCGCTCTGCGTCTGATCCCAAAACCGGCGGGAGAGGCCATTCTTTCGAATTTCGATTTCCTCAAGCGGATCGAAGGAAACGTGCGACGCGACCTGAACAAGGGGTCGTCCGTTATCCCGGAAGATCCCCACGAACAGGCCGCTCTCGCCAAATGGATGAAATTCCCGGACCGGGAGAGCTTTTGGGACGATTATACTCGGCGTTTGCGGGAGACCCGCCGGATTTTTCTGGAATTGATGGGCGGCGATCTCGGAATCCCACTTGAAAACGGCGGCGACTGACCGGTCCCGATCGGCAAACCGGGACACGCCTTCCCCTCAAAATGCGCTCGCTATTAGCGCCTGTCCGAATAGAAATAAGGAACAAAATCATCGTTTCGCGCGACACACGAAGAAAATCCGTTAAAGTATTGGCGACATGAAAAAATTACTCTCCTGCGTTCTGCCCGTCCTGTTGCTGCTGTCCACCAGCTCTCAGGCGGAGCCAACAGAGTCCGAATTCAGCGCGACCTCGACGATGGAGAGGGAGGCGCGGCTGGTGGTTCAGCTCCTCGAGCACGCCCATTATTCGAAGAAAACAATCTCCGAGCTCGATTTTGACGATCTGCTTACGCGGTACATGGCGGACCTTGACCACGCACGGCTTTTTTACACCAAGGAAGACCACAGGGAAATTCTGGACCGGTTCGGCCCAAAGATCGAATTCAGCCTGTTCCAGGGAAGAATGGAGCCTGCCTTCGAGATATTTTCCCTTTACAAGGCGCGTCTTCTCGATCGCCTCGACTGGGTCCTGGCACGGATCGAAGAGGATTTCGATCTGAATTCCGACCAGGTTTACCTCCCGGACCGGCGCGAGGCCGACTGGCCCGCCGACCCGGCCGCCGCCCATGAACTGTGGGAGCAGCGACTCAAACACGAAGTCCTGCAATTGGTTCTCAACCAGGAACAAATCCGGAAAATCCTTGCCGGGATTGAGGAGGAGTATGCCGAGACGGCCGATACTGTGGAGGAATTGAATGACGAGGCGGTGCGCGAGGTTCTCGAACGCGTCTTCGAGGAACACGGTGAAACGACGATTATCGACCGAATCGTTGAACGCGCCGAACAGGATGGCCTCCGGTTGTCCGAAATGGACCTGGAGGAAATCAAAGGGTTGGTAACGGACGAGATCGAGGCCCGGGACATGGAGGAAGGGATTGACCGGATCGCGCAGCGCTACGAGCGGATGCAACAACGTGTCTCGGATATGGAGGCCGTGGAGATTCAAGAGGTGTTCCTCAGCACACTCACCCGCATGTTCGACCCCCACTCCACTTTCCTTTCCGCCGATACCCTTGAGGATTTCGCCATCTCAATGCGACTGTCGCTGGTCGGAATCGGCGCGATTTTGACGAACGAAGACGGTTACTGTGTTATTCGGGAACTCGTTCCCGGCGGACCGGCCGACCTGAGCAACCGGATCCAGCCCGAAGACCGCATCATAGCCGTCGCTCAGGAGGACGAGGACCCGGTTGACGTGGTGGACATGAGCCTGCGGCGCGTGGTCAACATGATCCGGGGAGAGCAAGGCACCCGCGTCACACTCACAATCATCCCCGCCGAAGCGCCGGATCCCTCGGTCCGCAAGGAAGTCACTCTCGTCCGCGACGAGATCAAGCTCACCGCAAGTCAGGCAAGAGGAAAGATTTATGAAGTTCCCGGAAAAAACGATGATTTCCGCTCCCTCGGCGTAATCGAAATTCCGTCGTTCTACGGCGGCGGCGACTCGAACGGCACAACTGCCAGCACGACTGAAGATGTCAAAGAATTGATCGGAAAAATGACCGAAATCGGCATCGACGGGCTCGCGATTGATCTCCGGAGGAACGGAGGGGGTCTGCTCAACGAAGCCGTCAACCTGACCGGCCTCTTCATCGATTCCGGACCGGTGGTCAAGATCCGCGATTCTTCCGGGAACATTCGCGTCGATCCGATTAAAAACAGCGGCATTACCTACGACGGGCCTCTCGGCATCCTGGTTTCCAGAAACAGCGCCTCCGCGTCGGAGATCGTGGCGGGAGCTCTCCAAAGCTACAAGCGCGCGGTCGTTATCGGCGAGGAATCGACGCACGGCAAAGGCACCGTCCAGGCGATCTTCGAACTTGGCAATTATCTCAGAACCAGACAAGCGCCCGACTTGAGGATTGGGGCGACCAAGCTGACCGTTCAGAAGTTCTATCTCCCGGATGGAAAATCCACCCAAAACCAGGGTGTCGTTCCGGATGTGGTTATTCCCTCGTTCACCGACTATTTGCCCATCGGCGAGTCCAGCCTGCCGAATGCTCTGGAATGGGATACGATCGACGACAGCGGATGGGAGGATTACCAGGAGCAGGCTGCCGTCTCGTTCCCGATAGAGCGTGAATCCGTCACTCGAATTGTCGAGGCAAGCAGGAACCGGCAGGATACGCTGGAGGAATTCCAGTACTGGTACGACAACCTTGAATGGTTCCGTGACCGGCAGGCCCAAGCGGCGGTTTCACTAAATCTCGAACAGCGTCAGCGCCAGCGGGAACTCGACACCGCCTTTCGCGCACGAATGAACGAAATCGAAGACCGGATCGCCCGGGAGGACGGATTTTCATACCGCGAGGTCAATCTTGACACGGTCGAAAACGACGAACCCGCCTATCCTCCGGAACCGGACCTCCAGAGCACATACGAGCTCAACGGCGCCGATGGCGAGGAAGCCGACCGTGAGCGACTCGACATTCATCTTCGTGAAACCCTTCGCGTTCTCGGCGATCTCGTCATGGTCCAGAAAGAACGCAAAGCCGTCGCCGTCAGGTAGCACAAACGCCAATCACCGCTGGACCTGCTCTACGGCTTCCACATAACCGTCCCGGAACTCGACCCGCATCCGGTCGTAAGGATGCTGGCGGGTGCGATCGACGATGATGTTTTGTTCCATCGTGCTGAACCGACCGAAATCCCGCACACGATATGTTTCGGACGTGTAATACACTCCTGTATAGGTCCAGATTTCCAAAACCTCTCCTTCGCGCTGCCGCGTGCTGATCCGATTCGGATCCCCCAAAGCCAGACGAACCATGTCGCGGTCGTATCCGATCCGAATGATTCCCGCCCGCACGTTCTCCTGAACGTCCGCCGGAAAACTCTCAAAGAGTTCGGGGTTTTTCGCGATCCGCCGTTCGGGAGTGGACGCACACGCCGTTAACAAGGCACATGCCGCCGCGAGGAAAACCAGGTTCTTCATAGCACAAATTATAGGGACCTATTCGCTCTTTTCAATGCTGCTTACTTCGCCCTCGTGGAAGACAACCCGCATGGCCTCTTCGACGCTTCCGCCTCTTCCCGTCCCCACACCGGCTCCCACCCCGGTCGCGCGGCCGCTCGATCCGCTGACGAATCCGGTCCCGACCGAAAGGCCGACCGCCCGCAGCGAACGGGTATAAATCCATACGCGCTCCTCCCGGTCCCCGGATGTGCGCGTCACGACGCGGTCCGGCCGTCCAAGCGCCATTTCCACCATTTCCTTGGTGTAACCGATATCGATCTCGCCCGCCCGGATATTGTCCTGCACCTCTTCCGGAAACGAGGCGAAGACTTCAGGATCCTGTTTGATTCTCGACGACGGGCCGGTTGCACAACCGGCGAAATAAATGACAAGCATCACCAACCCGGAAAAAACGATTGCCCTATGCTTCATCGTTCCCGAGACAGCATGAACTCAAAGAGGTTCCGAACCCGCCCGTGCGACCGGCCGGCCGCCCGAGCCATTACTATTGATCGATTCGGGTCAAAAGCTTCCCCGGATCCCGACTTCGATGATGTGAATGCGCGAACCGTCCACGCGGCCCTCGCCCCACGAGGCGTTCTGGGTAGCGAAAAATCTGTAACCGGCGCGGATGGCGGCGTTTCGCGCCAATTCATATTCGACCCCCGCCATCGCCTGGTAGGCGAAAACGGTCTCGCTGTCGTCAAACACCGTTTCTCCCTCGGACCGGATTCGTTCGGCGGAAATCCGGGAGGCGCCGAAACCGCCTCCGATGTAGGGACGGTAGAGCCGGGCGCCGTAAAAATCGTAGAATCCATTCAGCATCAGCCCGAGGTTCTGAACACTGCCGCTCGCCCTTTGCGGTCCTGTGTCCGTGTCAAGTCGCCGAACGTCCGACGTACGATAGACGAACTCGCCCTCCAGCCGTACGGGATCAAAGTTAAAGCCGACCGCCACCGACCCGCCCAAGTCGTCATCCAGCTTGATGGTGTTGCCGTCGTCATCGCCGTGATCGCGCGGAAAGCCGAAACCGAAGCTGCCGCCCACGTAAATATCGGAGCGCAGGTCCGGGGTGGCGAATAGAAAAGCAAGGATCAGGGAAACCGCGGGAACCAGAATTCGGATTTTCATAGAATAAGAGTGTGAATGAGTCAGCAATACAATCCTTACGCCCTCCGTGTCGAGCTTTTTGCGCCGGGTGCGCACCCTGCTCGGATTCGGTTGCGCCGCAGCCCGGATGGCTTTAACATGGGGATAATTCCTTCCAATCGAGTTGGAATTTTTTCCGGATACAGGTTTCTTATGCGCCGTTTTTTCGTTTACTTTTTCTGGACCTCGGCCGTCGTGGCTTTGCTCGCGATCGTCACGGTCGCCGCCTTATTCATCCCGTCCGTCCAGAAAGCCTTCCTGGTCCGCGCGCTTTCCGGGCCGGACACGGAGGTGTCGATCGACAACGTCCGCCTTCGGCCCGGATCCGCGGTCGTCTCGGGGTTGTCTCTGGCGACTCCGGACGCGCGGATTCGATTCGAAGACCTCGACTCCCGATTCCGGCTTCGTCCGCTCCTTTTCGAGAGAACCGTCCACGTTGAGTCGTTCACCCTTTCGGATATCCTCATCGAGACCGAGGAACCGGAAGACCCACCCGCGGACCTGTGGGAGGAATTCGAAGGCCTGTTGATCGACCTGCCTATTGATTTTCGGGTGGATACTATGGAGCTCGACGGGATTTTCCGTTCGCCCGCCGGGACGGCGGTCGCCTTTGCCGTGCATGGACGGGATCTCAGTTCCCGCGGCAACGAGGGGCGAATCGACGTGAGCCTCGACGTGGAGGATCCCAATCTCCCCGGCGACGGAAGGATGTTCGCCGCGATCGAGGTGCGTCCGGACTTCGACCGCGACGGAGTCTTTCAACAACTGAGCGCGGACTTCACCCTGGGCGAGTCGTCCGACTCGCCGCCCCTGCTGCGTACCGAGTTCCGCGCCGAACGAACCCTCAACGGAGAAGACTATCGGGCGACCGCCTTTGCTCCAGCCGGAACCGGGCCCGAGCATATCGTGCTTGTGGCGATCGGGGAATGGTCGCGTGTGGACCGCGAGACCAGGGGGGCGGTCCAAATCGATTTTGCCCGGAACATGCTTCCGGCGGACATCGGAATCGAATCAATTCCCGAGTTCTCGATGAAGGGCCAAACCGATTTTCTGCTTTCCGGCGACGGCGACATTCAACTGAAATCGGAGAACGCCGTCCGGGTGTCGGAAATCGCCGCGCGCTTCGGGATGCCCCCGGAATTCGATGAACTCACGGTCAATGCTTCGTTCGATATCAACATTTCGGATACGCGCCTGTCTCTTGACTCGCTCGATATAGGTATCGCGGAACAGCAGGGCGTCGATCTCGTCCGGATCGGGGCGCCCTCCTCCCTTGGAATCGAATTGAACGGCGATGGAGTTTGGAGCTTTCCCGACCTCGATCAGCCTCTGCTTCTTGTGGATCTGCCGGGTATCCCTCCGGAATTGCTCAACCTGTTTCTCGGCGATCTCCGCCTTTCGGCCGATCCCATCACCGCGCGGTTTGCCCTCCATGCCCGAAACGACCGCTTCGAGCTCGAAACGCCGGAACCCCTTTCGATTCGAAATCTCGTTCTCAGCGGGCCCGAGGGCAGTATTCTTGACGAGAGCGACATCCAACTGACTCCGTCCGCCGTCGTGTCGGCGTCCGAATTTTCATTCGGGCTCGAAATCGACGCCTCCCTCCCGCAGGCACGTTCACTCGCCGTCGAGCTTCAGTCAGCCGGCGCCTTCCCGCCGTCCGACTCCACGCTGACGGTCGGCGTTCGTGCCGGCGGTCTTCCCGCCGAAGCGCCGGTTTCCGAGATCACGCTCACCGGAAACCTCTCCACCACGCATGAGACGGGCAATGCCCTTCCCGACTCAGCGGGTTTTTATCTCGTGACCGAAGGCTCCCTTCGTCCGAAATTCCCCGCCCACCTGCCGAACCGGATTAACGTGGCGGGCGAACTGAGACGCGCCGCGGACGGGATCTTCTATGAACTCGATTCATTTGAGGCGACCGTATCGCCCGCCGAACGCGACTTTCTTCTGCGCGCCGGCCTCCGCCAACCGATTTCTTTGCGGGGAGGCGGTTCCGTTTTCGAGACGCTGCCCCAGGGAGACCTTCTCGAAATCGAGTTGGGATTGTTGCGGTTGGATGAATGGATTCCGGAGGAACATCAAAACGGTGTGGCCGGAGGTCACCTGCGCGGCGGCCTGCGCCTGAGCCGGAACGGCGACGAGCTCCACCTTCGCCCGGCCGGAGACAGTATTGAGATCGCCGGGCTCCTTCTCGGACCGATGGACGGAGGGGAACGTCCCTCCCTGACCCTGGCGCTGGTTCCCTTCGCGCAAATTGACAAAGCGAACGCGAGTTTCGGTCTGGAAAGCCTGATTCTCTCGGCGGAGGAGCAACCGCTTCTCGAAGCGTCGATCGTCGGCGGCCTGCCCTTGAACGGCTCAAACGAAGCATTCCCCCGGATCACCGGAGAATTCTCCCTCAACGGCAATCTCGCCTCGGTCCGGACCATCCTGGGCGAGGGCGCCTTCCCAAATCTGCACGACGGGGCATTCCACGCGGATGCCCGAACGACGCTGGATCCCGAGGATTTTCATGCCGAATGGGAGGGACGTTTCGCCCTTCCCGACCTGCGCGCGACCGATCCCGGCAACGCCTTTGCGATCACCGCCACGTTCGATGGCGAAGCCGCAGACACGAGGGCTCAGGGCCGCGTTCTCGCCGGGATCGACGATGGCGCCGTTATCCAGGACGTGTCCCTCACATTCGAAGCCGATCCGAATAATGAGGGGACTCTTCCCCTTGTGGAAGTCCGCGGTGACAGCGAATATCTCGACCTGGTTCGCCTGGAAAACCTGGCCGGCATCTTTTCAGCGGACCCGCAACCGGACGCCGTTCCCGACGACGACCCGGCACCGATCGAATCGCTGCTGCCGGTGGACCTCCGGGCCGAATTCACGGTGGCGCGGATGAAGGTCCTGCCCGGCTTCGACATCCACGACGTGCGGATCGAACTTGTTGGCGACGACGAAACGATCGATGTCCGCCAGGCGCGGGTCGGATTCCTGGACGATGCCGAGATCGAGATCGCGGGAGTCCTTACGGCGAACAACGGAATGCTCGGCTTCGCCTCGACCGGACGGGGCGCCAACATCGACATTGCGGACCTCATGCGGCATACCCAGGGCGTTGCGGAACCGGATATTGAAGGAGTCTTTTCATTTGACTACGAGGGGTCCTCGCAGGGAGCGGATCCGGCGGCCCTGCTCGGCGCTGTCGACGCCGTGCTGAACGTGACCGGCGAACGGGGCCGCCTGAGGCTCACGGTTCCCGACCGGCGGATGGAGAGAATCCGGCGTCTCGCCGGCATGCAGGAAGGGGCGATCGGTTCTGTGATCGCGCGCCTGGCCGGAGCGCCTCCGGGCGTTCAGGCTCTGGCGGAAAGCGTGAATCTTCTCACCAACATTCCGTACGATTCGATCGACGTGCGGCTGGGAATGAGCGAAGGCCGCACCCTCGTCGTCGAACGCCTGGTGCTTGCCGGTCCTTTCCTCTATGCCGGGGGCGCCGGGAGACTCGAGGATTTTAATGCGGAAGCCATCGAAGACACCCGGCTCGACCTCCAGGTCGAACTCGGCGCGGCCGGGGATCTCCGGAATCAGTTCAGTATCCTGCGTCTGCTCTCCGATCAAAGCAACGCACTCGGCTACCGGATGCTTCGGCAACGCCCGGTCTCGATCACAGGAACCGTAGGCGACCCGAATCTCCGCGAAGTATGGGATCTCCTGATACAGGCCGGCTCGGGCGCGGCGACCGCCCGCGAAACCCCTGAAGACGAACGCCGACGGGATCCGGTCGAAGACGCCGTCGAAGGCATCCGCGGCATCCTGGGATGGTGAATCGAATTCCGCATAACCCAAACCGGCCGAGCCCGACACCAGGTACAAAACGCTGTCAGGCAAAGAAGCTTACGCTTCCAGTTTCCGCTATCACCTCCGCTGTGGCTCAACGGACGAAGAGGGCAGTTCGCGGGCGACTCTGGAAACGTGAGCCCGCGAGCCTCAGAAATTAAAATGCAAGCCGACCTCAAACAGGTGCGCGTTCGTTCCGGTTAACTTGATTTCCTCTCTCTCTCCCCGCCTCATCGGGTCCCCGATGTCCCAGTGCACATTCTCCGAACCGAAATACCGGTATCCGATAGTCAGATCCGTCTCCGGGGCCAACTCAAACAGCACGCCCACCATCAACTGGTACGCCAGAACGACCTCCGAGTCGGACGAGCGGGCGGGATTGACCGAATTCGTCAGCTCGAAATTCCGCAGCGCCAAGTGCGAGAATCCCAGTCCGGCGCCCGCATAGGGACGCCAGATCCGGCGCGTGGGGAAATCGTAATAACCGTTGAACATGATCGCCGTATCCCGAATGCTTCCGCGGGCCTCGTAGGTGCGCCCCACCAGAAATCCGGGCGCCAGATCCGGGTGCAAAGGCTCGATGCGGAAATACTGCTGTACCTCGGAGGTCCGGAACGCCGCCTCCAGTTCGAAACGCCACGACGTGTATTTGTATCCCCATGCCAGCGCCGCTCCCTGATGTTTCCCGGTGTCGATCGACCTGTTCAACGCCCTCTTGTAATCGCTCGCGTGGCCCGAGCTCATCGAAAACGAAAAATACGGATCCGCCTCGTACAGGAACATCGGCTCCGAGATCAGCGCCGGCAGTTTACCGGGCAAAGCAAACGCACAGAGAACGAATAGAAGGCAAAGCTTTTTCATAAATCGACCCGAATTGTTCAGCTTTACCCGGAAAAATCAAAAGGAATCTCGTTCGGAGAACAAGGGACAGGATAAAACCACGGATGAACCATAAAAACTCGGTGCAGAAACAGCCGATCTTCGCTAACCCGACGCTAATTCAATAAGCTGTATGAGAATGAGAAGCACCCCGGGATTACACTCATACGGTGAAGTCAACAGTGCTTCAGCCTTTCCCTCGAATTTCTTCAATCAAGAAATACAACCACGCGAAGGAATCGCCCTCCGGCACCCGGATCACTCATATCGTGCTCGTAATCAACTACTTCCTCTATCATTGCCGCGTTCGATCCGGTGAATGGATTATCTTCGCTGCTCCATATATCCTGCCAGGCGCTCAGATCGTCGGATGCCTGAACTTCATATATCAGATCTTCCGCATTCAACCGAACGAATGTTATCGCCAGATGCACGCCCGATTCCTCGACTCTGCGACCGGTCTCCGGTAGTGTCGCGGTTCCCGGATTCATCGGATCCCCGTTGAATGCATACTCCAGGAGGTTCGCCACGCCATCCCCATCCGGATCCCTCTCCGGACCACTAATTGCGGGGTTGTTCAATTCGCTGTCTGAAAAACGTTGCGAGGCCCAAAGTTCGTACCCAATCGGATCAGGCGGGACGTCGCCTCCAATATCTCCTCCCTGCAATCGAACAATCCGTCCATGTGGTTCGCCATTATAGGAAAAAAGCGCCCCTGCGATCAGTATCTTCCCGTCCTGCTGAAAAGAAATAGAGCGAATGCTTCCTTCAGCCCCCAGCCCCGGATCAAAGTCTCCATCGATCGACCCGTTACTCTCCAGTCGAACCAATCCGTTATACGAATACTCACCGGGGTCGACATCCTCCTCTCCCCTGTTGACTTCAGTAAAATCGCCTCCGACCAGAATCTTTCCATCCGGCTGCACGCCGATGGAATAAATGCGGCCATTAAATCCCGTTCCGATATCAAATTCTTCCACATCCACTCGGCTCCCCGTATTGTTCAGCTTCACCAGCCGGTTCGCCGGCTCGCCATTGAGCTCGGTAAAATCGCCCCCTACAAAGATGTGATCGTCATCGGTGACCACAACCGCATAAACATCGCCGTTGAACCCTTCCCCGCCAAGACTGAAGTCCGTATCAGTCCCGCCCGATGCGTTTAAACGCGCCAAGCGTCCCGCCGTCTGCCCGCGAAACGTCGTGAAACTCCCTCCAACGAGGAGTTGACCTTGATTGTCGAAGATAACCGTTCTCGCCACATTGTTGAATCCATCACCCCCAAATCCAGTGCTTACATCGCCACTTGAATTCAGACTTGCAATAAATCCGGCCGAAGCGCCGCCGAACTGCGTAAATTGTCCCACTGCGATTACACCTCCGTCGTTGCGAACCGCCAAATCCAAAATTATATCATTGGGCCCGCCGCCCGGATCGAAGCTTCCATCCAGATTCCCATTGGCCGTGAGCCGTGCAATCGAGTTGCGTTCCACTCCGCCCACCTCGGAAAACCATCCCCCCATCGTCACTTTCCCATCAACGCCCATCGCCACCGATTCGACCCGGGGCGAGAACGTTCCGGACGGTACTGCAGGATCGAACTCTCCCTCGTTCCACAGTGCTCCGTTCGAACCCAGCAACGCGATTCTGGGTTGATTCTCGCCGTCATACGTTGTGAAGGTGCCTCCGATCAGGATGCGTGCATCACTGCCTTGCTCCGGGGGTATGTAGGCAAGGGAACGAATCTCGCCCCCTCCCGCTCCGCTTCCGGTCATAAACGTATCGTCAACCGACGCCGGTCCGTCGCCGAACGCCGGGCTCCCGCCGAAAAAGACAAGTCCCGGCACGGCCAGTTTAAACGCATTCCCAACAAAGCCTCGAATCCAAACGGATCCAGGGACGTCAGACGTGAAAAATCGATTCCGGGAGGTAGCCATTTAATTGCAGTCTCAGGTTTTCGACATTTGGAACAATCATGGGTTGATCACGAATTCAGAAACGAGGGTCAAACCAATTCTATCACCGGTTACACTTAATCGGAAAGTCCGTGCGCGGGAGTCAATCATCTCCGAAGCATGGAACGGGAATGAGCGCGGAAAAACGAATCGAAAGGAGATCGGCATATCCGCGCTCGTTCTCGCCCCGCAGCGTCACCGGCTGCCCGAATGACCGCCGTTTCAGATTTCATCGGGCTCCAGCCAACGAAACTGGACGACCTCGAACTTCCTTCCAAAGCGATCGGTGCTCGGATTCTGCGGCTCGACACCACTGGCATCCGGGTTGATCGGGGTGGGAACGCGCTGAACCACGGCTTCGAGCCAGGCGCGGGCTTCCACTCGACCCGTAACCGGATTATGGGCATCGCCGTATGCGCGAACAATGAACGTGTCCGAGCGAGCCGTCAGCACCGACCCAAGCGTCGCAAGGAGGTCGTCTTGCGTCAGGAATGATGGGGAGGCTCTAGGAATCCGCCGCCATTCGGCTCCGTCGAAATACCAATTCAAACCGACCTCGGCAATACCGCCCCCTCCGGAGGTCTGCCATCGTACTTCATCGATCGCATCCTGCAATATCCCCGATCCGATGAATTCGGCAACGGTTCCGAAAACAGGATTTCCATAAGACCGGATCTTATCCACGATGATCTCGGCCATCGCCATCGCGGCATGGTTATACGACTGACCTCCCTGTCCCGGATCGTTCACCTCGGACCAGAATTGATAAGTGAATTCGTTGTTAAGCGGAAACTCCAAATTCAATGGCTTCAGCTCGCGCAGGCTGTTCCGCCAGATGCTGCGCGCGGGCGTCCCCGCAATGTTTTCACGTCCGAAAAAAGTAGCACCGGGGGCCGAGGAGAAGCGGGAGTAGAAGCTCCCCAGGGGTGAGTTCGCAAATTGGTCGTTGTGCCTGTACACTTCGCCCGTAAAGGGACTAAACACCAGTAAATCCTGTCCCGCAAAGCTGTGCAACAGCGCCGCCCATGCTTTCACGGATGTCGAGTTGATGTTGAAGGCGCCGTCGTTCAGGACATGCGCGGCGGCTTCCCCGCTGTCGCGCATGCGATTCAATGTATCCGTATCGAACCCGGTTTCATCCAGATAGGGGCGGATCCGCGGATTCAGAAAGAACGGCCAACCGGCATTCGCCGAAGACGGCAAAACCGCCGTCGAGAAAAAGTGGGTGTCGAACATGGTCGCGGGCGGGCGTTCGACGCGTACTCGAAGCTGGCCCACCGAGCTGATCGGAATCCAGTCGTCCGTCCAATTTCCAGATCCAAAATGCGAGAATCCCCCGCTGGAAAGCGATTGGAGATCCTGCTGCACATCGCGCAGGATGTGGTAGAACGTCATGTGCGGGGGAGGACGCGATGCCGGGCTGGAGCTGCCGGGATTGATCGTCATGATCCCCTGATTTTCCAATTGATTGGCGTATGCCTGGTTTGAATCCTGGTAAACGCTCGGGATTCCCATGCCGGGATCGAAGAACACAAGGGCGTAGCCGCGCCGACTGTTGTCGGGCCGCGCGAGGACGTTCGGAATCTGATGGCCGTAGAATGTACGTCCCCGTTCCTCATAACTCAGGTTGCGCAGAGGCGGAAGAGAATTATCCAATCCGGTAATGATGCGCCCCTGGGTGTCCACACCGAATCCGAACGGCAACTGCGATCCCGGCGCATCAAAATCAGCCATGTACGTGAAGAAATTCCCGTTTGATCCCCAGTCCGCACGCCATGCTTCTACATTGGCATAGGAAGGAAGCGCTCCCGCATCGATGCCGGAAACATCTTGAAGGCTTACCGAGTCTTCCAAAATAACGAGTTCGCCCTCGTTGGTGAGCACTCTCAGGTTCAACGTGTTGCCCTCGGGAAATGAAATGGTTGGACGTGCCTCAAAAAGAGTGTAACCCAGGCCGGGGCTGGCAGGTGCGAATTGACCCGTAACCAGCGCGCCGGCGCTATCGACGCTGAACAAGTGCGTTTCTCCCGAGAAAATTCGCGTCTGCGCATTTCGCTCGAACGCAAGGCGATCATCACTCAAGAGAACCAGATCGCCGACCCAAACGTCGAATACAGGGTCAAACTCCTCCTCTTCATGCTCCCACCAGAGGCCAACGGCAACCTGCATGTCTCCTTCAAGCTCGACCGAGAAGGAATCCACCTCGAGATCGACGTCAAAGGGATTCCAGAGACCGAGCCGCACAACGAGGTTCAAATCGATATTCTCCCCCAATCCGTTGCCCGTGAAGCTCCCGAGGACGTGAGCGTGAGTCACAACCGGCTGCGCAAAGGGAGAAACGGCAGCCACGACGCCAAGGGGATACTCGGGATTATCACTGTCCGGCGTTCCCGCCGACCCGGGCGCCAGCCTGGATGTCGCCCGCGCATTGGCCCACGCCCGGTGGTCGCTGTTCCAACCGGGTTGGCTGAATCGTGTCAGATCGATCTTCAAGCCTCCATTCTGACGCGTCGTCGCCTGAACGCCGCGTGAATAAGCTGTTGTATCATGAAAGAGCCTTTCCATTTCCTCCGCGGCATCATTGATGCTGTCTCGTTTCGAGAACCCGTACGGACGGTCTCCCCACTCGGGATTTCGGATCAGTCCTCGAAAGTTTCCGTTCACTGTCTCGCCATGGGCCTGTCCGCGGGTTATGACCCGCTGCCATGCGCTCAGGCGCGGATTGATGTGCCGGCTGTTGAGATCGCCCGGTTGATAATTCTGGCCGAAGTAATGGAAGTCGCCGGTCGGAAAGTCAGGTTCGGAAAGCGTGTTCAGATAGGAAAACCCGAACCGGGTCGGACTGATCGTCCGCGCGAAATCGTCCGCCACCATCGGAGGATTTAACTGCGAAAGGAAGACGTTATTCCCCCAATTATCCAACCTTTCCCGAAAAATATCCTGCTGCGACGCGTCGTTTCCAATATAGAACTCCTCTATGGGATACCGGTCACCCGCCTGCGCGAGACTCGCTTTCACGCCTTCGTCTCCGACCCAGTAGGCGTAGTGCCCGATAATGTGCCCGCCGCTCGGGAGCTGATTGTTACCCCCGGTAATCGATTCCGTACCCAACCCCGGGTAGTGATCCACCCGCAACGGGATCCGCGGAGCGTAAACGTAGGCGGACAGTCTCGGTTCTCCCGGTCTCGTAACGTCAAACGTGGGAACGAATTCCGCCGTCGAGCCCGGGCCAACCAGACGAACGAAATCATCGTCCGCCTGCATGGTGGGAACGAAGGTCCCGTTTCGTGGATCAAAAAATTCATTCCCACTGACCAGAGTGGTCTCCACCATTCCCGGCGAATGTGGATTCCAAACCGCAGTCCAGAATGGATGATGCAAATTTCCGGGGGCGATGAAACCGGGACTGAATCGCTCCCATCGGTTCGTCACGCGGTCGTCGCGACCCGCATGGCGCTGCAGTTCCGCGATCGCATGCTCCATCGCCTTCTTCGCGTGTTCCCGGGCGATGCTCTGCTTCAGCGTGTACCCGGCCACCTGGGTTTCGATCCTTGTGAAGGTTCCCACCGTGACCAACAGCAAAACCAGAAACGCCATCAGCGAAATCGTGATGATCAACGCGAACCCCCGCTTCGCCTCCAGTCCGCTTGGAAAGGTTTTTTGATGAGAACTGAACTGATTCATAGTCATAAGATTAAGGACATTCCGCCACGCCACTCCCCAATGGCCCCGGCTCACTACAGACGTATCACCTGCGGCACGGCCCTGCACCTGAACGAACCCGCTTCGAACGAACGGATGGAAACCGAAAACGAGGATTCGGAAAACAGGATACAGGCCATAATCAACGGGACGGACGGGAAGCACGATTTGAATCCCGACACGGCAACTCCCGGGAAGCCGCCGCGAAACGAACCCATCCCCGATCGTGAATCCCCCTTCCGTTTCACGCAAGCTCTTTCACACCGCCCCCTCGAAACCTCCCGGTCCCCGCAGTCGAATCCCGTGGCGTTATTCGCCACAATGCATCCGGCCCACCGGATCAATCGCCCGGGCGTATCTCTTCTTCGAGCCGGTCGAGCGCCTCCTCCGTTTCCCGGAAAAGCAGATCGGCTTCCCGGACGTCGTCGCGAAACATCGCCACGCCCCGCCTGTACTCCTCTTCAGTCCCCTCCAGCAACGACATCATCGTCAGCCGCAGCGACAGGATCGAATTAAAATGAAACGGATGAATCAAACGCATTTGCAGGTTCATGTCTTGGAGGCGACGCACCAAATCGCTCCGGAGGACGGGTTCGTCCCGGTGTTCCCATAATTCGTCGACCCCCAACCGCACTTCCTCGCCCTCCTTGCGATAGGTGAATCGCGAATGGGAATTCACCAGCCGCCGCGACTCGTGGAAATGGCTCTGGGTAACCGCCCTGCGCTGAATGCGTTCGTAAACCCCCACCGCCCACCAAAGCTGCGCGTTCTCAATCTCCCGAATATAGGACCCGAACGTCGCCATCATACTCGCGTCCGGATCGCCCCCGGCGAGCAATCGAAGAACGAAATTGTGGAGGCGGCCGGATTGCCCGCCGGCCTGATCGAGGTGTCGCAACAGCCAGTATGCATTGACCGCAAACGCCTCGTCCGGCGGTTCGTCCTCGTTCCGGTACAGTATCTCCCTCAACGGCATCGGACCTCGTTCGCGAATGCTCCGGACCATTGCGTCCACGTACGAGGGATCTCCCGCCGCCTGCAACGTGCGCTGCATACCCATCTCCAGCCAAGGTGGCACCGAAACCGACTCGTCCGGAACTCGATTCCAGATCGCGACGCGCATCAGGAGTGCCCGCACCAACGCGCGCTCCAGATCCTCGAGTTCCGTCTCCCGATCCCAGCGCACCGAGAGGGTCACATTTCCCGCCACTTCAATGTTTGTCCGAAACGGCTCCTCAAAACGATACCTCTCGGGAGACTCCAACTGCACGAATATGCGATTCGGAAAACCAGACGGGAGCCTTAACCAGTTGCGCGTGGTATGGATCAGGCTACGGGCAAGCGCGGCCGTGAAGTTCGTGCTGGCCCCCTCGTTCGAAACGATCTCGAAATACTGGGTTCGCGACGAAAAAAAAGTGTGCTCGCGTTCCGCCGTTTCCGCTGCGAGCGCCAGCGGACAGAAAAAAAGAATTCCGCTGCAGATCAAACGATTTCCCATCAAGGAATCTCGAGGATCAGGATGCTGTCTTCGATCGTGACATCGCTCAGGCGACCCCATCCCTCCTTCAACTCTTCAGGAATATCCAGTATTTCCATAAACCGATTCAGCAGGGCTTCAATGCCCTGATGAGGAACTTGCATTCCCCCGATGTAAAGACGCTCGGGAGAATAAACGAATGTTCCGTTCCGTTGAACGAAGGCGCCGTGCGCCTGCGCGATGACGGATTTCTCGATTCCCAGAACCTTCGCATTCAATTCCGAAGCGATCTGAAGCGTATTATCGTAAATTCTGAAATTAAGGCTCCGCGGAGCGATGACGAAGAACCCTTCGTGACTTGTCTCCTCCCAATCAAATTCGGTGGCCACCCATTGGTTGAGTTCCTCTTCGACGATCTCCAGAGTTCCGGAAGTCCCGTTCACCAGCGCCCCCAGCTTGGGTCGCCAGTTGTACTGCCCGGGTGTCCCGATGGCGCCCTCCTGGTAATAAACCGTCCGGGCCTCGCGCGCCGCCTCAGGAGGCGTCGAATCGACCTCTTCAACGGGCTGAACAATCAGGTAAACGACCCCGAGCAAAGCACCGAGAATCAGACTCAAGAGAGCCCCGATTATGATTTCGTAAGGCTTGGGGCCTTTCCTCTGTTCCTTCTTTTTGAATGCAGCCATCGAATTAAATTCAGGAATTCGGCGAAGACGGCGTCGCCTTTTTCGCGTCCTTCGCCCCCGAGGAGACCGTATCCTTGCCCGGTTTCTTTTCGGATTGAGCGCCGTCGGAGGATGCCTTTTCTCCGTTGGTCGCGGTGGAATTTTTACGGTAGTCCGTCTGGTAAAATCCGGAGCCCTTGAAAATGATCCCCGCACCCAAGCCGATTACCCGGCGCAATCCTGTATCCTGACAGGAAGGACAATCTGAAAGTGGCGGCGCTTTCATCGATTGAAAAGTCTCAAAGCGATGCCCGCACGAGGGGCAAGCATATTCGTAGGTCGGCATACGGTTTTACAAAAATGTATAAGGTTCCAGCGGCGTGGATGGTTTTCTTGTCTCCAGTTCGTGAAACAAACGGAAATAAAAATGGAATACGACGCAGACGCCAAGAAAAAAAGCCAGGGGCAGGATCGGCGCGCCCGCCAGCAAAATTCCCAGGAAAACGAGCGTCGGAACGACTAATTCTTGCCCTCCGGCTTGAACCATGGTCAAAACACGGTTGATTTCAAAAGCATCCCGCAACCGCCGTTTTGCCTGAAAACAATACAGGGAAGCGGCGGTCAGCGGAGGAGAGAATAGCATTACCGGTATCAACATAATGTAGGCGAGCGGCCCAAAGATGCTGATGAATGGAAGACAGCTGAGCAGATACGCCACCGCCAGTGGCAAAAGGGCATACGCCGCGAAAATGACGAAAAAACACAGTCCTTCGATGAAAAGCTTCGACCAGTCCTCCCAGTCGGGCAGCGTGAGCGCCCCGCCCCGCCTGCTCTCCTCGAGCAATCGATACAAGAAGCCGAAAGCGAGGAAATTGACAATGGGAAACGCCATCAATATCCCCCCGAAGAGACACTTCCATCCCCAATCGGACTGCGAAAACATTCGCGGAAAAAATTGATCGAAACTCTGCATAATCGACGACAACTCCAGATAGTAGCGATCCGGTGATGGACTTCAAAACAAAATTACAAGCCTTCCGGGTGCGCGTGGAGAACGGTATCGAGCGGATGATGCCCGCGGCGGAAACACGTCCCCGGCGCCTGCACGAGGCCATGCGTTACAGCATGGAAGACGGCGGCAAGCGCCTGCGTCCGGTCATGCTTATCGCCGCGGCGGAACTCGGCGAACCCTGGGCGGATCCTTTGCCGGCGGCCGTCGCGGTCGAATGCATCCACAGTTATTCCCTTATTCACGATGATCTGCCCTGCATGGACGACGGCGACCTTCGCCGCGGCAAACCCTCCTGCCACCGCCGGTTCGATGAGGCGACCGCCGTGCTGGCGGGCGACGCCATCAATACCTACGCCTTCTTGCTCCTTTCACGACATTACCGCGAATTCCCGGAGCTCGCCGCCGGGCTTGTCATGGACCTGGCCGAAGCCGCCGGCAGCGAAAAACTGATCGGCGGCCAGATGGAGGACATCGAATCCGAACGTTCCGGGAGCGCGAACGAAGAACAAGTCGATTTCATCCATCGCAACAAGACCGCCGAGTTGATCGCCGCCGCCCTGGGAATGGGCGGTCGCCTTTCGGGCGCCGGTCCGGCGCAGGTCGAAACGCTGCGCGGAATCGGCGGGCGAATCGGGATCGCGTTTCAGATGATCGACGACATTCTCGATGCGACCGGAGACAGCCGGACGCTGGGCAAAGCAGCCGGCGCCGACGTCGCCGCGGAAAAGGCCACCTGCGTGAGCCTGTACGGCGTGGAGGAGTCCCGGAAGCGCGCACGCACCCACACTGCAAAAGCTCTCGAACAATGCCGGGACCTCAAAGGAGACCCGGTCTTCCTGAAAGCACTGATCCGCTCCCTCGAACACCGGATCCGGTAAGTCTGTGCGTCAGTGCGTCGGCAGGCACCCAGCCGTCACTCATCGCCCACTCGCCCCTCGGCCCCTCTGTCCTCACGGACAGGCCTACAGACGCACCGACGCACCGTCCCACCGTCCCACCGCCGCACCGCCTACTTCGACCGCTCGCCGGCGGCCTTTACCAGATCGATAAAGGAGCGGCCTTCGAGCGATGCGCCTCCGATCAGGCCGCCGTCGATGTTCGGTTTTTCCAGCAACTCTTTGGCATTGGAGGGTTTCATTGATCCGCCGTAAACGACACGGGTCCGCGTGGCAACGGATTCGCTGAAACGCTTTTTGAGCCAGTCGCGGATAAACCGGTGCATTTCCTCGGCCTGCTCGGGCGTCGCGGTCTTCCCGGTGCCGATCGCCCAGACCGGTTCGTACGCAATCACCAGGAGTTCGGTTCCCTCGGGATCGACGTCGTCGAGACCCCCTTTCAACTGACCTTCCACCACTTCAAATGTCTTGTCCGCCTCGCGTTCCTCCAGGGTTTCGCCGACGCAAAAGATCGGTCGCAACCGGTTGCCGAGGGCCGCTTTGACCTTGTAATTGATGAACTCATCGGTCTCACCGAAATACGTCCGGCGCTCGCTGTGCCCCAGGATGACATAGTTCACGTAAAGATGCCGGAGCATTTCAGGTGAAACCTCGCCGGTGTATGCCCCGCTCTGCTCATGGTGCATGTTCTGGGCGCCGACTTTGATCGTCGAGCTCTCGGTCACCTTCGCCACACCCTGCAACGAGGTGAACGGAGGGCAGATGACCACGTCGACATCGTATTGCTGCCCCATTCTGCGGACCAGCTCCTCGGCCAACGCAACCGACTCCGCCGCGTTCTTGTTCATCTTCCAGTTACCCGCAATAAAGTATCTTCTCATTGAACTCATAATTCTTCCCTTCAATCGAACTCTCCGGAGTTGCCCCGGAAGTCATCACCCATGGAACCTTAAACAACGGAAAGTTGCCGCAATTTAGTCAAGTTTTTCGAATCGCCGCCGGAATAAAGCGAACCATCCTTCGATTCGGCCGAGCTCGGTTGAGGCCGGCGTCCGTCCCGCGCGCCGGCTGCGCGGGCTACTTCAAGTCCGAGGCCGCCCCGCCCTCGTCCCTGTCCAAAGCATCGACGCCCGGCAACGTCTTGCCTTCCAGAAATTCGAGACTCGCCCCGCCGCCGGTGCTGATGAAGCTGACTTTGTCCGAATACCCGCTTTTCTTGATCGCTTTGACCGAGTCGCCGCCGCCGATGATCGAAACGCAGTCCCCGTTCGCGGCGACCGCCTCCGCGATCGCGAAGGTTCCCTTGCTGCACGCCTCGATTTCGAAAACTCCCATCGGACCGTTCCAAAGGACGGTCTTGGCGCCGGCGATTTCCCTCTTGAAGGTCTCGACCGTCTTCGGCCCGATGTCGACGCCTTCCCAGCCGTCCGGAATGTCCTCTCCCTCGTTCGTCAAGCGACTCTCCCCAACCGTCCGCGCGTCGAAGTCGATCGCGTCCACGATCATGTTGTCGACGGGAAGCAGAAACCTGATCCCCCGCTCTTCCGCCTTTTTCAACGCGGCCTTGGCGACGTCCACCTTGTCGGGCTCTGAAAGGCTGTCGCCCACCTTTCTCCCCAGGGCAAGCGCGAACGTGTACGCCATCGCTCCGCCGATCAGAATGGTGTTCGCCTTTTCAAGGAGCGCCTCGATCACACTGATCTTGTCGCTGACCTTCGCCCCGCCGAGAATGACGACAAACGGCCGCTCCGGATTCGCCGTGTGATCTCCGAGGAATTTCAGCTCCTTCTCCATCAGGAAACCCGCCACGGCCGTTTCGACCTTTCTCGCGACTCCCGCCGTCGATGCGTGGGCGCGGTGAGCGGAACCGAACGCGTCATTGACGTAAACGTCCCCCAGGCGCGCCAGATCCCCCGACATCTCTTCGCCGTTTTGCTCCTCGTCGCCATAGAACCGCACGTTTTGCAGCAGCGCGACGCTTCCGTCGCCCATCTGAGAAACGGCGTTCTCGACTTCCGGCCCCCGGCAATCCTCAAGGAAAAGCACCGGTTTGCCGAGCTTGTCCGCAAGATTGGACGCGACCGGACGCAGGCTGTATTTCGGGTCTTTTTTCCCTTTGGGACGGCCCAGGTGACTCATCAGGATCACCCGCCCTCCCCGTTCGAGGAGATATTCGATCGTCGGCAGCGTCGCGGCTATGCGGCTGTCGTCCGACACCTTGCCGTCCTCGATCGGGACGTTGAAATCCGCGCGCACGAGTACCCGCTTTCCGGATACATCGACGTCTTTAATGCTTTTAATCCTGGCCATAACAACTTGATCGGAGTTCAGATTATCTTGACTTGAATGGAGACCGGCGCGCCCCCCTGCGGATCAGGACGCCGCGCCGGCCGGGACGAAAACCCGGATTTCCCCCGGATTCGATCCGGTTAAAGGAACCCGCTGATCTTCCTGATCACGTCAACGCAGCGGCAACTGTAGCCCCACTCGTTGTCGTACCAACTCACCAGTTTGAAAAAGCGGTTGTTGAGCCCGATTCCCGAACCGGCGTCGAAGATCGACGACGCGCGGCAATGGATGAAATCGGAGGAAACCACCTGGTCTTCCGTGTATTCCAGAATGCCTTTGAGCGGACCTTCCGCGGCCTCTTTCATCTTCGCGCAAATCTCATCGTACGAGGTTTCCTTGACGGTGCGAACCGTCAGGTCCACCGCCGAAACCGTGGGAGTCGGAACGCGGAACGCCATTCCCGTGAGCTTGCCCTTCACTTCGGGAAGGACGATGCCGACCGCCTTGGCCGCCCCGGTGCTCGATGGAATGATGTTGATAGCCGCCGAACGACCGCCCTTCATGTCCTTGGGCGAGGGACCGTCCACCGTCTTCTGCGTCGCCGTGTACGAATGGACCGTCGTCATCAGGCCTTCCTCGATCCCGAAATTGTCCAGGATCACCTTGGTGATCGGCGCGAGACAGTTTGTCGTGCACGATGCGTTCGAAATCACGTGATCCTCGGCGGTGAGCGTGTCGTCGTTGACCCCGACCACAATCATCTTCACGTCGCCCTTGCCGGGCGCCGAGATAATCACTTTCTTCGCCCCGGCGTCGAGGTGCCCCTTCACGACGGTGTCCTGGACGAAAAGCCCTGTGGACTCGAGTACGATATCGACCCCGTGCTCCTTCCAGGGAAGCCGAGCGGGCTCGGCCCTGAGCGACAGACACTTGATCCGGGTGCCGTTGACCACCAGGACATCGTCGCCCTCCGTGGTGATTTCTCCATCGAATCGCCCCTGGATGGAATCGTACTTGAGCAGGTACGCCAAGTTCGTCGCCGGAACGAGGTCGTTGATCGCGACCACCTCGATCTCTTGACCTAGAAGACCTTCGTCCGCGATCGCGCGGAAGACCAGTCGGCCGATTCGTCCGAATCCGTTAATTGCTAATTTTACTGCCATAATACTTGTTACCTCTGCCTCGTCTTGTTCGGTTGTTCAACCCCGTCCGTTTCAAAGAAAAACGGGAAATACACTCCGCGGAGCACCCCGAGACACGGACTCCACGCGGCAACTCAAGAGAGCGATATTCGCTTTGGCAAGAAAGAATCGAATTTTTGGTTCCAGCCCGCCGGAAATAATGAAATCTAACGGAAGTTCCCGATTCCCGTCGTTCCCCCTGTGGCGTGCTTGCTTGCAAGCGCTCCTGCCAATCCCGGATGACGCGGCGAGCGTCTGCACGTGTCCTCCATAGCACGGAGTGCGACGGAGGAAGCAGACACGCCACAATATGGCCCATCAA
>SLTG01000105.1 GCA_007130045.1 Opitutales bacterium
GGCGGACCAACCCCTTTGACAAGGAGGCTTCCGTTGAAGTGAAGTAGACTTCCGCTCGAAAGCCTGCCAGGAAGTCGTCGAACTGACCCGGGACATCGAGAACGAGTCGGAAGGCCACGCCGCCGTGCTTCTGTGGAAGGGGAGGGCCCTGCGACCGCTTGGCCTGCACACGGTCGCCCGGGATGCCGTGACCGCCGCCTTCAGGCGGAGGAAGGACCGCTCGCCGGTTCTGCTGCAGGCGATCCAATACGAACGCGCCCTCGCCTACGAGTCCCTCGGCCGGAAGAGCCGGTCACGCCAGGAGCTGGAAAAGCTCTACGCCCGGGCTCCGGATTACGAGGATGTGGCGGAGCGACTGGGGGTGGGGTGATGGGATTGAGCTCGGGCGCTTCGGGAGGACGGACAGCAGTGATCATCTGGGGGCCAAAAACACGAAAAATTGGATCCTTTGATTCCTCTCCGAACTCCCGACGAATGAGAGGGAAGCCCGCGACCCCGTTAAGTGTTAATTCAAGGGCTGACCCCAACGGGTTCCCCACTGTGCATCACCACGGCTTCGGGAGAGGGTGCGCACGCGGTGCCGCGCTACTTTTAGGCGCTTAGATAAGGCAGTGCCGACGAGGCCGGACGCGCCGGTTACAAGAATGTGTTTTTCAGTCATATTAAATTGTTTAATGGAGGGCGGGGTTATTACGGATTTTTTCGGCGGTATTATGGATGGCTTGGCGCTCGGCCTCGTCGATGCGATCCAAGTTGCGCACTTGAAGCGCCATGCGGTTGTTTTTGCGCAACTTGCTTTCGTGCCTGAGCAAGTAGTCCCAATAGAGAGTGGTGAAGGGGCAGGCATTTGCTCCTGTTTTTTCTTTTGGATTTTTCGGGCACTGGGCGCAATAGTTGCTCGTTTTGTTGATGTAGCTGCCCGTGGCGATGTAGGGTTTTGAGGCCATGAGGCCACCGTCGGCGTATTGCGACATGCCGAGGGTGTTGGGTAATTCCACCCATTCCACTGCGTCCACATAGACGGCGAGATACCATTGATGCAGTTTCTTGGGATGCACGCCCAGAAGCAAGGCATAGAGCTCCGTCACCATGAGGCGTTGGATGTGGTGGGCTTAGCCGTGCTTGAGGGTCTGGCCGATGGCGGCTTGCAGGCAGGTAAGTTCTGTATCTCCGGTCCAGTAAAACTCTGGCAAGGGTTCTTTGGCCTCCATCGCATTGCGCTCCACATACTCCGGCATGTGGGTCCAGTAGATGCCGCGCACGTATTCGCGCCAGCCCAGAATTTGCCGGATGAAGCCCTCTACCGCCGCCAGTGGTGCCCGCCCGTCGCGGTAAGCGCTCTCGGCCGCTGCCACTGCTTCGCGGGGGTCAAGCAATTTTAAGTTGAGCGAGCTGCTGATGAGGGAGTGGTAGAGCCAGGCCTCTCCCGTCCACATGGCGTCTTGATGATCGCCGAACTCCGGCAAGCGGGTATCGATAAAGCGCTTGAGGGCGGCCTTGGCTTGCTTCGGGGTAACGGGCCAGGCAAAGGATGCGAGGGAGCCGGGATGCTTCTTAAAACGCTTTTCCACCAGCTCGATGACTGCCCGGGTGGTGGCGTCGGGCTGAAAATCAGGACCCGATCCGGGATCTTTCGGGCCTTTCTTGCCGAAGGCTTTGCGGTTGGCTTTGTCGTAGTTCCAGTCGCCGCCTTCCGGCTTGTCACCGGCCATCAGTACATTTTCGCGCTTGCGCAGCTCGCGGTAGAAAAATTCCATACGCAGGGACTTGCGGCCCTCGGCGTGTTTCCGGAAGTCTTCCGGGCTGGTGTTGAAGTGGCGATCCTCCGGAAGCTCAAGCGAGCAGGCCTCGGCATGGCAGACTTTTTTTAGGCCCTCTAATACCCGCCATTCGCCGGGCCGGACTGCGATGACCTTTTCCGGGCTCAAGCGCCGTAGGTCGATGGCAAGCCGATGGGAAAGACGGTCAGGCGGCTTGGGCGCATCCAGCTGGCTGTATTCCACTGTAATTTCTTCCGCCCGCAAGGCATCCCGAAAGTGGCGCATGGCGGATAGAAACAGCGCAATCCGCTGCCTGTGCGACCAGACATGGGTGGACTCGTTATCGACTTCCGCCATCCAGACGCGGTCGCAGGTCGGGTCGAAACCATCGAAGGCAGCGGAGTCCCTGTTCAGTTGATCACCGAAGAGGACAACAATGTTGCGGATTTTGGGCATGGGTGCTGAGATTTTGAAATGATGAAAAACTGAAATGCTGAAACGCTAAAATGCTGTATCCCCCTTATTTACGAAATGTTTCAAAGGCTTTGAGGGCGTGTTCGCGGCCCGCTTTGTGTTCGATGATGGGCTTGGGGTAGTTTTTCCCGAGTTCGATGTTGGCTTTTTTGAGAAGGTGTTCCGGTGCTTCCCAGGGCTCATGAATGTAGGCGGCGTCGAGGTGCTTCAGCTCTGGCACGTAGCGGCGCACGTAGTCGCCCTCGGGGTCGAATTTCTTACCTTGGGTGATGGGGTTGAAGACGCGGAAGTAGGGTGCCGCGTCGGCACCGCAGCCGCCGCTCCATTGCCAGCCCAGGGTGTTGCTGGCCAGATCGGCATCGACTAGCGTATCCCAAAACCAACGTGCCCCCGCCTTCCAATCCTGGAGCAGGTGTTTGAGCAGCAGTGAGGCCACGATGATGCGTACGCGGTTATGCATCCATCCGGTCTCCCAGAGCTGCCGCATTCCGGCATCGACGATTGGGTAGCCAGTGCGGCCCTTTTGCCAGGCATGGAGTGCCTCGGCATCGGGTTTGTAGGGGAAATCCGCATACTCTGGCCGCAGGGGAGCGTCTGCAGTTTCCGGAAAATGATAGAGCACATTGTAAGCGAATTCGCGCCAGTAAATTTCCTTCATGTAAATGAGCGGTCCGTTTTGCCGGAGGTCTTGGGCTTGGGTAAGCGCATGGACGATCTGGCGCGGCCCGATCTGCCCCCAGTGCAAGTAGGGCGAGAGGGCGGATTGATAAGAAATCGCTTTTCATGCGGTACGGACACCCACCCTCTGGAACCGGTCCGAAGGAGCGATTTCATGGAGAAGAGAGTACGGAAGAGCGGACGGGAATGGCAAGCCCTTCGACAGCCCGGCTTCAACAGGGGCTTGATGGGCTAAGGAAACACTGCCCATAACCGGTTCGGTTTCGTAAGTCGGGGAAAACGGTCATCGCAGCAGGGCTCGACGACGCATTCGGGCAGAGCAGTGGATTGGTGAGACAACGGGCGTGGCCATCCCTGAGCCGGGAACGGTGGCTTTGTGGGTGGGGTTCGCGGTGGTCGTGGTGGTGCTGGTGGGGAGGAGGCGGGTGGGGTGACGGTGCGGCGGCGGGGAAGAAGGGAAACCGTTCCAGCTGGACAACACCTGGAATGAATAAGAGGATCGGGCACGAAGGCGGACATGAACTATGTTTGATACGCCGGGATCCGCGAGAGGCTGGTCGGTGGCGGCGGGTTCTGCGTTAATGGCGGAAATTGAATGAAAATAATTTTTTCGAGATCCGAGGCCGAATATATCGTCAATGATTCCGAGACTGACTTGATGCTGACTCGTGTCGGTATAGCTCTCGTTGAGCCATTGCTTCAAGATCATGGCGAAATTGAAGTGAATGCCTCTGATTCCGAGTTTCAGGAGTTTTTAGAAACCCTTCGTGAGGATTACATCGGGAAGGCGGAAAGATTACCAAGCCCCGAGCACCTCGTAGGTTTAGCGAGGAAGCTGCTCCCGGATTACGAATCCATTTCTCCGATGAAATTCGGCCAACAATAAAGCCTCCATCCGACCTTCGCCCGGACTCGAACCATGGATGAACAAGCCGGAGCCGGATCTTGAGGAAATCTTAAGATCTAAAAAAGCCGTTCCCACCACCGGGTAGGAGCGGCTTTTTGTTTTCCGGGCACCACATCCGGGCGTCGTGACCCACCCCCCCGGCCCTCTTTCCGTGGGTCCTGACACCTAAAGAGAAGCCCTCTCCAGCGCCGAAACAGCCGAATAAACCACGGAAACCAGTCGGACAGCAGAGCAGTGGTCTCGGCCAGTACAGCAAATCGTTCTTTTTCGTCCATCGGTTCGGTCTTTTTCCATGGCATAAACGCCATATTGAAGTGTAACCGATGTCCTTGGGATAACTGTTACCGATGTCTTTGGGTTGTACCCCAACCCGCATCGGCCAGTCAATTTGCCCGTCGCTGGATGCAGGATGAAAAGCGTGCCAAGGCTGTCCGGGCGCTGTGCCGGAAGATCAGGAGAGGCGCTGCCGAAGTATTGTGAGGAGACATTCAACAACACGCCCGATTGTCAATAGTCAAGACGTGACGTCTTCTAGGTCGCCTCGATTGTCAATAGTCAAGACGTGACGTCTTCTAGGTCGCCTTTCTTCTAGGTCGCTTTTGTCAAGACTACACGACCTGATCGTCCGCTACGAACTTGTAGGAACGCCCGCCCTGGAAACCCCCTCCCAGTGTCACCGAGACTTCACAGAGGTAAGGAGCCCTGATGCTGTGCATCGAGATCTTCGGTGTTCCGCTTCGGTTCGCGCCCGGTCTTGTCGCCGCGCTCGGAACCACACCGTGGGCATCGTCCCGAGACAAAGGGCTTGCAATGCCCCCGGACCGGCACTTAACTCGGGTAAAAAACGTCACTTACTTTGAAAGCAACTCACATGCGCATTCTGCAAAGCATCCTACTATTCTGTCTCTCAACAGCCTTTTCACTGGCATCGAACTCTGCAGCCATGAGCGAGCAAACCTTCCTGGAGCAAAGAGCGGCCCTGATTGAAATGCACTCAAAGCACGATACGACCTTCGCCGCCTTGCAACGGGAACTGGAAACTGAGAATTCCTTCAGCAGTGAATACTGGCGCTGGAGAATCGACCAGTACCTGTATGGTCAATACAACGAGTACCAGCCGATCTACGATGCCTACACAGAGGGCAAAGCATTCAATGAGATCTACGACTTGCCGGCAGAAACCGTCCACCCTGCAAGCGAAGAGCCTGCCAAGCTGCCGGAGATCCCGGACGGCTTCTTCACCGACAATCTGCCCGGAAACGTTAGGACCGGCTGGACACACCTCGCGGACGGCAAGATCTCCATCGCCTATCAGGGCTACCTCACCGACCCCTACATCGCTAGCTACGATCTCGAAAACGATAAATGGGACGGTCCTTACAAAGCGGGACACAGCACGCTTTCCAAAAACGGCCGGAGGGTGGACAGTCATGGCCGCCCCGCGCTTGAACAGGACAGCGACGGATACTTTCATATCGTATTCGGCGGACACGGAGGGGAAAGGGAGGACGGACTCAACCCTTTCTCCATCGACACACCTCATGCTGGCGGAAGACAAAAACACGTCGTCTCTGAAAGGCCCAATGACATCAGCTCCTTCTTGGAAAAGGACGACATCACGCCCTTCGCCTCCTACACGGCGATGTTCAAAATGGGTAACGGCGACATCTACTTTTTCACCCGCGCCGGAACCCACAAATCGCCATGGATGTACTACAAGATGAAAAGCGGCTCCCAAACCTTCGAGCCTCCAGTCTTCATCACCTGGCCCGTTCCCCGAAAGGACAACCCCATCGACGTGGATACCTTCTATCTCAGGCCCAAAAAGGTTTCGGATACTGAAATCATAATCACCTACCTGGGTCACATCTGCAACTTCAAGGAAGTCCACGACCGAACGCACTACAGTCGGATTAACACGTATTACATGAAAATGGATACGACGAATGACAGTTTTTACAACGTCGAGAACAAGAAACTGTCCCTCCCGCTTACCAGAGCCACATCCGATGAGCTGACCCTTGCCTACGACTCCGAAAAGAACAACGAGACCTGCTTCAGCACGCGCCCCCTCGTCCTGGAGGACGGACGGCCCGCAGCTGCCTACGAAGCCATGGGACCAGACTACCGCGAGTGGAGAATGACCGTTTACGAAGATGGCAGTTGGACGCACAGCTTGCCGATCCCGGGAACACAGAGCCGTAGCTTGAAGGATGCGGCCGGCAACGAGATCGAGAGGATCCAAGACCTCGAAATCATTGAAGGCCATGGCGAAGTTGTGACCGCTGCCGTTCTCTATGAGAACGAGCAAGGGGAAAGCGTCTTCGCCATCGCAAAGAGCAGCTCCGCGACCGGCGCCGAAGAACAAGACTGGATCGTTCAAAGGGAATACTTCACCGTCTCCCAATCGAGACTGGCAATGCAAGCGGTAAGAGATGAAGCAGAAAAGGCAATCGCCTTGGTCCTCAACGTCAGAAAAGGAGCCTCCCAACGCCTTTACTTGTGGTACGACGGCGAATTCAGGCCTAACAACTCACTCCAGTAGCCCAACAAGCGCCGACAAGCGGCTAGAGGGAATGGCACTCTGTTAAGCAGGTTTATCGAGGATTTTCACTGCTGGATTCTCAGAGAGAAAGCACTCAAAATATAGGTGTCTGGGTTTCTGTAGCCATCGAGTGCATTTCGGCCTTCGTTCGACCCTTCGAGGCTCGTTTCGTCCGGAGCGTTCGGTGACGAGTCTTTGGGCAATATGAGCCCACATTTTGATGCGTTGCTGGACTCGTAGTTTTGGACGGGACACCAGATTGTGGAAGTGTTCACGGCAGGCGTGGATAACCTGTTGAGTTCCTCGAAAGCTCAGGCGGCGGTGATTGACCGCGTGAGCGGCTCCGGCCTTGAGCATCACCAGACGCATCAGATTGTAAACGATCTGGTGCATGAGCAGTTCTTTTTCGATCATCTGCGGCGATTTTGTCCGCAGCCCGGGATTGAAGGAAATGCTCCGGGAAACCTGGGACTACTACTATCGGCGCGACGGAGAGGAGCATCTAAAGAGCTGGTATAGCTGGGCAATCCGATGTCGGATGGAGCCCTTTCAAAAGCTCGCTCGCACAATCAATGCGCATTGGGAAGGGATCCCGGGCTATTATCCCAACCGAGTGACCTCTGCGGCGATCGAGGCGATCAAGGGCTTAATCCAGACGGCCCGTCGCCGGGCTCGCTCGTTGATCGGGTTAAGGTCCGCATATCCCGAAAGATTGCTTCGCGGCTCGCGAATACTTGTAAGGAGCGGTACAACATGGATATGTTGGTTCCAATGGCAGCAGTAAGGTTGAGCGAACACGGAAACGCCAGTCATGTCTTTACCGGCGTTGATCCCTCCAGGCGCGGCGCGCGGCGCGGAATCAATGCCTGTTGTCGGATGACGGTCACTCCGGTCGATCCGGCCGACCGCCTGAAAACGGCTTGGAGGGCTGCCGGGAGTTCGGTCCCGCCGCAGATTGTGTGCGGGGAGCCCACGCCGCGAGCGGGTCTGCCCGAAAAGCCGGAGCGATCCTTTCGTTCCCGCGAAGGGGCGACGCGAATACACCCATGACCCCGTACAGGAGAAATATCGAGAATGGCGTTATGACCCGTTGCGAGACGGAGCGTGCGAAACATTCGCGGAAGGAGGTCAAGTGGAACCCCGACCTTTCGAGGTTGGCGAGAAACCATAGTCACCGAATGTCGAGAAAGCGGAAGCTCTGGGAGCACTCCGAATCTTCGAAGATTCCCAAGCTGATCAAGAACCCGATCGAAGCGTCGATTGCCTGGACCCTGATCACGCTGGGGTTTCTCGTTGCATGGGTATTCGCGCTTATAGGGGTCGTTATCCTTTGGGTGGGGCGTGAAGGATACAAAAAGAAGAAGAAGGAACATGTCGCCGTGATCCGGACTCGAAGCAACGACCGAGCGGGAGAGGGATCCGATGCAATTGCCGCGCGGTTGTATGACGAACTAGCCGGAGACGAAGGCTATCTCAAGAGCGTCGCCGATCCCGATTTCAAGCTCACGGGTATCGGTGTTTGGCGGAAACGGAATCGCATGTACATCACCCAGATCTTTTATGGATGAACTTGAATTCGCGGGAATCGTGTGGAGCTTATTCGGCGGCCTTTCGTTTGTTGAAGCGTGATTCAATGAAGGAGCGGTAAGTCGCAAGTCGCCGCAGAGGTCGTCGTGCCGAAGTGGATGCCGATCAGGTAGCGGTTGGGCAACTGGGGGGAGGCCCAGTGGATCAAACGGCCGGGAATCGGCAGCCGCGTGTTGTCTCTCCATTTTGGGTGCGGAATGCAGTGGGACACGTCAGAACGCGAGTCACTCCGTTCGGCAAGAAAATGATGACTCAAACCTCCCGGCTCATCGGCGTGACTCTGTTGCGCCGCCGGGACTGATGACGATGAAGTTGACGCCGTTACTCTTGATGCGGGCGGTCAGTTCAAGCGGGGCGCCGGCCCGTTGGTGGAGCGTGGCGGTGGAGGTGGGCTCAAGCGTGGCCAGCTGCTGGAACCGCTCGGCCTGTTCGGGAGACACAGCACGGACGTTGCGGGCGATCACAAGGTCCGCGTCAAGCAGTGAGGCGCTTTGCTGGCGGATCTCGGTGTCGGCCGCGGTGCGCACGAATTCGGCGAACATGTCGAACAACTCGTGGCCGTATTCGGTGGCGATCGCTTCCAGCTCCCTGGCGGCCGAGTCGCGTACCTGTTCTCCCTCTTCGGCGAGCATTTTCAAAACGGCACGCAGACGCGGCAGGTATGCGTCGTCGGTCTGCGTCTCGCGCAGCTTCGAAGCGAGTTGGAAGTAAGAATTATGGCGGCGGTCGAAACGGTACTCGGTCGCGCGGAGCTCGCCGGAGACGTGGAGATTCCGCAGATCGACGGTAACGTCGAACTCGTCACGGGACCGCGACTGGGTGTCGTCCGCCTGGTGGGCGTAGAGGACGAGGCGGACGGTTCCGTCGTCGTCGGTCGAAGCGAATCCACTGACTACGTGGCCGTCCACGGTCTTATCCGGCAACACGTGGAAATCGTCGCGCAGGTCGGAGAGCAACGTGAGCACGTGAAAGACGGGCACGGCAATGGTGAGCCTGCTATCGGCACGTCCGTCGCCGGTTGCATCAACGCCCAGCCGGCGGGTGACCGCGTTGAGCCCCTGGAGATTGCTCAGCGGAGGCCAGACGGTCATGATCGTTTCGCCGTAGGCGTAGCGGGGATCGCCGGCGGCCCGGCGGAGTTGCCGAGCGACCAGGTCTATGCTCCAGGTCTTGAAGTAGCCGTTGCCGAGATAGGCGTCGGCCACGGCGGGGTCGGGCGGCGGCGCCCAATCCGGACAGGCTTCGTGCGAATTGACCCACAGGTCGCGGTAGTAGGCTTCGTCGATCTCCAGCGCCATTTCTTTTGCACGAAAAAGCTTCGCCGCGGCCATCTTGGAGGCGTTGTAAAGGTGGATTGAAACGAAATCCACCGGACTGCCGCGACCTTCGTTGGCGGCGCACAGCTTCTCGACGCGGCGCGAACGCAGGCCCTCGAGTCGCTCGTCAGCGAAGGCGGCGTTGACGGTGTCGAACTCGTCGTCAACGGCCGCGGGCGAGCAGTGCACGAGGAACGGGTGAAGCAGTGACAGGTTCGTGCCGAAGATGCCGCCGATCTCCAGACCTCCGATGAAAACGTCGTTTGAGTCGTAGCCGCGGTCCTCGAATGCCCGCAGGATAGCGTCGGCCGTGTAGTCGTAGAAACGCAGCAACTCGTGCGGGTCCTGGCGCCAGAAGGCGTTGAGGTCGGGCTCGTTGAACACGCTCCATACGAAATCCAGCGAGGCATCGCCGTAGCGGTCCACCAGATGGCCCGTGATGGTGCGTACGACCTCGTGCCATTGGACGTAGTCCTTCGGCGCATAGCCCCCGCGGCCGGTAATGGAGATGAACGACGGGGCATCGACAAAGTTGGGCATGACGCGGCGGCCGTAACGGCCGTGCACCATGTCCCACTCTTTGTTCAGCCTTTCCCAGAAGTAAACCGGCGTACCGACCGGGTCGAATCGGTAAAGGTAGCAGCCGCCCGGGGGAAACAGGCCGGGCGCGTCGGGATCCTCCTCTTCCGGCAGCGGACCGGTGTATTGCAGTTGCCAGCCGCCGGCGGGTCGGTCCACGGCGCTGACCAGTACCGTGCGAGCGTCGTCGTCGACGGCCAGCACCTCGGCCCGCGCATCGTGGTGTCCATCGGCCAGAAGAATCTTGTGCCCCGGCTCGTAATCTTCGCTCAGCGGGCGGTTCGATTCGATGCCGTACTGCCGGTGGCCAAACACGTCCTCGAGGTGAAGCAGCAAGCCGTCCTCGTGCTCGTCGATGGCAGTGATGCGGCGCGTCTCCATTTCGGCGACGATGTTAGGCTGCGTGTTGGCCGAGAGAACGTTGGGCCGATGCTGAGTGCCGGTCAACCAGAAGTCACGCTGGAAGCTCCAGGCGTGTGGATGCTGCCGGCGGGCTTCGTGCATCAGCTCGTACGTTGGGCCGAACGTCTCCTGCTGGGTGCAGAACACGACGTTGCAGATGCCCGAGAAGAACGCTCCGTGCCAGTGCACCGGGTCTTCGTCAAGGTCGATCGTGAAAGCCGGAGTGTGCACCCGCGGCCGCTCCGCCGTGGTAAAGTGCCAGCGATCCGGTCCCGCCGTCCGTGCCCGCTCAGGGCCGGCGATCACGCGGAAGGAAAGCGGCGAGGGTAGATAGAGCGGGTCGCCGTCGGTGAACTCGATCCCCTTCCGCGAGCTGGCGTTGACGTGAACGGTGTACCGGGTGTCGGGCGCCAGAGGCTGTCCGGGGTCGAGGTGGATCATCACGCCGGGCACGCCGCGAATGTTCCGCTGACGCACCCAGCCGGTGACGCCGTCGGCCAGCTTGCCTTCTTCGCCGATCAGCGCGATCGGCTCGTGCCCCTGGGCTTCGAGGCGGACACGCAGCGAATCGGTGGCGATGGTGTCGTCGTTGTCGCCGGCGACGACCAACTTGAAGAAAAAGCTGGTATCGAGGGGCACGTTCCGCGCGTCGCGGGCCGGACGCGGCACGCCGTGCGGGTCCTCCGCCCGCTCGGTCATGCGAATCTCACCACCGGACAACACCGCGGTGCAAGCCAGAACGACCGTTGCGGCGGCCACCTTGACAAACGTGCTGCTGATCGTGGAACCCATGATTTCCCTCTTTGTCTGTCGTCTGCCTTGCGAGTCGAAGCGATGTCCGATTGATCGTAATCCGTTGTGATAAACCGATGAAAAATCGCTTCTGATGCGGTGCGGACACGCGTCCGCCTCACCCTGTCTCTGAAGCAACATTTGTGCAGCTCAAAACGGCCGAAATCAGTGTATGTTTAGATCCGTTACCACGTTGAGTCAACTTTTCCAGGAATTTCCCGGGCTCCCGCTTGATCTTTAGTGAATCCATCCATGACACATGTGAAATGTGCGGGTTAGAGGGAATGGAACCATTCTCGGGCGGGCGGGGGGACTACGAGGGACTCGAGTTGTTCCTCGACGGTTTGGGGGCGGGTCTTCAGTTTTGTTCTGAGTCCGCTCAGATCGAACGTGAGGTTGGCGGGACGTTGCCGTCCCTGTTTATAGTCCAGGCGAGAGGCGGGTTCGATAAGCGACTCCGGGAGGTTGAAATGCCGGACGATTTTCCGCCCGAAATCCCATCGGCTGAGCCGCTCGGCGCCCGCCCAGTGGTGAATGCCGAGCAGGTCGTTGCGTTCGCAGAGTTCGACCATGACTTCGGCGGCGTTCTCGGCGAGGCAGGGCTGGCGGATCTCGTCGGTGTAGAGCCGGGCGGTTTCGCCGCCGGCCCACGAAGCGAAGAGTTTCTCGTGCGCGCTGCGGCGCCCGGTCGTGCTGTTGCCGTTCAACAGGGAGAGCCGGAGTACAAGCGCGAACGAGGGAGCCTGTTTGAGCACGGCCTTTTCCGCTTCGGTCTTTTGCCATCCGTAGAGGTTCGGCGGGCTCGGAGAGTCCGCGGGGGAGTAGTTCCCGCGCTCGCCGTCGAACACCATGTCCGTGGATAGGTGAAGGAACAATGCGCTCAAATGGTGGGCGAGTTGCGCGAGATGGGCGGGAAGATCGACGTTGAGGGACTGCGAGGTTTCCGGGTTTGCTTCGCATTCCCCGGCCTCGGAAATCGCCGCGGCGTTGACCAGCGCGTCCGGGAACCGGTCCAGCACGGTCTGAAACACCCAATTCCGGTCGGTGAGGTCGCCTTCAAGAGTGTTGTCAATGGGGAGGTCGTCCGGCGGCGGCGTTTTGTGGATTACGCCGGTTATGGTGTGACCGCGTCTCTTTGCGGCCCGGGCAAACGCGCTGCCCGCCAATCCGGCGACTCCCGTCAGGAAAATATGCATCCCGTCTTTGTCTGAAGAATCGAACCGTGAAACAAGAAAATTTGGTGCATCGACGATCGGGATCGGTTCCGGTGTGCCGCGCGCGTTTGCTCGAAATGGGTAGTGAGGGATTGCCATTTCGGGAGAATCCGGGTTTGGATGCTGATTCAAATGAGTGACCAAAGCGCCAAACGAATCCGTTGCGGAGTTGCGGGGGTGGGATACCTGGGGCAGCACCACGCCCGCATTTATCATGAAATGGAGAGTTGTGAACTCGTCGGGGTTTACGACACCGATGCGAAGCGGGCGCGCGAGATCGCGGACCGTTACGGGTGTGCGGTGTTCGGTTCCCTGGAGGAGTTGGGGGCGGCGTGCGAGGGGGTCAGCGTGGTTGTTCCGACCGACGTGCATTGCGCGGTCGCGATCCCGTTGATGGAAGCCGGGTGCCACGTCCTGATCGAGAAACCGCTCTGTTACACCCTTGCGGAAGCGGAGAAAATTCTGGCGGTTGCCAAGGAGTACGACCGGCTGGTCCAGGTCGGTCACATCGAGCATTTCAATCCGGTTATGGGATACCTGGAAGGTGAGGTCGACCGCCCGCGCTATATCACGGCCGACCGTTTGGCGCCGTTCCAGCCCCGAGGCACGGAGGTCGGGGTGGTGCTGGACCTCATGATTCACGACATCGGTGTCATCCTCCAGTTGGTGAAAGCGCCGGTTGACCGGGTGGAAAGCGTCGGGGTAAACGTGTTGTCATCGACCGAGGATATCGCCAACGCCCGGATCCGCTTCACCGACGGCTGTGTGGCGAATTTGAACGCGAGCCGCGTCAGTCTGAAGAAACTGCGCGAGATCCGAATCTTCCAGCCTTCGGCGTACCTGAGCCTGGACTTCAAGAATCAGGCGGGTCATTTGATAAAAAAGGTCGGAACCGAACTCCAAAAGAAGGAGATCCCTCTTGAGAAGGAAGAGCCGTTGAAGCTGGAACTTTCAGCGTTTCTTCAGAGCATGACAGGTTCCGGCCAGCCGAAGGTCGGGGGTGCGCTCGGCAAGTCCGCGCTTGAATTGGCGATTACGATTACCGAACAAATCCGCAGCGCAACCGTCTCCGAATCAACGCCCGACCCGGGTGAGGCGTCGCGTCGGGATTGAGGGACAATTCCAGGAAGGTTTCGATCGCCCATTATGTCTTCGTCTTTCACGCTTCCGTCATTCTTTCCCGCCCCCCCGGGCAAAGAGCGTCCCGACCTGCTCGTGATCGCGGGCGAACATTCGGGTGACCAGCACGTTGCGGTGGCCGTGCGCGATCTCAGCGAACGGGACCCCGGGCTGACGATCGCCGCGATGGGCGGTCCGGCGCTGCGGGAGACGAACGCGACCTTCCTCTGCGACCTTACGGAGTCGTCGGTGGTCGGAGTATTCGAAGTCGTGAGGCATTTCGGATACTTTCGGGAACTTTTCGCGAGGACGCTCGATTGGGTGGAGACCTGGCGACCGAAAAACATTTGTTTTGTCGATAATCCCGGTTTTAACCTGCGGCTGGCCGAAGCCCTTTACCGGCGCGGATTGAGCCGAAAAGCGGGGGGCGATATTCAGCTCCTTTATTACATTAGTCCCCAGGTCTGGGCCTGGAAGAAGAACCGCCGCTTTAAGATGGCACGGCATCTCGACGCACTGGCGGTGATTTTCCCCTTCGAGACCGAATCGTACGCGGACACCGATCTGCCCGTGAGTTTTGTCGGTCACCCGTTTCTGTCCGAAGCGTACGATCCTTTTGTCCGGTACGATTCCGAAGGCTCGATCCTGTTGCTTCCGGGGAGCCGGCGCATCGCGGTCGGCCGAATCCTGCCGATTCTGCTGCGGGGTGTCTGCGAATTGTTCAAGGAACGACCGGGCGAAACGGCGACGATTATCACACCGGACGAGACGATCCGCGCGGTCGTGGAGCGGGAAGCCGCGAAATGGCCTGAACTGGCCGACAAGCTCGAACTCGTGGACAAGGCCGACCGCGTGACGGGCAAGGCGGTACTGACGAGTTCGGGTACGATGTCTCTCAGTTGCGCGCTCGCCGGCGTTCCCGGCGCTATTGTGTACCGGGCAAACGTCCTGACCTTTTGGCTGGGAAAGATGCTGATTACGATTCCGTACCTCGGTATCGCCAACCTGCTCTTGAATAAGCCGATGTATCCCGAATTTCTGCAGGACCGCGCGACTCCCGCGAATCTGGTCGGCGAGTTGAAGGAGTGCCTGGATTCCGCGGAGAGACGGGAATCGACCCGGCGGGATGCCGCCCGGCTTCGAGAACTCCTTTCGGCGCCGGGCACCGAAACGATCGGCCGCTGGCTGGCACGCCGCATACGGGAGGCCGACGACATATGCAACCCGCCGGGCCGGGGCCGGCGACGCGATGACAATTAATGTTTTGAACTGCGCGGCGAATTTCCTATGAATGAATATTTCGCGGGTTTTATGAGACCCGTTAAATGGAAGCGAACAATTCAATCGACCGATTCACTATGACGACCGACCGTTCCGTAGTTATCTATGACACAACCCTGCGCGATGGCACGCAGGGAGAGGGGATCTCTTTTTCCGTCGCGGACAAGATTCGGATTACCGAAAAGTTCGATCAATTTGGAATCGACTACGTGGAAGGCGGTTGGCCCGGCTCGAATCCGCGCGACATGGCGTATTTCGAGGGTGTGAAGAAGCTCAAGCTCAAACATGCGAAGGTCGCGGCGTTCGGTGCCACGCGGCGCGCGAAGGTTGGCGCCGGCGAAGATGCCCAACTCGGGCTCCTGCTTGACGCGGCCACGGAGGTCGTGACGATTTTCGGGAAGAGCTGGCTGCTTCACGTGACGGAGATTCTGCGCACCACCGCGGAAGCGAATCTCGAAATGATCGAGGATTCCGTACGCCTTCTCGTGGAAAACGGCAGGGAAGTGATCTACGACGCCGAGCACTTTTACGACGGGTACACCGACAATCCCGAGTACGCAATCAAGACGCTGGAAGCAGCGGTCCGGGGCGGCGCCTCGTGGCTGGTGCTCTGCGATACCAACGGCGGAATGCTCGTCGAAGGAATCAAGAGCATCACCGGCGATGTGATCGAGCGTTTTTCGGATTGCCGGGTCGGCGTTCACTGTCACAACGACTCGGGGGTCGGGGTCGCGGATACCCTGGCGGGAGTTCAGGTCGGCGCGCGGATGGTCCAGGGGACGATGAACGGGTACGGCGAGCGGATCGGCAATGCGAATCTCACGAGCATCATCCCGAATCTTGCCCTGAAGATGGACTACACGATGAACTGCGGCGAACACCTGTCCAAGCTAAGGGAGTTATCGCTTTTCCTGGACGACCTGGCGAACCTCCGGCCGAACACGAAGGAGCCGTTTGTCGGCGCATCAGCCTTCACGCACAAGGGAGGGGTGCACGCCAACGCCGCGCAGAAGGTCGCGCGCAGCTACGAACACATCGATCCTTCGTTCGTTGGGAATCGCCAGAGAGTCGTGATCTCCGACATGTCGGGGAGGAGCAGCGTGATGATGAAAGCCAAGGAACTCGGGATCCACCTTGACGAAACCGGCGACGACATCAAACAATTGCTCGATGGACTCAAACAGCTTGAGTTCAACGGTTATGAATACGAAGCGGCGGACGCTTCCTTCCAGCTCCTGCTCTCGAAGTGGCTCAAGCAGCAGAAGGATTTCTTCGTGCTGGAGGGGTATCGCGTGATCGTCGAAAAACGGGGCGCCGAAGAATCGCTGATTGCCGAAGCGACGGTCAAGCTATCCGTCAACGGAGAGATCCACCACACCGTGGCCGAATCCAACGGTCCGGTCGGAGCGCTCGACAAAGCCCTTCGCCTCGCCCTCGAGCGGGTGTATCCGCAGATACAGTCCGTGGAACTGCGTGATTTCAAGGTGCGAATCCTCGACAGCGGCGAAGGAGCGAACTCGCGGATCCGTGTTCTCATCGAGTCCAGCGACGGCGAAGAAATCTGGGGAACGGTCGGAGTGAGCGACAACCTTATCGAAGCGAGCTGGGAGGCCCTCCGCGATTCGGTGGAGTACAAGCTGCTCAAGTCCACCCGATAGGGGCGCCCCAGGGTCGGGTGGCCCTTTCGCGGGAATTCCGGGATGCATTTGCCAAACGCCTGTTTTGCGTGAAGGTTCCCAGTACGACGAGCGAAGGGCGTCCTAATGTAAATCGCAGTTTTCGCACAGGAAAACGCAACTATCGCGTGTTTCCGGTGATTCACTTTACTAAGTAAGAACGTATGAAAATTCGAAGCGTTATCATTTTTGCGGGATTGATTTTCGCCGCCGGCCTGGTTCAGGCGCAGGAGCACGAAGGAGTCACCCTCGTCGAGGCAAGTCTGATCGCGGACAGCGAGACGCTGGTTCCCGGGCGCGGAGTGACCGTGGCGGTGCGGCTGGACATTGCCGAGGACTGGCACACCTATTGGGAAAACCCGGGCGATTCGGGCGCTCCTATGCGGATTGAGTGGGAAGCACCGGAGGGCGTGCGTATCGGGCCGATCCATTGGCCGCTTCCTTACAAACTGGTGGAGCCGGGGAACCTCAAGGTGTACGCATACAAGGAGGAAGTCCTCCTGCTGGCGCGCGTTTTCGCCTCTCCCGGGCTCGATCTCGACGAGGTGACCATTCGCGCGACCGCCGACTGGCTGGTTTGCCGGGAGCTCTGCCTCCCGGGCGAAGCCGAGTTTTCGTTGACTCTCGCCGTTGCGGAAGAACGGGAACCGGTCCACGAAGAACTGTTTGCAAAGCACCGTGAGCGCCTGCCGCGCCGGTTTGCGCTCGACGACAACGGCATCGAAACACGCTGGGAGCGTGATGGAAACACGATGTACCTGTTACTGAAGAACGTTTCGGAAGACGTTTCGGTGGACTTTTTCCCCCTGCTGCAGACGGGCGTGCTCCCCGGGCACGCGAGTAAGACCGATTCGTGGCCGGGTGAAGGCGACTTTGTTCCCGACCGCGTTCTGGAGATCCCCCTTGATACGGCGCCGGCCGATCTGCGGGAACTTAAAGGGGTGCTCGTGGTCGAGGAAGACGGCGGCGGGCGGCGAACGGGTCTGATCCTGTAGCCCGACCCAACCGGCGAACGCCCTTCTTTGCCGCCTTGAGCCTTCTCTTCTGCTGTTAGTATCAATCACACTAAAACCGATAACCGAAAGAAATATGAAACTACCGATTGCCGTAATTGCTGGTTTGGGAATGATCGTTGCCGCGTCCGCTTCGTTGATGGGCGCTAATCCCGGAGAGCCCGCTCCCGAGTTCACCTTGCTTGATTCCAATGGAAACGAACATTCCCTTTCCGATTACAAGGGGAAGTTTGTTGTGCTGGAATGGGTCAACCACGGCTGCCCCTTCGTCGTGAAATTCTATCGGCCGGGCGAAATGCAGCGCCTGCAAAAAAAGTACACCGAGCAGGGTGTCATCTGGTTCACCATCAACACTTCGGCGCCGGGATTGCAGGGGCACATGACGCCCGAACAGGCCAACGCGAGTATTGAAGAACTGAACGCTCACCCGACTGCGATCCTGCTCGACCATGACGGAGTCGTGGGCAGGCGGTACGATGCGCGCGTGACTCCGCACATGTACGTGATCGACCCGGAGGGCACCCTGATCTACAACGGGGCGATCGACAGCAATCCCTCAAGCCGTTCCTCGGACATTGAGGCCGCTGAAAACTACGTCGTGTCCGCCCTGACCGCCGCGATGAACGGAGAAGAGGTCGCGACACCCCGGACCCGTCCCTATGGATGCTCGATGAAATACGCGGATTGAAGAGATTCGGTCGGCGTGGACTCGCGATTTTTTTCCGAGTCTGATTTCAGAATGCCCCGCCGGATTTTTCCAGCGGGGCATTTTTTTGTTAGAATCGGTATAAATCTCTTATATCAGGTCGCTTAAGAAATATATCCCGCATTGAATTACGGCTCCGTGCGCATAACAAATCATTTTATCCGAATATTTTGATAAAATACTTGCAAGGGGGGCGAACGGTGCTTTATGTTCGCTCTCTATGTCACAGAAATTTATTTTTTCTTCAGAATCCGTGGGAGAAGGGCATCCGGACAAAGTTTCGGATTTCATCTCCGACAGCGTGCTGGACGCCTGCCTGGAGCAGGATCCCAAGAGCCGCGTTGCGTGCGAGACGCTCGTCAAGAGCAACCAGGTTGTGTTGGGCGGCGAGATCACGACCAACGCGAAATTGAATTACGAGCAGATTGTTCGTGACGCTATTCGAGAGATCGGGTACACGAATTCGGACGACATTTTTCATGCCGATGAAGTCTTCGTATCCAACTTCCTGACGCGTCAGTCGCCCGACATCGCGCAGGGCGTTGACGAAAAGAAGGCGGAAGGTAAGGAAACCGACGAGCAGGGCGCCGGCGATCAGGGGATTATGTTCGGTTACGCCTGTGACGAGACGCCGGAGCTGATGCCGTCGGCGATCATGTATTCGCACCGGCTTGGCGCGGAACTGACGCGCATTCGCAAGAGCGGCGAGGTTTCCTGGCTGCGTCCGGACGCGAAGTCCCAGGTTTCGATCAGCTACGAGGACGGAAAGCCTAAGGCGATCACGGCCGTGGTGATTTCGACCCAGCACACCCCTGAGGTGACGCATTCGGAGATCAGGGAGTTCTTGACCGAGAGTGTGATCAAGAAGGTATTGCCGGTCGAAATGATGAACGACGACACCGAGATCCTGATCAATCCGACCGGCAAGTTCGTGGTCGGAGGACCCGCGGGGGACTGCGGGCTCACCGGGCGAAAGATCATCGTCGATACCTACGGCGGCTGGAGCCGTCACGGCGGGGGAGCGTTTTCCGGAAAGGATCCGTCGAAGGTCGACCGTTCGGCCACGTACATGTGCCGGTGGGTCGCCAAGAATGTGGTCGCCGCCGGTCTCGCCGCGAAGGCGGAGTTGCAGGTCGCCTACGCGATCGGACATCCGCGTCCGGTAAGCATTTTTGTCGATACGTTCGGCACCGCGAAGGTCGACGAGGAAGTGATCCGCCAGGCGGTCATCGACGTTTTCGGCTTCAAGCCGACGGCGATCGTGGAACAGCTTGATCTGCTCCGTCCGATCTACCGCCGGACCACGAACTACGGCCATTTCGGCAAGAGCGATCTGCCGTGGGAGCAGACGAACCGTGTCGACGAGTTGAAGAGGGCCGTCGAGAAAGCCGGCGCAGCGGTTCCCGCTTAAGAGCGCTCCGCTCCCAGGGGCGGGAATCGAGAGGGTTGCATGGCGAGACCCCCGTTCGGGGACCTTGTCAAACCGTCGATCCTCAATTCGCCTCTCCGCCAAATTCGCGACATGGAAACACGGAGTGAGGCGGACTCCCCGCACCTGAAATCCAACACCTGAAACCAAATTATTAGTTTATGAGTACACAAACCGCAGTCGAACAAGACTACAAAATCGCGGATATTTCCCTGGCCGATTGGGGCCGGAAAGAGATGGATATCGCGGAAATCGAAATGCCGGGCCTGATCTCGGTGAGAGAGAAATACGCATCCGAAAAGCCGCTCCAGGGCGTGCGGATCACAGGATCGCTTCACATGACGATTCAGACCGCCGTCCTTATCGAAACGCTCCAGGCGCTGGGCGCGGAAGTGCGTTGGGCGAGCTGTAATATATTCTCGACCCAGGATCATGCCGCCGCCGCGGTCGCGGAGCGCGGAACGCCGGTCTTTGCCTGGAAGGGCGAGACCCTTGAAGAGTACTGGTGGTGTACCCACCAGGCACTGACGTTCCCGGGCGGAAAGGGACCCCAGTTGATCGTCGATGACGGCGGCGACGCGACCCTTCTCATTCACAAGGGCTACGAGCTCGAGAACGGAAGCGAATGGGTGAATACCGACTCCGAGAACAAGGAGGAGGCGATCGTCAAAAACCTCCTGAAGAAGATTCACAAGGAAAACCCGAATCACTGGCACGAACTCGTGAAGGATTGGAAGGGCGTTTCCGAGGAGACGACCACCGGTGTCCACCGTCTCTACGCGATGATGAAGAACGGAACGCTTCTCGTTCCGGCGATCAACGTCAATGACTCCGTCACCAAGAGCAAGTTCGACAATCTCTACGGCTGCCGCGAGTCGCTCGTCGATGGCATCAAGCGCGCGACCGACGCGATGATCGCCGGCAAGGTGGCGGTGGTTTGCGGATATGGCGACGTCGGCAAGGGTTCGGCGCAGTCCCTGCGCGGTCTCGGCGCCCGGGTGATTGTCACCGAAATCGACCCGATTTGCGCGCTTCAGGCGGCCATGGAAGGGTTCGAAGTCAAGACTTTGGAGGACACCTTGGGGTCGGCTGACATTTACGTGACGACCACGGGCAACCGCGACGTCATCACGGCCGAGCACATGGGCAAGATGAAGGACCACGCCATCGTTTGCAATATCGGCCACTTCGACAACGAGATCCAGATCGACAAACTCGAAAACCTCGACGGAGTCGAAAAGGTCAACATCAAGCCGCAGGTCGACAAGTTCACTTTCCCGGACGGACATTCGATTCTCGTCCTCGCCGAAGGGCGCCTGGTCAATCTGGGTTGCGCGACCGGACATCCGTCTTTCGTGATGTCGAACTCTTTCACCAACCAGACGCTGGCGCAGATCGAGCTCTGGAAGAACAAGGACAAGTACGACAAGGAGGTTTACTTGCTTCCGAAGGAATTGGACGAAGAGGTGGCCCGCCTGCACCTCGAGCGCATCGGCGTCAAACTGACGAAGCTGACCAAGGGCCAGTCCGATTATCTCGGCATCCCGCAGGAAGGTCCCTTCAAGCCGGATACCTACCGGTACTAGAGGCGCTCCGGGGAGAATCGGAATTTTGAAGTTCGCCGCGGGCAATCGCGGCGTTTTCCTCCTCCCTCCCAACCGGGGCCCCCGCGATATTGTCGCGGGGGCCTTCTTTTCGCTCCGCGGTGCGGACAAAAACCTAGACAAGGCACGAGTCTTATCCCAAGTATAACCGCCTGCTGATTATGAAGATTTACCTGGACGGAGACTATGTGGATGAAGCCGATGCCAGAATTTCCGTGTTCGATCACGGACTGCTGTACGGTGATGGCGTGTTCGAGGGCATCCGCCTTTACGAAGGGTGCGTTTTCCGCCTGGATGAACACCTTGAGAGGTTGGAGTTTTCCGCCAAGGCGATCTTGCTCGACCTGCCCCTTTCTCGTGATGAGATTTCGGAGATCGTGTGCGAGACCTGCCGGAGAAACGGCCTGACAAACGGTTATATTCGCCTGATTGTCACCCGCGGCATAGGCAACCTGGGGTTGTCGCCGGACAGCTGCGGGCGGCCGACGGTGATTGTGATCGCCGATACGATCGAGCTGTATCCCGTCGAATATTACGAGAAAGGCCTGGACATCGTCACCGTGCCGACGCGACGGATCAATCCCGCGGCGCTGAACCCGGCGGTCAAGTCCCTGAATTACCTGAACAACGTTCTCGCGCGGATCGAGGCGTCCCAGCACGGCGCGCCCGAGGCGATAATGCTCAACGACCAAGGATATGTCGCCGAGTGTACCGGAGATAATATTTTCATGCTCAGCCGAGAGAAGGTTTACACGCCGGACACAAGTTGCGGGGCATTGAAGGGGATCACGCGCGACACGGTGATCGATATTGCCGAAGACCTGGGGATTCCGCTCGTCGAAGCCGACCTCACCCGATACGACTTTTGGACCGCCGAGGAATGCTTTCTGACCGGTACCGCCGCGGAGGTGGTTCCGGTTGTGCGAATCGACGGGCGCGCGATCGGAAACGGCAAGCCGGGGGCCGTCACGCAGCGTTTTATTGACAGCTTCCGCAAACGTGCGAGCCACGAGGGAACCCGAATCTGAGATATACGGTTTCGCCGGCTCGGTTGCCGCGCGGTTGCGGGACAGGACGTCCGGACCATTGCGTCGTTTTGTCGCACGAGGGGCGTGTTCGAACGAATCGGTCCTTCATCGTTGCTGGAATTGCGCTCCGTTCAATCCGGGCTGAGAGCCCTGTACGCCGGCAATCGCTCCATTTTCGTTCGGTCGGCATGCTTCGTGCAGGTTAATGCGAAGAAATGTCGTGGAATGAAATTCTTTTGTCGATCTAAGGGTAAAATAGTGATATAGTTTTCAATATGGCAAAAGCCTTGAAATGTAATCTTTGCGATAACCACGCGACCGTCCACCTAACGCAGATCCTGAACAACAAGATTCATAAGGTGGACCTGTGCGAGTCGTGTGCGCAGCAGAAAGGAGTGACCGATCCGAACGGCTTCTCCCTGGCCGACCTGTTGATCAAGTCGACCGGCGGCGAGGAGGCGGGCGCAGACCAGGCCCTGAAATGTCCGACCTGCGGCTACACGCGGAGGAACTTCAGCAAGTCCGGCCGCCTCGGTTGTCCCGATTGCTACGATTACTTCAAGGATACTATCGATTCGATTCTGGCAAACATGCACAAGGGTACCACTCACTGCGGGAAGGTGCCGGTCAATGCCCGGGCGCACATTTCGTTGCGCGAGGAGGTTTCGCGCCTGGAGGAGGAGTTGAAAAAGGCCGTCGACGCCGAGCGGTACGAGGATGCCGCGCAATACCGGGACCGGATCCAGGAGGTGAGAAAGGCGCGCGACCAAAACGAGTGACTGGGCCATGATTATCAAACCATTACTGGATTCAAAGGCGGAGTTGACGCACGGGAACGTGACGAAGTGCCCGGTCGTGCTCAGCACACGCATTCGCCTTGCCCGCAACCTCGCGGCACACTTGTTTCCGGGATGGGCCGCGGAGTCCGAACGCAGCGAGATTCTCGCCAATTGTTTTGCGTCGATCGGTTCGGTGACCGGCATGAAACGTGGGTACAAGTTTAAGATCGAGGAGCTTGACGATCTCCAGAGAAAGATTCTTTACGAGCGCCACCTGATCAGCCGCGAACTGATGTCCAGCAACAACGGCGCGGGAACGCTCGTCAGTAAAGACCAGTCGTGCGTGGTCATGGTTAACGAGGAGGACCACCTGCGCATCCAGGTACTCCGGAGCGGATTTCATTTCAAGCGCGTTTGGCGAACGATCGACCGGATCGACTCGGCGATCGAGGAGCGGCTTCCCTACGCTTTTTCCGAGGAACTCGGATACCTGACGGCCTGCCCGACCAACGTCGGTACCGGAATGCGTGCCTCGGCGATGATGCATCTCCCCGGTCTGGTCATTTCGAACCAGATGGAAAAGGTCATCCGGGCGGTCAATCAGCTCGGCATTGTGGTCCGGGGCCTGTTTGGAGAAGGCTCCGACGCCAGCGGGAGCATCTTCCAGATTTCCAACCAGATGACGCTCGGAGAAACCGAGCAGCAGATCATCAAACGTCTCTCCAGCGTTCTGGAAAGCATCATCGAGCAGGAAAACAACGCGCGGGGAAGACTGCTGGAGGCCGAACGGACGAAGCTTTTCGATAAGATCGCCCGCGCGTACGGGATACTCAGGAGCAGCCACGTCATGAGTTCCGCCGAGGCTATGAACCTGCTTTCGCTGATTCGGCTCGGCCTTGACATAAAGTTGTTCGAAGAAGAGAACAGAGAGATTCTCGACCGGCTTTTGATTGAGAGTCAACCCGGACATATTCAGTATTCCGCAAAACATCTTGCGGATTCCGAAGAGAGAGATGTGCTCCGTGCGGCCTATTTAAGAACCGAGTTTGAAAAAATCCAGGAACCGGATTTTGGTGATATTTAAACCGAAAAGAACCAGGAAGGAATAGTCCCATGGAACCAATGAACAATTTCACTCCCAGAGCGCAGCAAGTGCTTGCACTTGCTCGCAAAGAGGCCGATCGCTTTCACCACAACTATGTCGGCACCGAGCATATTCTCCTCGGGCTGATCAAGCTGGGGCAGGGGGTGGCCGTAAGCGTCCTCCAGAAGATGGGGCTCGACCTCGGCACCGTGCGCAACGCGGTGGAAAAACAGGTTGGCATGGGACCGGAAGGCAAACACTCCGGAAACATCCCCTACACGCCGAGAGTCAAGAAGGTCCTCTCGTTGGCGGGCAAGGAGGCGAAGGCCCTAAATCACAGTTACGTCGGCACCGAGCACATTCTGCTCGGATTGCTTCGGGAAGGAGAGGGCGTCGCCGCCCGGGTCCTCAAATCCCTTGAAATCGATATCGAACGTACCCGGAATGAAATCCTCAGCGAACTCGATCCGCAATTCTCCGGCGAGGCCGAGGAGTCGATGGCTTCCGCCCGCTCCCACAGTGCGGAAGAGAAGAAGGACCAGAAGACGCCGGCTTTGAAGGCGTTCGGCCGCGACCTGACCGAGCTCGCCCAGAAAGGCGAACTGGACCCGGTGGTCGGTCGCAAGCCCGAAATCCGTCGTGTCGTTCAGATCCTCTGCCGCCGTACCAAGAACAATCCGGTGCTCATCGGCGAGGCCGGCGTCGGCAAGACGGCCATCGTCGAAGGGCTCGCCATTGAGGTCGCCAACGGCATCGTCCCTGAGATCCTCGCCGACAAGCGCATCATCACCCTCGACCTCGCACTGATGGTGGCGGGCACCAAGTACCGCGGTCAATTCGAGGAACGCATCAAGGCGGTCATGGAGGAGATCAAGCGAATGAAGAACGTGATCATCTTCATCGACGAACTCCACACGATCGTCGGCGCGGGCGCCGCCGAAGGCGCCATGGACGCGTCGAACATTTTCAAGCCTGCGCTCTCCCGTGGAGAACTCCAGTGCATCGGCGCGACCACCCTCGGCGAGTACCGCAAGTACATCGAGAAGGACAGTGCGCTCGACCGCCGCTTTCAGAGCGTCAAGGTGGACGCGCCCTCGGTGGACGACTCAGTCCTGATCCTCAAAGGGATTCGCAGCAAGTACGAGGAGCACCACAAGGTGACATACACAGACCCCGCCCTCGATGCCGCGGTCAGGCTTTCGGACCGTTACATCACCGGACGATTCCTGCCCGACAAGGCGATCGACGTGCTCGACGAGGCCGGCGCCCGCGCGCGCATTTCCTCGCTCAACCGTCCCCCGGAGATCGAGGAACTGAGCAAGCAGATCGAATCGATCTGTGAGAAAAAGGAAGAGGCCATCAGCCAACAGCATTTCGAAGAGGCCGCGAAGTTCCGCGATCAGGAGAAACGGCTTCGCGCGAAGCGTGAGAACGCGCTTGAGGAATGGAAGCGTTCCCGTAAGGAAACGCAGGTCACTGTGGACGAGGAAGAGATGCTCCAGATTGTCGCTGACTGGACGGGGATTCCGCTAAGCCGCCTCGAAAAGAAGGAGGCCGAGAAGCTCCTCGTTATCGAAAAGGAGCTTCAGAAGGCGGTTATCGGTCAGGACGACGCCACAGTGGCCATCGCAAAGGCCCTGCGCCGGTCCCGCGCGGACCTCAAGGATCCGCGCCGGCCGATCGGATCGTTCCTGTTCCTGGGTCCGACCGGGGTCGGAAAGACTCATTTGGCCAAGACACTCGCCGAAAAGATGTTCGGCGATCAGGACTCGATCATCCAGATCGATATGTCCGAATACATGGAGAAGTTCTCCGTGTCCCGCCTGATCGGGTCTCCTCCCGGGTACGTGGGGTACGAGGAAGGCGGCCAGCTCTCCGAGGCCGTCCGCCGCCGTCCTTATTCGGTTATCCTTTTCGACGAGGTCGAGAAGGCGCATCCGGAAGTCATCCAACTCCTTCTCCAGGTGCTTGAAGACGGGCGTTTGACCGACAGCCTCGGACGCAAGGTGGACTTCCGCAATACCGTCATCATCATGACCTCGAACATCGGGGCGCATTTGATCCAGAGACAGACCTCCATGGGCTTTGGCGCCACCAACACGGGGATGGATGACTTCGAAAAGACCAAGGAAAAGATTAACGAGGAGGCCAAACGGACCTTCAAGCCCGAGTTTCTCAACCGGATCAGCGACATCATAGTATTTCGCTCGCTGGGCAGACCCGAGATTCTCAGCATTGTCGAACTCGAAGTCGCCCAGCTCTCGAAGCGGCTGGCAGGACGCAAAATAACCCTGGAGGTCAACAGCGAAGCGAGGGAGTTTATCGCCGAAAAGGGCTACGACGACAAGTATGGAGCCCGTCCGCTTCGCCGCGCGGTCGAGCAGTACATTGAGGATCCTTTGGCGGAAGCCATCCTCCGCGGTGATGTCAAGGCCGGCCAGCCGGTCAAGGTGATTCGCGAAGGCGACGGTCTTGGCTTCCAGCAGAACAGTCCGGCCGAAGAGATTTCCCGCTAACCTGATCTTCCTCATAGACTCAACATTCGACGTGGCTATTGGCAATGGCTGAACTATTGGCGGGCGTTGGAGGATATCGAATTTGATGATATCGACCGCGAAGGCTTTGGATATGTGTTGAGCTACCAGTACAAACCCACCTGCTTTTGGTTTGGGGGTCGAGTTCGAAATGCTTCCCGACCGGTTCGGTTCCGATGCCTATACTCCCCAGGCGTATGTGTTGCTGTGAGAGGTTGTTTATGCGTCTTGCCTTCTAAACGAATATTGGCCTGATCGTTCGGGCCGGCTGACGTCGTCAAGGCCGAATCGTGAATCTTCGTTTTCTGCGAAGATGCATCGCTCGTGAGGGATCATCGGTGGTTGAGTCCGTAGCCGATCCCGTTCTTGCGTTCGCCGCACAGGGCTTTATGTTCCGCGTGTTATGACGGAGATACCTAAAGATAGCGCTCTGTGGAAGTTTTGGTGGCGCCTGGCGCCGGGTTTGTTTGTTGTCGCATTATCCGCATGCGCGGAGGCCGAGGTCGATCCGGCCGAGGACCAGGAAGTCGCCACGCTCCGCGTGGGGGCGGTTTACAATGAGACCGACTTTCAGATCCGCTTCGTTTTCGCCACGGAGAATCCATCCTGGTACCATCAGTATTGGGTTTACGAGAATGGCGAGTGGGTGCGTCACGGCAGCGGGGCGGAGGGGCGGGATCCGGACGGTTTGTACGAGGATCGGATTTCGATAATGATCGACGACGGCTCGGTGCCCGCATTCGCCGAAACCGGGGGCCATGTGACCGTGCATCCCGGCATGCGCTCGACATCCACGGCCGCCGAGGCGGACGAGGTCCGCGGGCATCCCCACCTGGGCGAGCGTCTGGGCGTTTCGGACGTGCGCAAGTTCATCATGGAGTCGCGGTCCGGCGCCTACGGGCCGGACTCCTGGAAAAACGTGCGCTCACCCGAGGAGCTGAAACGTCTGCGGGAGGAAGGGGTCTTTCTCGATCTGTGGCAGTGGCGAGCCCACCGCTCGAATCCCATCGGGTATGCGGATAATGGGTACGTACTGGAGTACCGTCACAGCTCGTCCGGACGTTCCATGTTCACCGACAATCGGGACGAGGGGACCGGATTGCCGCTGCGGATGTTTGATCCCGAAGCGACCGGGAGCCGGGCGCTGCGATTGGAAGCATTGCGGGCGCGGGAGTACGGTCAGGACGATCCGTATTTTCTGACCGAGGAGGACTCCGTGCCCTTCGAACCGGATCATGATTGGCGGGAGGGCGACGCCATTCCCCAGCGCTTGTTGCGCGAGCCGGACGGCAGCCGGGGCGCGATACGCGCCCGCAGCGAGTACAGCGACGGCGCCTGGCATGTGCGCCTGACCCGTTCCCTGGAGGCGCCGGATCCGCTGGACAGCAAGGCACTGGAGCCCGGCGAGAGCTATCACGTCGCTTTCGCGGTGCACAACGCGGCCGGGGGGCGTTTTCACCGCGTGTCCCTGCCGCTGACGCTGGGGCTGGGGGTGGAAGCCGACCTGGAGGCGCGGAAAGTCGAGGGCGATTTGCATGAGGCCGCAGTGGACTGGACCGAGGTCACGATCTTTTACTTTGGCGACCCCACGGATGGATAGGGCTTCCCACAGCACCGGCGGGGAACGCTCCCGCGGGGATGGGCCGTCCTTTTGAGAGGGCCTGAAAATCTGGGTGAAGATCGGCCTGCTCAGTTTTGGCGGTCCCGCCGGGCAGATCGGGTTGATGCACTCGGAACTGGTGGAGAAACGGAGGTGGATCAGCGACCGGCGTTTCCTGCATGCGCTCAATTACCGTATGCTCCTTCCCGGACCGGAAGCCCAGCAGTTGGCCATCTACACCGGCTGACTGCTGCACCGCGCCTGGGGCGGGATGGTGGCGGGCGCTTTGTTTGTGTTGCCCGGGGCTTTGCTCATGTTCGTCATCTCCTGGGTGTACGTGGTCTTCGGAAATGTGCCGATGGTGGTCGCCTGGGGGCGGCCGCTGGTCTGTTGCTCTACGTGGCCGGATTATGAAATCGTGAAGTGCCCTGGATTGGACGTTGGAATCCATTAGATGGAGCCAGGGAGATTTCCAAGAGGTTCGGAGGGATTCCTGTCAGGAAGGCCTGATGTCTTCGCAGTTTGCTCGACCATTCCTCCTGGCCATTATCAGGCGTTGGGCGAGAGTGCTTGTGCGAACGGGACCGCGGTGATCTTATCTCCCATGGCATAGGTACGCGTGCCCGGATAGATGACCTTGAGTTCGTGGAGTTTGAGATCGTCGATAACGACCTGCATCGAACGTGTGCGGCGCGGAGCATCTGACCATTTGATTTCCACACCGACGCGGCGGCCTTCGCATTGAAAGAAGAGATCCAGTTCGGAGCCGTTGTGCACGGCGTGGAAATACGGCTCGGATATCTTCCAGGACTCGAGGATTTGTTCCAGGATAAACCCTTCCCACGAAGCGCCCAGTTTGGGGTGATTATGGAGCGCGTCGAGTGTATCGATGCCCTGAAGCGAGTGGAATAGTCCGGGGTCTCGAAAATAGAGTTTGGGCGTTTTCACCAATCGTTTGCCGAGGTTTTTAAACCAGGGCGGCAAGCGTCGAATCATATAGGTTTGTTCCAGCGCATCGAGGTAGTGGCGCGCTGTGTTAGGGGAAACGCCCATGGAAGAGGCGACTTCGGAGGCGTTCCAGATTTGCGCGTGGTAATGGGAGACCATTCTCCAGAAACGTCTCATAGCGGAGGGCGCCATACCGAAGCCCAGGTTGGCCAGGTCGCGCTCCAGGAAAGTTTGAATAAAGTCGTGACGCCAACGGAAACTTTCGAGGTCGCTCTGAGCCAGAAACGAGCGGGGAAACCCACCGCGCAACCAGAGACGATTCCATTTGGGTTTCTCGATTTCATGACAACCGAACCCACGCATTTCAATCAGATAGACCCTTCCGGCAAGCGATTCCAAGGCTTGGCGGGAGAGTTCGGGGGAGGCGCTGCCCAGGATTAAGAATGTTGCCGGATTCCGTTCGCGGTCGGCGAGGACGCGCAGAATGGGAAATACATCCGGCATTCGTTGTGCCTCATCGATAACCACCACGCCCTTCAGTCGCCTCAGGGTGGTCATTGGATTTTCCATAAGGGTCCGGACCTCCGGATCTTCCAGATCGAAATATTTCTCTGAATTCGGGGGTACTATCTGTCTTGCGAGCGTTGTTTTCCCGCATTGCCTCGGCCCGAGCAGTGCCACGATAGGGCTTTTTCCCAGTGCCGACCGAACGTGCTCCAGATACTCCCTCCTCGAAATCATACATGAAATATTGCAATAACAATGACAATTTTCAAGTTAAAAAGGAGGGCGACGTGATTGAAATGCTCCTGTGATCTGTGCCTGAGAAGGCGAAAAGCGGAAAGGAACAAATTCTTTAACCACGAAGAGCACGAAGAGGAAAGGGGGCGGACTGTAGCATCGGCGCTTCCGCCGATCGGTTTTGCTCCCGAACGCGGCAAGAGAAAGTAGCGCCCTGCTTAAGCGGGCGAATCGCGGTGACAATGCGGGAGGATGTTCCCATCAGCCCTAGAAGTGATACGGGATCAGCCAAACGTCGAAGTTCGAATGTCGATAGTCGAAGGCGTGAAATCCGACCGCTTCCGCAATTTCGGCATTTGAAATTCCTCATTCGAAATTCTTTTGGGACGGGTTGAGGATCGGTCTGCGGGGAGGAACTCACGGGATGGAAATTTGCCGGTAAAGGGTTGGGATGGAAAGAAAGAAGTAACCGGAGTATCTGGATCGTGTGGCCTTGATGGTCCATGGTTTCACGCACAGCCTTTCATCCGGTGGTCTCAATCTCAACATGGGCGAGAAACCGGGCTATCAGTTGATTCAGGGAGGTAGTGGTGGACAGGTCGGTGAATCGACCGGATTTGGCGGCACTGGGCGGTGAAGCAACAACAGCGGCGGCGGTGTAAATGCGTTCTTGGACCATGCGTTCGCAGAGGATACGCATACGCTCTTGATAGGATGCGGTGCGGAAGACAGGATCGGACGCAAAATGAATGGAGGGGTTGCCGCGTTTGGGCACGCAGCGGGATTTATCTTCGTCTTCGACGAGGATGCAATAGGCAATAAATGGGTTGGCACCGGCTCCGAAGCGGCCTTCGCGTTGGGCGACCGAGAGATCGATCCCGGAGCCGAGGGCTTCTTCGCAGCGGTTGTTGGCGTTGTTACCGAACGATGGGCCGCCGAGCGCTTTGAATTCGAGTGTCGCGATGAGTCGGCCCTTATCGATCAGCACCAGATCCCATTGCTTCGTCGGGCGAAAATGGCCGGGGAGAACACCCTTGGCCTTATTCTGATAGATCACGAGGGCATTCCCGCCGTGTTTCTTCGCGAGTGCGGCGAACATATCTGCGAAGCCGGTGAAGTTTTTTCCGGCGGTGGCCGCACCTCGTCGCCCTTGGTCGACTCTTTGACCCGCTTGATTCTTTTTGAGGGCGGTATTCTTACTTTTCCAGTAAGACCGGACCGCTTTTCGAATCGAGTCGGAGTAATCGGCTTTTGGCATGTTCGTCGGCGGTTATCAGTCTGCACACAATGCATTCCAATCCGTTTCGTCGAGACCGTAGAGTGAGCGAACGGTATCCTCGATTCGTGGGATGTCATCGGATTCGGCGAGGGATTTGAGGGTGGTTTGGAGCTCACTGGAGAGCGTCGACCAGCGCGGGAGGCGGATACGGCGGAGGTATTGGGCCTGGAAGCGGAGGCAGTCGCCGCGCATGCGCAAGGAGTAGGTGGCCACGAAGGCGTTGGCCAAGCGGCTGCGGAGGACGGTTTGCAGGGCGCGCAGGTCCCATTCGCTTGCAGTGATATAATAGAGATTGTGGTGGGGGTAGAACTCGCCGTTGTCGTAGGCGACCTGGGGCTCACCCTGAATGTCGGGAATCACCAGTTTCGGTGTGCCGGAGAGTGCGGGATAGATGCGATCAATGGTCTTGAACCAAGTGTGTGGATTCTTTTTGGCGACGTGGCGGTCTTGGATTTGGTCACGGTGGGTGTCGAGGTAGGCCTTGAATCTCGGGAAGTCGTGGGGGTCGACCAGGCCGGGGCGGTCGCCGTCGAAGGGGTTGAGCACGTATTTTCCGGTCCATTCAACGCGGTTGTTTTTGAGATCCCGTCGAGTGAGCAGGCGCAATTTGCGCTCAGGCTCGACGTCGAGTTCGGCATCGGTGCCGATATAGACCTTGTCGGCCCCGGTGGCGACGCCGATGCCGACTTTACAGCCCGCCTCTTCCAAAGTGGGGAGGGTGCGTTCCAAGTGTTGAATGACCGTAAGCCGCGAAGCATTGGAGAGCAGCCAGGGAGCGCGGCTGTCGGCGATGCCGTTCATTTCCTTGATCCGGGGATCCGGCCGATGGTTGAGCAAGCATTCCGCCAGTTCTGGCAGAGCCTCGCTATAAATATCCTCTTTTTCGATCACGCGGGTCGAGTTCCCGGAGCCATTGCGAATCACGGTGACGGCGGGGTAGGCGATGACTTCGCCGTGAAAGGCATCCACTCCCGTAAAATCGACGTACGTCTCCATGTGGAAGGCTTCGGCGATCATTTCGCGGAGCGGACCACCGTAGCGGTTTTTGATCCAGCGGTTGGCGCAGATGTAGCCGAGTTTGCCCTCGGGTTCGAGCAGGGAAAGTCCTTTTTCAAAGAAGGCGATGTAGAGGTCCGCGCGATCATACATGGTGCGGAACTGGGCGCGGTAGCGCTGCATCAAGGGCCTTGGCAGCGATTCGATGCGCAGGTAGGGAGGGTTGCCGACAACATGGGTGAAGCGCGTCGTGAACGGACGGCTGAGAAAATCCGCGTGGTGCAGCCAGGCATCGGTCAGGGTTTGGATTTCCGGTGTCGAGAAACCGGATTGTTCCAGTTCGACGCTAACGCGTTGTTTCAGGCTATCGTAGGCAACCCGATTGACCTCGACGGCACAGAGACAGGGTTCCAATTGTTCAGTGGTGGCATGCGGTGCATCCTCGAGCAGACGCCGAAGGGCGGGCATCAGGAAATCGCCGGAACCGCAGGAGGGTTCCAACAGCCGTTTCGACAAAAGGTTTTTGCCCACCCGCCAACCGACCAGATCGAGGATAAAACCGGCGACTTCGGGTTTGGTGAAGACCTCTCCTCGGGTTTCCGCCGCTGATTCCGCCCAGTAATGAACCGCGTCAAGCGACTCTACGCCGGGCAGCGGGATGTCGAGTTGTGTCGCGATAGGCATGGTGGAACGGTGAACAAGAATTCAGTCGTAAATTGAGCGCGTCTTCGGAGATGAAGCAAGGGGAAAATAGGGATGAAGGATGAAGTTGAATCGGCGTAGGTAGTGAGAGGCTTGCCGACTTGTTGTTCGGGATAGATTTCGGTGCTTTCGCGGGGGGAACGACGGAGTGGGGTTTGGTGGTGCGGCCGTCCCAGTGGGTTTTGGGGCGGCCGGATTCGTCGCGGACGATTTGTTTGGCGTCGTAGGTGAGGATGGCGTCGCGGGTTTCGATGTTTTGCGCGTCTTCCAGGATGGGTTCGCTGACGGTTTTGACGTCGCCGGCCGTTCGTAGATGCCATTGGAGGTAGCCGATCCAGAGGACGAGTTCGGCGATGACGGCCGCCCGGGGGTTGATCTCGATGCCGCGCATTTGGTTGGGGCGGACGGTGGCGGTGTCCATTTCGAGGCTGCGGTTGCCGCCGAAGCGTTCGAGGGTGTCGAGCACTTCGCCTTCGAGGCGCTTGAGGTGTTCGAGGGTGACGTAGAGGAAGTTGCCGGTGCCGCCGGCGGGGTCGGGTGCGGGGGCGCCGAGCAGGTCACAGAGTTCGCCGATGAAGAGCTGGTAGTTGGCGCGTTCGCCGCCGTCTTTGTCCGCCCACTTTGCGATGAAGGCGGCGGCCTCTTCTTCCCCGGTTGTCGGGGCGGGTTGAGGATCGGTCTGAGGGGAGGAACTCACAGGAGAGAAATTTGCCGGTAAAGGGTTGGGATGGAAAGAAAAAAGGCGTGCGGGTCAGGGTCTCTCACGGAATTTTTGACCATAGATTTCTCAGGTTGCACGGATACAAGGGCGGAGAACTGATCTTTTACCACGAAGGGCGCGCCTTCGTGGTAAAGCCTGGTTCCGATTCTGGGGATCGGACGGTTTGTCGGCCGGTTGGTGACAACGTCTGAAAAGCGGCGCTACGGTTGAGCGACCGCAGGGGCGGGTGTGGATGCCCGCATTTCCCATCCCACGACCCTCGCCCCCCGTCCCAATCTGTGCCCATCTGTGAAATCTGTGGTTGGAATTCTTAGTTCTTGGTTCGGGGTTCCTGGTTCCGCTGCCTTACCCTTCGTGTCTTTCACCGGCCTGAGCTCGTCGAAGGCGTGTCCTTCGTGGTGAGCATTCCGGTTCGGGGAATTCGGACTTCGGCGAGCTTGGTCGGGCACGGAAGCGCCGATGCTACAGTCGCGCACGGAAGCCTCCAAACGGTAATGTCAGCCAACCTGACGAACGCACAACACTTCATCCGATCGCAAGGGTTCCAAAGCGGCGACCGGAACGGTGGCAGTTGCGATCGTATGGCCCATGGCGTTGAAGACTTCTATGGAAAAGCCTTCCGTACCGTCGGGGGCGGTGTGCCGGTCAACGAGACGGACCACATCGCCACGTTTGAGGTGGTTCTTGGGAAAATCGTCTGTCAGGACGGCGTCTTTGTAGAGTTCAAGGCTCATGATCCGTTTTGGTTATAGGAATCAAGGTAATGAATTTTGTGATTCCTGACAAGTGTTCGGTCATCCAGATTGTCCGAACGGACAATCGTCTTCCATTCGGGCCTCTGAGTTCGCCCACGATTTCAAAATTTTGGCCGAACTCGTTGGATTCAAGCGGTATGGCATCCAGAGGCAGAAGTTGCTCGATTAGGTCTTGGCGAAGTTGATCCGCAATTTCGAGTGTGTAGCCAGCCAGTCGGAGAAAGCGGGATTTGTCGCCACGTTCCTGTTGTACCAGCAGGTAACGGGTGATCTTCTCGTCCGCGATAATCGTCGTTGACGGTAACTTCATGCACAAAACATCCTGCCTCCCGGCTAGGAGCCACTCACAGGAAGTGAATTTGCCGGTAAAGGGTTGGGATGGAAAGAAAAAAGGGGTGTGGGGTCAGGGTCTCACACGGAATTTTGACCATAGATTGCCCAGATTGCACGGATTCAAAGACTGGGAACCGATCTCTAACCACGAAGGGCGCGCCCTCGACAAGCTCAGGCCGGTGAAAGAGCACGAAGAAGGATCTTATGGCGGGCGGGACGCCCGCGGCGTTCCCCGA
>SLTG01000065.1 GCA_007130045.1 Opitutales bacterium
CGGCACGGGCTTCGATCTCGCAGGTCGCGGCAAGGCGAGCGCGGCGAGTTTCCATCGTGCGATCGATCTCGCGTTGCGATTTGGCTAGCAGCCTGTCGGACTTCGCCGACAGACTCCTAGTCCGTGCGCAATATCTTGCAGACGGCTCTTGAACCGAACGGCTTTTGCTGGTTAGTTGGCGGAGATTGATGACAGAACAGACTACAGTTGCCGGCGTCCAAACCGTCCGCGAAGCCGATGAGAGGCTGATTCGATTGAGCGAATCGGCATCGAAAAAAGTGCTCGAATTGATCGAGCGCGAAAAGGAGGGCGACTGCCTGCGTGTGGCCATCAGCGGCGGGGGCTGCAATGGACTTTCGTACAAATTGAAATTCGAGCCCGAGCCAAAGAAAGGCGACATTCTCGTGCGGTCGGGAGGCGTCCGTGTGCTCATCGACACGAAAAGCGCGCTTTACCTCAAGGGAATGGTCCTCGATTATTCGCACGCCATGGTGGGCGGAGGGTTCCGGTTTTCGAATCCGAACGCCAAGGCGAGCTGTTCGTGCGGCGAGAGCTTCAGCGTCTGAAATGGGAAAAGAGTTGAAATTTATTTCCGAAGCGGCACACAGTTAAAAGCGAAAGAGGAATACCAACCACATTTTAATGGCTCATCCCAGACGAAACTTCCGAAGTAACCGCGCTCCAAAATATCGCAAGAACGAACGCATTCGTTTACGTGAGGTCCGAGTCATCGGCCCCGACAGCCAGCAATTGGGTGTGATGGCGACGAAGGACGCTCTCGATCTCGCCAAAAAGCTTGGGCTGGACTTGGTGGAGGTGGCGCCGCACGCGAAGCCGTCGGTCTGCCGGATCCTCGACTTCGGCAAGTTCATGTACGAACAGAGCAAGAAGTCGAAGGACAACAAGACGACCACCAGCAAGATCAAGGAGGTCAAATTTCGCGTCCGCATCGAACAGCACGACTACATCACCAAGCTGCGTCACGCGGAGGAATTCCTGGACAAGGGGAACAAGGTGAAGCTGACCCTGACGCTGCGCGGCAGGGAAAACCAGTTCAAGGATCTGGCGATGGAGACGATGAAGCGGGCCATGGGCGACCTTACTCACGTCGGGAGTGCGGATTTCGAGCCGCGGATCATGGGCAACCGCATTACCGCGATGCTTTCTCCTCTTCCCGAGAACAAGAGGACGCTGAAGTTCAACGTAGAGGTGGAAGAAGAAAAGGGATAGGCGTGGTGATATTACGCACGACAGGCCCCGTTTGGCTGAGAAGCCGGGCGTTCCGTGCCGGGGAGCTGGCCGTCGTATCATGCCTTCTGTTTTGGGGGTTCGTGGAGGCTGCGCCGGATACCGACACTCCGCGCCGGCCCGATCCCTCCCAGACACTTCCGCCTCCACCGCCTGCCCAGGAGAGAGATGACACTGATCGCATCGCGCCGGAAATCACCGCTCCCCGGCGACCTGAGCCAGCCCCGCCCGCCTCGCCGCCCCTTCAGGCGCCTCCGGCGGTGCGGACGACGGACCACACGGCTTACATCGAGCTGGGGCGGGTGGCTGCCGCGGCGAATCTTCGCGGAAAATGGGACGGTGAACGCAGGCGGCTGATTCTCAGCAACGGTGCGCTGCGGATGGAGTTCGAGGGCGAGAGTCGGGCGGTCAGTTTCGACGGCGTACGCATCTTTCTCGGTGAAGCGATCCAGTCGCGGGGAAGCGCGCTTTACCTGAGCACGATCGATTATCAGACCGCCGTCCGGCCGCTGCTTTTTCCGGAGGCGGCCCCGCCTCCGGGCGGACCCGTGCGAACCATCGTGCTCGACCCGGGGCACGGAGGGCGCGATCCCGGCGCAAGGAGCGCCGTGCTGGGCATTGAGGAGAAGGACATGACTCTCGACGTCGCTTTACGCTTGCGCACTCTTCTGGAAGCGCGGGGGTACCGAGTCATTCTGACCCGCCGTGACGACCGTTACGTCTCGCTCGAGCGACGGGCCCGGATCGCCAACATGGCGCGAGCCGACCTTTTCATCAGCATTCATTTCAACGCCGTGGACAACGCGTCGGTTGCCGGCGCGGAGACGTTTGTGCTGACGCCCCGCCACCACCGTTCCACGGGCCAGGGGTCCCGTCGGCCGGAAGATGTGGAAACTCATCCGGGCAACCACAACGATCATTGGAACGCGCTGCTCGGGTTTTATGTGCAGCGGCAACTCCTTCACGACACGGGCGCCGCCGACCGGGGTGTCAAACGCGCCCGGTTCAGTGTGTTGCGGGAAGTCGAGAGTCCCGCCGTGCTGGTTGAGGCGGGATACCTGTCGAACTCCGCCGAGGCGCGCCGGATCGCAAACCCCGCTTACCGGCAGCAATTGGCGGTTTCCCTCGCCCGAGGCGTCGAGCATTACCGGCGCACCGTGAACCGCGTCCTCCAGTGAGTTTTGCTTGTGGTTTGTCGCAGGCGTGGGCGGCGAGGATATTCCCGTAAGGTGTGAAACCGCGCGTAATGCCTTGCCTCCGAAGACGAGATTCTCAGATTGGAGGAGTGAAATGAGAATCAGTCCGGTAGATTCGTGCGGTTCTCCGTTTCCGGCCGGATGTGGTTTCCGCCGGAGACCGGCTCTCCTGATCGCCTTGGCGCTCGCGCTCCTGTTCGCCCCGGCGCTTCACGCCTTCGAAGCATTGGCTCGGCGGACGTTGGTGGTGGCCAACGAGAATTCAGCAGATTCGGTCGCCCTGGCCGAGTACTATATCGAGAAACGCGGGATTCCTCCGGAAAACCTTTACCTGGTCCGCGCCCCCCGTTCCGAGACAATCGATTGGGCCCAGTTTGTCGAATCGATCTACAATCCCCTGAGGCGGCAATTGATTGAAGACCGGTGGCTCCAGGGAACCCTGTCCGACCGGACCGATCGCGACGGACGCCTGCTGCACTCCACCTCGGGCCACCGGATCGAGTACCTGGTGCTTTGCCACGGAATGCCGTTGCGGATCCGTCACGACGACGAGCTCCTCCCCGAAGCGGCACGGGAGCAGCTCCCGGAAGCGCTTCGGACGAATCGGGGCGCCCTGGATTCGCAATTGGCCTTGCTCAGTCACTCGACGTACGCGATCAACGCGTACCTGCGTAACCCGCTTCACGAAAACCGCTTTCCGTCTCCGGGGGAGCGTGCGGCGGTCATCCGTGTCTCGCGGCTCGACGGTCCGACCGTTGAGGACGCGAAGAATCTCGTGGACATGGCCCTGTACGGAGAAGAGCACGGGCTGCAAGGGAGGGCGTACATCGACCTTGGCGGACCGTCTCCCAGCGGAGACGAATGGCTGGAACGAGCCTCCCGCAGGATCGGAGAGCTCGGGTTTGATCTCACGGTATCCGGTGCCGGCGAGAATCTTCCGGCTGCCGTTCGTTTCGATACGCCGGCGCTTTACTTCGGGTGGTATTCTCCCCACGTCGAGGGACCGTTCAAACTGAACGGTTTTCGCTTCGCTCCCGGCGCAGTCGCGATCCACATCCACAGTTTTTCCGCGACGACCGTTCGGGCGGATGACAGCCGGTGGGTGGGTCCGTTTGTAGCGACCGGGGTTGCCGGAACCGTGGGCAACGTTTACGAGCCGTATCTTGAGTTGACGCACCGTCCTGACCTGATGTTGGAGGCGTTGAGTCGCGGGAACACGCTTGGGGAAGCCGCGTTTTACAGTTTGCCGGCTTTGAGTTGGCAGGGGATTCTTGTCGGAGACCCCCTTTACCGTCCGTTCCGGGTCGGACTCGATCGACAGCTTGCGGCGGGGGAGGTTGGAACCGACGGAAGCCTTCTCCAATACGCGGTAATCCGGAAGATGAATCTCCTGAGGAAGGAAGGAGAGATCGAAGGAGCGATCCGGCTCGGAGAAGAATTTCACGAAGCGGATCTGCGGGTTGCGCTGGCCTTTGCCCTGGGCCGCTTTTACGCGGAAGCCGGCGACACGGGAAAGGCGCGCGAGATCCTGCGCTTTGTCGCGGAGTTGAACCCGGTTTCCGACATTCAGGCCGGAGTGGTCATGGAGATAATCGACTTTCTTGTGGAAAACGGCGGCGCGGGAACCGCGCTGGATGCGAGCCGCGTCCTGATCGAACGCTCGGAGCTTTCGCCGCCGGTGCGCGCCGCGGCCATCCGCCAGGGCGCCCGACTCGCCCGGCAACGTAACGAGAGCCGCCTGGCCCGCCAGTGGGAATCAGAGCTTGCCCGTTTGAAACGGTAGGGTTGCGTTGGCCTTTCGTCTCGGAGATACGCGAACCACACTGTTATCCTCCTTGCGTTCGGGTTGACAGGCCGATTATTGTGGGCGGTTTGACGCATGCCTGAGGAAATCGGAAAACGGCGCACGTTCGCCATTATCTCACACCCGGACGCCGGGAAAACGACGCTTACGGAGAAATTCCTCCTCTATTCGGGGGCGCTGCAGCTTGCGGGATCGGTGACCGCGCGCAAGAACCAGCGCGATACGGCGTCGGACTGGATGGAGCTTGAAAAGCAGCGGGGGATCTCGATCTCGTCGACCGTCATGCAATTCGATTACCGCGGAATGACGATCAACCTGCTGGATACACCCGGCCACCAGGATTTCTCGGAGGACACGTACCGCGTCCTCACCGCTGTGGACGCGGCGGTGATGGTGATCGACGCGGCCAAAGGGATCGAGGCCCAGACCCTCAAGCTGTTCGATGTGTGCCGGATGAGGGGAATTCCGATCTTTACCTTCGTCAACAAATGCGACCGGCCGGCCAGGCATCCCCTCGAGTTGATCGACCAAGTCGAGCGGACGCTGGGGATCGAGGTGTATCCGGTGAACTGGCCGCTGGGAAGCGGAGTCGATTTCAAAGGGGTGTTCGACCGGCGTGAGAATCTCTTGCACCTCTTCGACCGGACTCCCGGCGGACGAACCCGGGCGCCCGTTCAGGTGTCCGGGCTCGAAGAGGCCGCGGTCGCCGCCCGGCTCGAAGAGGGAGTCGCCGCAGCCGTTTCGGAGGAACTGGCGATGCTCGAAGAGGCCGGCTCGGAGTTCGACCGGGAAGCGGTCATGACGGGACAGCAGACTCCGATCTACTTCGGGAGCGCGCTGAACAATTTCGGGGTGGAGTTGTTCCTGGACGGATTTCTGGAGCATTCGCCCGAACCAGCCCCGCGCCGCTGCGGCGACAGGGTGGTAAACCCTGAGGACGAGGTTTTTTCGGGGTTCATTTTCAAGATCCAGGCCAACATGGATCCCAAGCACCGCGACCGGGTGGTTTTCGTGCGAGTTTGCTCGGGGAAGTTCGAGCGGGACATGACAGTGACGCACGTCCAATCCGGAAAGAAGATCAGGCTTTCCTTTTCTCATAGACTCTTCGGGCGCGAGCGGGAGACTCGGGATGAAGCGTGGCCGGGCGACATCGTGGCGATCGCCGGGCACAACGACCTTGGGATCGGCGACACGTTGACACAGGATCCGTCGATCGTTTTCGGAGAGATACCGCGGTTTCCGCCCGAATGCTTTGTGTATATCCGGAATCTCGACACGAACAACTTCAAACGCTTTCGGGCCGGGCTGGAGCAACTCCTGCACGAAAAGGTCGTGCAGCGGTTCTACGTGGACAAGAGCGGGCGAAGCGATCCGCTGATCGGCGCGGTGGGGCCGCTGCAGTTCGATGTCGTCAAGCATCGGCTGGAGGCCGAGTACCGGGCCGAAGCCAGGCTGGAGAAGGCCCCTTGGACGGTGGCCCGGTGGCTCGACCCGGAGTTCGATCCGGCGCGCTTGGAAGACGTTTTTCTCGGTGGCGGAATCGAGCCGGGCCGGGACGACGAAGACCGGCCCGTTCTGCTGATTGCGGATGATTGGACGTTGCGTTATTTTCAGGACAAGAACCCGAAGGTTCCGCTGCTCGAACGCGCACCGAAAAGCCTGCCGGTCACGGCGGCTTCCTGAACGGCGCACCCGCGTCGGGGGTATCCATTGCCCGGCGAAGAAAGGTTTCGGCGTGGCCAAGAAGCGAGAGGCAGCGTTGGTAGTCTCCGTGCCATGAGTTTGTAAGGCGCAGGCTCTTGATGAAGTGGCTTCCGGAATCGCTTCGAGGGTCGTAGCCGGGGTCGATTTCAATCGCGAACTTCGGGGTCGCCGTGTGGAGAATATAGGATACCGTACGTCCGCGTTCCTGCTTTTCCACACGAAGAAAATGTGAGAAGGACATGACGGAATAATGCTTGAGTCACGGCCGGCGTCAATCGGAAGGTTCACGGCGGAGCGCCGGCATGCCAGGCTGCGGTCGCGAAAAGCGAAGGCGGGTCGACTCGGGACGTTACTCGTTTCCTGCGGCGACGGCGACTTCGACGAGAAAGCTGGAGGCCTTGCCCGGTTCGACCCAGTGCAGGCCGATGTTGTGGTCCGGGCTGTTTGGCGGCCCCATCCAGGGTTCAAGACAATAAAAGGGGCTGTCGCTCGATTCAGTCCAGGTGACGACGGCTATGTCGGGATCGGGTGCCCGGTCATCGCTGCCCAGACGGATCACGAGGGAGTCGCCGCCGGTTTTCTCGGAGAGGGCCAATATGTTTTTCTTCAGGTGGACGTGGATGCGGTCCACGAGGTCAGGCGAATCGATCGAGGTTTCGAGCGGAGGCGGGGAAATGGGAGCGAGTGTGCCGTCGGAACCGTGACGGAAGGCTTCTTTTGCCGGAATGCGAACGAAGTAGTCCTTTCTCGCTTTTCCATCGGTCCACGGAAGAGTAAAGTAGAAGTGGTGTCCGGCCGACCACGGGATCGGCGACGTGTCCTGATTCTTCAGGCGGAGTTCGACGTAGAGAACGGTGGCTTCGAATCGATAGTGAACGGTGAACTCGTATTTGAAGGGGTAGGCTGCTTCAGCTTCCGCGTCCGGCGCAAGGCGGGCCGAAAACCCGTGCTCGTTGGTTTCGAGTAGTTCAAATCTTCCCGTCATGGTGAAGCCGTGCAGCGGCATGGGACGCCGAACTCCGTCCGGCCCGATCCAGAAGCCGATTTTGCCGTCGGCGAAGCTGCGGCCGCAGAACGGAAAGAGAATGGGATTGCCGCCGCGGATCCTGGAAAAGTCTTCAAGGGAATCGGATTCGGGCCAGTAGATGACGTCGCGTACCGAACCGTCGGCGTACGAGAGATTCCAGTTCATCAAACGGGCGCCTTTTTCAGGATAAGCAAGAAACGTGGACGGACCAATGATCCACTTGTGAAGGGTCTCTCCCTGGTAATTGATGGTCTCCATTGCGTTTCAGTGTACAAATAAGACGGGGAAGGCCAAGAACGGAGTTAATCGAACGGAATCCATTCGATAAGATTCGACGGGTCGCCCGTCATCCCCGATCCGGATCCTGCCGACATGCAGGCGGAATCGAATGAGTAACAGGCTGAGGGCGGTCGTGGCGAGCAGCGTTATCAGACCGTTCTCCAAAAACCCGTTCCAATGGGGCGCGGAGACGCGTGGAACCTGCGAGCTGTTTACTCGTCCCGCTCGCCTTCGTCTGCTTCTTCCTCTTCTTCCTCGGGTTCGGTTGAGATCGTGAGAGCAACCAAGTGGTTGTTAAACGAATAAACCAGAGCCAGGGGAACGATGACGACCGCGACGTTCAAGGCCAGCGGCAGAAGGGAATGGCCCAGCATGTAGCCGAAAATCGCGAGAACCCCTGCGGTTATCCAGAACTTCAGTTCCAGACTGTTGCTCATGACGGACGCGCAAATGGCGGCCACGATGGCGTATACACCGAGAAGCCACCCGGAAAGAACCACTGTGACTCCCCAAATGAATACGACGGGAGCGTGGAAAAAGAAGATCCGGTGCCAATGCACGGTCTGGAGAACGATCGCGATTCCCAGAATCGCGGCCTTTGTCCCCATGACAAGGTAGTCGGCGTGTTCGACATCTGGATCCGGGAAAATGGCGAGATTGATCAGGCAATAAGCCCCGGCGAAGGCGCGGATTCCGTCCAGCCAGTTCTGCCAGCAGCCCATGTAGTTCAGCAACGTAAAATCGAAACCGTAAACATTCGAAATCATCCTTTCCTTCGCACTTTCGGGATAGAAGAAGGGGGCCGGTATCCAGAGCAACAGGATAGAGATGATAAGATAAATCCAAATAATTTCCATATACGCAAAAGCCGTTTCATCATCCCATCCGAAACGTTCGCCACCGTCTGGTCCGGTCCGGCGCGACAGGAATTCCGCTACTCAAGCCGACTTGGAGAGATGCTGTAAACAACAAAATAACAGTTTTATGCATTCGGATTCACCCCATCGCTTCAATAAATTCCGATCGGCTTGATCGACCGCACTTCGGGCAAGGGAAAGTCATTCCGGGAAAAACGCCGTGATGCCGCGGGAACCGGGTCTTCTTGGAAGCTCCCTGTTTGTTATTGCGATTTCATTGTCCTGAATACAGCAGTTTTGAAAACTGAATCACGATGAATCCCTATCGAAAGCATGTGTCCGAGTTCGCTCGTCTATACCGCGAAGGGCGCGACATTCCCTTGGGAGAATTATCGTCGCCGCCGGCGCTTCACCTGCCGCCGGATGCGTGGAAGGTGTTGATATTCTCCCCGAATCCCGGCGATGAGGCGATCGCCGGAGGCCTCGCTCTGCGTCTGATGCGGGAGAACCGGATGCGAGTGACCAACGTGGCCGTGACCCATGGGAGCGACCGGGATCGGCGTTCGGGGAGATTGGGGGAGTTGAGAAAAAGCTGCGACTACATCGGATTCGACCTGCGGCGGACCGCAGTGGACGGATTGGAAAACGTCAACGTGCGCAACCGCGAGGAGAATCCGGGCGATTGGATATCGTCGGTGGAAACGATTGTGGAAATTCTGAAAGAACACCGGCCGGAGATCGTTTGCTTCCCGCATGACACCGATCAGAACAGCGTGCACATCGGCACGCATTATCTAATGGTTGACGCCCTCGAACGGCTGCCCCGCTCCATTTCCTTTTACACGGTCGAGACTGAATTCTGGAGTCCGATGGCGTCGCCGAATCTGATGGTTGAGCAGAGTGAAGCGGATGCCGGAGATCTGGTTGCGGCGCTTTCGTGCCACGCCGGAGAGGTGCGTTTGAATCCCTATCATCTGCGCCTGCCGGCATGGCTGATGGACAACGTCCGTCGTGGCGCCGCCCTGGTCGGGAATCGCGGGAGCGGGACCGACGTTACCTTTGCGGTCCTTTACCGGCTCCGACGGTGGGAGCAGGGGCGCTTTCGCAACGTCCTCGAAAGGGGACGCTTTCTCGCGGCCTCGGAAAACGCCGGACTTCTGTTTCCACTGTTGTAGGACGGCATGGGGATTTCCCTTTACGTCGGTTAGGTGACATTCTTATTGTCGGGGCCGTTATGAAAGATCCGGATGATGATAACGAGGACCTCGACTTCGAATGGGTCGACGAGGACGAAAACGAGGTGCCGGAGGACCGCGGCACGCCGCTCAGTTCGATTAATCCGGTTGCCGCCTGGATCATGGGCGGCCTGGTCGGTCTATTCGTGCTTTATCTTATTATGAAGCTGATGCTCGCATTGGTCGATTACTTCGGCTGACCGCCGGGCCTGACGATCGCCCGGTGATCGAGATTTATGACCGCTTGCTTATTAATCACGGTCCCGTGGGGACAATTTAATCGTAGCGGTGGGGTCTAACCCGCGCATTCAAAACAGGACACGGTTTCTTCGCGGGTCGCGGGCGAAAAGAGAAAGGTTGCCAGAGGCGGGCAAATCCCCATCCTGATCCCCTATGCCTGACGCCCCCGCAAAGCACGGTACCGCGCAGACATCCGCCCATCGGTGGATATGGGTGGGTGTGTTCGTCGCTGTGCTGATTACCGGTTATTTCGTGACGGGAGAATTCGCGCAGCGGGACGTTGAGCCGGAACAGGCGGAGAGGCTTGCGGCGGCCGACGAGAATCTCGAACCGGAGGATGTCACGCACTTCGGGTTCTGGTCGCTGGCGCCGGCGGCGGTTGCCATCGTCCTTGCATTTCTGACTCGTAACGTGCTCGTGGCGCTTTTCCTGGGCATTCTTGCCGGCGGAGTGATTGTCGGCGAGCTCAACATTATTCGGCACTTCCTCATCCCGTCGCTGGGTTCGCCCGGCTACGCCCAGATTCTGCTTGTGTATCTTTGGTTCCTGGGCGGGCTGATCGGGATCTGGACCTGCACAGGCGGCGCCCGCCATTTTTCGCAATGGGCGGCGCGGCGCATGGTGAGCGGGCCGCGGTCGGCGAAGTTTTTCGGATGGATCATGGGTTTTGTTTTCCACCAGGGGGGAAATACGAGCACGGTCCTCACAGGCACGACGGTCCGGGCTATCAACGACCGGCACAAGGTATCCCACGAAGAATTGTCCTACGTGGTCGATTCCACCGCGTCGCCTGCCGCGACCCTGTTGCCGTTCAATGTCTGGCCGATCTACGTCGGCGGCATTGTGGCGGGCAGCATTCCCCTGCTTGCGACCGAGCAGGAGGCAATCACGTTTTTCTTCAAGGCGATTCCGCTCAATTTCTACGCGATATTCGCGGTGTTGTTCACTCTCCTGCTGGCATGGGAAAAGCTGCCGTTGATCCCGAGCCGGAAGATGCTGCGGGCGCGGAAGCGGGCGCGGGAGGAAGGGAAGCTCGACCGGGACGGCGCCCATCCGTTGACCGCCTCCGAGTTGACTGAACAGCGGGTGCCGGCCGGCTACGCACCCGGGCTCGTGGATTTTCTTGCTCCGATTCTGATCCTCGTCGGCGTGGCGGTGGTGCCGTTTACGTACGTGGCTATCATCAGGGGAGAGCCGGACCAGGCGACGGTCTATATCAACGAAGCGTTTTTCCTGGCGGTCGCGTCGGCGATCCTGATCGCCCTGTTCAAGGGGATGAAAATCCGCACGGCGATGGACGGTTTCATCAATGGATGCAAGGGCGTCACCATCGGCGCGATCATCCTCGGTCTGGCGACGACACTGAACGGGGTGAGCGACAGCCTCGGGGTGGGATTCTACGTGGTGGAGGCGTTCGGCGAAGTGCTTCCGGCGGCCATTCTCCCCGCGGGCCTGATGCTCCTGTGCATGATCATTGCGTTCTCCACGGGAACTTCGTTCGGGACGTTTGCGGTCATGTTCCCGATCGCCATGCCCCTTGCCTGGAGCATTCATCCCGATAGCTTTTATGTGATGCTCTGTTTTTCCGCCGTGATCGGCGGAAGTCTGTTCGGCGACCAGTGTTCGCCGATCTCCGACACCACCATCCTCTCCTCGCTGGCGACCGGATGTGACCTGATGGACCACGTTTACACGCAGATTCCGCTTGCGCTGACCGCGGCGGCTCTGGCGGCGGCGCTGTACACGGTTATGGTGATCGTGTTCGTTTGAGCGCCGCGAGGTTAACCTTTCCCCGGGTCCACTTTTTTGCGGAGGTCCTTCTTTTCGGACTGGTGCCGTTTGTCCGCGAGGATCCGGCGTTTGACGCCGGACGGGCGCGGGCGCGTCTTCCGGCGGAGTTTCTCTCGAGCCTGCTTTTCGTCACGACGAAGGCGCTTCCGGTGCGCGTCGATTTTTTCGAGCAGGCGCAGGAGGGCCTCGTGGCGGTTCTTTGCCTGGGTGCGGTGAACCATGCACTTCACCGAAAAGCCCGTCGGCAGGTGAGTGAGCTGGACGCAGGTGGAAACTTTATTCACGTTCTGCCCGCCCCGGCCGGATGAGCGGACGAACGACTCCTCGAATTCGGCGGGATGGACGCCGAAGGTCTTCATACGCTGTTGTTGTTCCGGGGAGACTTTGATCATAAGGAATCGGGCGAATCTATCGCGTAGTTGAGTTCGCGGCCGGCGGGTTTTCCATCGCGGGGGCAAGCGAACGCGATTTGTTGTCGGCGGTTTCAGATGTCAGCCCCTTCCGCAGGCATTCCGGGCAGAGACGGTGGTCGGGGCTATCCTCGACGATCGATTCGGCGACCAGAAAGAGGCGGTTGCACGGGTTGTGAATGCAGTTGACGTAATGGCTCGTGGGCAATCCGCTGTGCGCGCACCGCCCCGCCGGGGCTTTGCCGCGGGCGGTGGCCATGGGGAGGACGACGCGGTTGTCGAAAACGAAGCAGTCGCCTTCCCAGAGATCGTCCCGGTCGCAGATTTCCTTCTCGTAATTCATGATCCCCCCGTCGAGCTGGTAAACCTCCCGGAACCCCTGGCGCTTGAAGAGGGACGAGGCCTTTTCGCAACGGATTCCGCCGGTGCAGTACATGAGGATCTTCCTGTCCTTCAGATGGCCGTAATCGGACAATACCGCGGGGAGGTCCCTAAAATTCTTTATCTGAGGAGTGATCGCCCCGCGAAAACGTCCGACCGCCGACTCGTAGTCGTTGCGCACGTCGAAAATGACCGCGTCGGGATCGGTTTCGGCGAGACGTTTCCACTCGAAAGGGGAAAGATGGGCGGCCGGGTCGATTTCAGGGTCGAAGGGAAGGGCGGCGCCGAGGGTGACGATTTCGGGGCGGACCTTGATCGAGAGGCCGGGGAAGGTGTCGGCTGTTCCACGGCTGATTTTGAATGGCATGCCGGCGAATCGCGGGTCTTTTGCCAGCGTTTCGCGATAGCTGCCGGTTGCATCCGGAGCGCCGGCGACCGTGCCGTTGATCCCCTCTTCGGCGACGATGATTCGTCCCCTGAGCCCGAGGCTCGCGCAGAATGCCCGATGGTCGCGCGCAAAGGCGTCGGGGTCTTCGATGCGGACGTACCTGTAGTAAAGCAGGACGACGTGAGGAGAGTGAGCGGCGGCTTGTGCTTCCATGTGCTTAAACAGGATCGATCCGGCCCTCGTCGAAATCAATCATGTCGGCGAAGGAGACCAGATCGGCGCGGTTATCGGCGTTCATCCTGCGTTTTACATCGTCCAGCGCCTCGCGTCCCATGGCGCTCATGCCCATCTGCACCAGCTTGCGGTTCCAGACAGCCACTTTCAGGTCTTCGGGAAAGATCCCCATCAACCGGCGGTCGAGCTCTTCGGGCGATTCGCTCGTGCGGACGATCTCGATGACCTCCCGGGGATCCACTCCCAGGTGCAGGCAGAGAAACCCGTCAAAGCCCTTGGTGAAATTGCGCTGGTAGGATTTAGGAAGCTCGCCAGCGAGATGCTTGCGGATCTTGGCAAGAAACCGCGGCAAATGGAGCAGTCCACAACGGTGTGGAAGATAGGGCGAGGGAAGGTCGTCAAGTATCTCGCCGGTGGGACCTGACTCGGGTTGTGTCATTGACTTTTCGTGAGGCTCGGGATTCGCATCCGAAGAGCCCTCCGGACGGCTCGTTCAACCGATGGCCTCCGTCCGGTGGCGTTCCATAATGGCTTCGATCGCCTCCAGGATTTCCCGGCGGTCGTCGGTGTAGAGAAACCGGTCGCTGCTCAGAAAGAGGTAGGCCTCGTTGAGCACTTCGGGCGACGGCAGGCGCATATCCATCAGTTTCGGAAGATTGTCGATGAGAGCGATCCCGTCGCCGCGCATCATGTCGAGCCGGATCAGCGCGTTGAGAAGGCTCTGGCTCCGCGGGTTCGAGCGCTGGGCCTGGACAAGGATCCGACGGGCGGGTTCGATTTGGGCGATTTCTATGAGCTTGTCCGAATAGGTAATGTAGTTCGAAGGGCGCAGGTTGTCACCGGCGAGAAACTGGTTGAGTCGAAGGTCTCCGTTCGCCTGGTCGCGCCTCGCATAGGCGGCAATCGCATTGACCGCCAGAATTTGCGGGCCAAAGCGATCTTCAAAGCCCTCCACCTCCCGGATAAGCCGTTCCGCGAGTGCGATTCCCCGATCGAATTCGCCGGTCTTGATCAGGGTGTGGACCAGGATAATGCCGGGAATCGAAAGTTCCATGCTCCGCGCCTGGGCATGTTCGAAAATCCGTTGCGCCAGGGCGACGTCGGCGGTGTCCATCGCGAACTGGGCGACGTGTTCAACGGCCCGATTGTCTCCCCGGAAATCTCGCAGAATTGACTCGATCTCGTACTCCAGTGTCTCGTGCTCCCCCTTTTCTTTGTATATGTACAGCAGATCGACCCGGGGAATCATGTTCAGCGGATCGTTCAGTTGACGAATGACCGCGTAGCGTTCCGCTGACTCGAGATTGCCGATTTCATGGTGGAAACGTGTCAGGTATATGTAGGCTTCGTTGCCGTCCGGATGCGTGGCGGCAAGCGTTTCCAGGCGGTTGATGGCTTCCGCGCGGCGACCGCGGCTCCAGTCGATTCGTGCGAGAAGGATCCTGCCGTTCCTGCTGGAACTCAGCTCGTAGTCGTCGATCAGTTGAACGGCACGGTCGAAGTCTCCACGATGAAAGTTCGCCCGTGCCGCGGCAAAGGCGAGAATCAAGTTGCGATCCTTAAGGACCGGTACCTCCGGAAGGTATTCGTCGGCTATCCCCCGGATCTGGTCGTCCTTTTCGCTTGCGAGCAGAATTCGCATGGTCGCCGTAACGTAGTCGGTGTCGTCGATTCCGTAAGGCATGCCGTCCTCAAGGAGCCGCGCAGCAAGGTCGACCCGGTTTCGCGCCAGATAAAGATTCGCCAGCAGGAGGCGTCCCTCGATGTTGCCGGGAGAACGGCCGACGCCGATTCTCAGGTAATGAAAGCCTTCGATCGCTTCGCCCGCCTCCACAAGGTCTTTTCCTCTCTCGATGTAGTCCTCGCCCCACGCAAGCCGGTAGTCATCCCACCGGAAGAGCAACAGGTCGGCAAACCTCCCGGTCTCGATGTCGCGGGTGTGCTTAAGAAACAAGAATCCCGCGAACGCGACGAAAATCCATGCCGCGACGCCAAGCGCACAGAACAGCAGAAACAGTCGGCCCCAGACCGGATGCACACCGAATCGACCCTCCTTGTTGCGACCGAAATTAACGAACCCGAGGATCGCGTTTCCTCTTCTAAAATATTTTTTCATGCCCAAGTGAGAAAAATGTTGACAGGCAACACCGAAAGTAAGCACAGTCCCCTCTCGCCAAGCAAGAAAAGAAGCTGTAAAAAATCCCGCTTCGGATGTTTTTCTCTTGCTCCGGAGAGTTCACCCCCTATCCTCCAGGTTATAAGTTTAAATCGCCTAACTAAAAAAAAATCATGAAATACCTGAAATCAATCCTCGTTCTTGCCGCTCTGGCCTCCTATTCAGTCTCCTTCGCTCAAGCCAATCTCGACGAGATTATCAGCGAGATCCATGCCGATCCCGCCGACCTTGAGTCCATTGTTGCGATGAGCGTGGCCGATAATCCCGGCGAGGCCGCGGCGATTACCGCGGGAGTCCTCGCGGAATTCCCGGATGAAGCCGCGCGCATCGCCGGAAGCGCGATCGCCGGGCTTCCGGAAAAAACCGCGGATACTGTCGGCGAAATTGTCCGTCTGGCTGTCGCGGCAAATCCCGCCGCTGTCGAGGATGTTATCAGTGCCGCGAATGCCGCCACCGGAGATGTGGATTTATCAGGGCCGATCGATGAGGCAGCGGCGGCGGGACTGGAAGACTCCAGGGACGTTGTTCGTGTGGCGCCGCGTCCGGCTCCGGTTTCTCCAACTCCCGGGATCGCTATCGATGCATCCATTATCAGCCCCAGCCGGTAACAGACGGTGACTCTATTCGGGATACGGGGATTCCCTCCGATTCGGAGATCGCCGTGTCCGCTTGAGGTTCGCAAAATAAAATCTGTAAGTAAGCAAAAAAATGATGAAGCTGCATTTCCCTCCTTATCTACCTTCGGTTAAAACTGTTGCCGCCACTTCCCTTGCGGCAACAATGGCAGCCCTCACTGCAAATGGCGCACCCCTTGTGGCCGTCGGTGAACGGGGCGAGATATTCTTCAACGGCAGCGTCACCCTCAGAGCGGACGACAATGTATTCCTCTCGGGAATCGAAGAGGAATCCGACGTGATCTTCATCTTCTCGCCCGGTGTCGAATTTTCCTATGGTGGCGACGCGATCTGGAACGCCAGCGCTTATTACCGCGAAGATATCTACCGCTACACCGACAACAGCGAGCTCAATACGAATAACTCGAACGTCTTCCTCAATGCGAACTACGGGGATGCGCGTTTGGAGGGTTCGTTCGACGCCTCCTACCAGCGGTTGGTTCAAAATACATTCGATCTTGCAGGAGAGGGGTTCCTGGTCGAACGTGATGTCTACCGGATCGGTGTCGGCGGAGAATATGATCTGACCCAGTTTATAGACGTTGGAAGCGGGATTTCGTATCAGCGAACCGATTTTAAACGCCGCGAGTTCCGCGATACCGAGGTCATCAGCGTTCCTGTTGACGTTTATTACAATCTGAGCCCAACGATCGATCTGAGCGCCGGTTACCGGTTTCGCGACAACAACACGCGGGGAACCGGGCTCGATTCCCAGGACCACTTTTTCAATGTCGGCATTCGCGGGGAGGTGACCCCGTTGATCATGGGTTCGTTCAAGATCGGTTACCAAGAGCGGCGTTTCAAGGATAGCGACGCCCCCGACGATCGGACCGGGCTCGCCTTTGACGGCCAGGTTACCTGGGATGCCAGTGATCGGATTAATGTAAGCATTCACGGGAATCGCGATCTTCGCTATGGAGCTCGGGGCAACACCATTGAGCAGACCGGCGGAGGCGCGCGAGTCACTTATCTCTTCACCGAATTGCTTGCGGGTGGAGGCGGTCTCCGTTACCAGGAATCCCGCTATAAGGAATTCGACCGCAAGGATGATCGGTGGACCGCCGACATTGGGCTGACCTATTCTCCGAACGAATATGTTGACCTTTCCGCGGATTACATTTATACGAATAATGATTCGAATGTTTCCGCCGCCGATCTGGATCGGAATATTTTTCAGTTGACAGCCGCGCTGAGATATTAATTTGGATGATTCCTGCGCCCGATAATCGCTTAGGGCGCCGGAAGAGTCTTTTATCCGGGGAGGAACCTTTTATTTGGGATTAACTCATGCTCAAACGTCTTACTGTCTTCACAAGTCTATTGCTTATTCCCGTGCTTCTTGCCGCCTCCGATACCGGGGCGGCATCGGCGTCTGAAGCCGCGGAGATTCAAACCTCCGATTACATAATCAACTCATCGGATCTGCTTCATTTCCAAGTATTTCAGGAAGAGGACCTCACGCGCCAGGTTCGGGTTTCACAGAGTGGAAACATCACCCTTCCAATGGTGGGAACCATTGAAGTAAAAGGAAAAACCGTCGAGGAGGCTCAGCGACTCCTTACGGAACGGTATGATGCGGACTTTTTGGTCAACCCTCAGATCAATCTCTCGGTGATCGAATACTCCCGGCGGACCGTCAACGTTCTCGGATCCGTGAACGCACCGGGAACCGTCCCGTTCCCGCCTGAGGACTCGATGACATTGATGGACGCTATCTCCGCCGCCGGCGGTTTCCAGCGGTCCGGTAACCGTCGTAACGTAATTCTGCGACGAACGACTGAAAACGGTGTTCAGCGATACTCAGTCGATACCCATTCGATTATTCAGGGCGACAGCCCGGTGGTATGGCAGCTTCAGCCCGGCGATCAAATTTACGTGCCAGAGAGGATCTGGTAATTCAAACGAACGTATTTAACAATGTCCAACAGTCCATCGCCCAGAGATCAACATCACAATAAGCCGACTACCGGTTACGGGTACGGGTACTATCCCGACAGCACGTCCTATTACTCGGACCAGCACGACGACAGTCCGCAGCGCAGCCTGAAGGATTACCTCCTCATATTCCGTGAAAGGTTCTGGTACATCCTCGTCGTTTTCCTGCTCTTCTTTTCCGGAGTTTTGATCTACACCCTCACCCGGACCGAAATCTATGAAGCGCGTTCCACCGTGGAGCTTCTTCGCCAAGATTCGAGGGTGATGCAGATCGAGCAGGTGATGAGCCAGGAAATTCGGAACCAGGAGGATTTTAACACACAGATTCGGATCCTCGAGAGCGGGCGAATCGTCCGGGCGGTGGCTAGCAGAATGACGGAAGCGGAGCGCAACCGCTTCATGCAGCCCTTTGAGGAGCCCGAAGCAACCGGGCGTTTCGTTGGTATCGAACAGTTGCTGTTCGAGAACCGGCAGATTGTTCCGGGACGGATGAACCTCATCGTCGAAGTGCGCTTCCGCCACCCCGACCGCGAAGTGGCGATGGACGTTGCCGATTATTTTGTTGAGGAATATATCGCCTACAACCTGAACGTACGGATCGACGAGTCCATGCGGGCGATGGAAGAGCTTACGGCCAAGGCTGAAGATCAGGCGAGGGAACTGCAGCGAATCGAAGAGCGGCGGAATCAATACATGGCGGATATGGGCTCCATTTCCCTTGATTGGAGAACCGATCTTCAGAGGGATTCCCTTCGTGATTTGAATCTTCGAATCAACGACAGCGAACAAGCGTTTAGGCGGGCTTCGACCCTCTGGAACCAGATCCAGGATTACCGGGACGAGGGACTTCCGCTGACGGGAATTCGAACCATCGCCAATCAACCGGATGTCAATGAGTTGTTGTTGAATCTCCGCAATTTGAATGTCACCCGGGGACGTTTGGCTCAGCGATACCGCGACCAGCATCCGCGAATGATCGAGATCGATCAGGCGATTCTTGAGACTGAAAGCGAACTGGATATGGCTGTTCAAGCGGCAGTTGGCAAAATCGAGGGCGACTTCCGGCGAGCGCGCGATGATTATCAGGCGGATATGACCACCCTCAATCAACTGGAGGAGGACGCCAAACAATTGAGAGATCTTCGAGTTGAGTTTGATCGGCTAAGCCGGGAGGCCGAGGTGCAGGAATTTCTCTACCAGTACCTAATCCGACGGGAACGCGAGACCACTTTGACGAGTACGATCGACACTGTAAGCGCGCGTCCTCTGGACTGGGCGACGGCGTCGTTGCGGCCCGTCACTCCCAATATTCCTCTGAACCTCGGCCTTGGGCTTCTTGGAGGGCTCGGCCTCGGAATCGGGGTTGCGTTCGTGGTTGCCTTCCTCGACGACCGGGTGAAGAGCGCCTTTGACATCGAATCGATCGTCGGTCTGCCATTGCTCGGAATCCTCCCCGAAGTGAAAAAGCTCAAGCAGGAAGACAAGGTGAAGATTGCCTTTACGGGCACCGATCGACACGTCGTCGAATCATTCCGATCACTTCAGTCCAGTCTGAAACTGAGCAAGGTGAGCAACAGTGCTCAATGTATCATGATCACCAGTAGCTTGCCAGGCGAAGGTAAATCGTTTGTCAGCTCGAATCTCGCGCTGACCTATGCGGTAAACGGCGAGAAGACAATACTGGTCGACGGCGACCTTCGGATGCCAAGTGTGCACAAATCGCATAAACTCAAGAATGACAAGGGCGTGATTTCCTACTGCCACGACAACATGGAACTCGACGGCCTCATTCATAAGGATATTCATCCAAATTTCGATATCCTTACGACGGGTGGAAAGGCGAAGAATCCGACGCAGACGATCAATAGCGTCGCCTTCGAGAATATGATCGCGGAGCTGAGAAAGAAATATGCCCGTGTGATTATCGATACGCCTCCGTTGGCCGCTGTCAGTGACGCGCTTATTATCATGCAGCATACCGATGGCTCGCTGTTCACGATGAAGTTCAATAAGGTCCGCCGAAGCGCGGCCAAGCATAACGTCCGTCGTTTAATGTCTTCGGACACCCCGGTGTTCGGGGCGGTTCTGAATCACCTGAATATTTCGGTCGGCGGTTACTATTACGCCCAATATTACGATAAGTCCTATCGCGACTACTACTACGTGAGGGAAAGCGACAAGGCGAAACAGCGGGAGACGATCCCTCCTAAGGCCTGACAGTCAGCGAAAACCTTTATAAAAAACGCCCCGCCGGGTCACTACCGGCGGGGCGTTTTTGTTAAAGCGGAAAAAGTTATAAGGGAGTCCCGAACGGCACCCCTTCAATCGGATGGACGAGCCAGCTATTTCATAAGCAACGAATTGCGGGCAAGCTTGATTGATCGCGTGATCGCACGTTGCTCCTTCGCGGGAAGCTTTGTGATCCGGCGCGGAAGGATTTTTCCCGTACCGGTGACGTATTGTGAGAGTGCTTCCGTGTCGGTAAACGGAATTTCCGACGGGGGGCGACTCTGGCTCGTGGCGTTGTTTGATTCGTTATCCATATAGACTGAAACGGTAGATTAAATCCCGGACGCGGAGGAAATTCAAGCAAAAAGAGTGATTTCTGGTTTTCATATCGCTATGGGCAGGTATCGCTTTCATATTGATTTCCGTGAGAATGCGCGGCCAGGCTGGCGGTCCGGATGACCGCGTCCTATTCCGCGGTTTACGGTCAGATTGCGTCGGGACCGTTTTGAGGGTGCGGGGGTCCACTCCGCAGCGGAACGGCCGAAGGAGGCTTCATTCCAGAAGCATGACCTGAAGACGAAGGAACCGCCGCTGTTCCGTTACGGGGTCCTCTACACGCATCATGTTGTCGAGGTTATTCGCCTGCGTGTCCTCCCTTGAGTCGTAGAGCACGTCGCTCCAGTCTTCGAGGTCGCCGGACGCCTGAACGACGCAGGCAATGTCGCTCAGGGCAGGGTTGCGACGGAAAATGATCGCAGCCATGGATCCCTCATGATCGATCTGCGGCAGAACGGCGGCACCGGGAGCGCGAGGATCGCCGCCCAGGGCGTACTCCAAGAGATTCTTTACGCCGTCGCCGTCCGGATCGGCGTCCGGGCCGGCAGTCTCGGGATCGTTATTTTTTTTCCGGATCCGGAAAATATTCCTCGATCCAATCTGCGAAACCAACCGCCGTAGTCCAGGATATGCGCATCACCTCACTTCCACAGTCTTCGACCGTATCCACCTCTACCGACAAAAAGCCCCTGTAGGGTCGATATGCGATTCCCCGGTGGATCGTTTCCCCGTCGGGGTCGCGAATCAGGAACTGAAAATCGGCGTTTTCGATCCTGTCGGCGAGACCTTCGCCGATTCCTGTGAAAAAGCCGTCCTTGAAAACGTCCCCGCCTGAGTTCCCTGGGAGCGTGAATCTTTATCCTGTTTTACGTCGAGAGTGGTTCCCTGGGCCAGGGAGATCAGTATACTGCTTTCGTCATCGAGGCTGCCTTCGAGTAGCGACACCGTCTGGAGAGCGTTTCCGAGAGAGAGAGATCCAGTTCATCGCCCCCTTCGGCAACGAGTTCGAGAGACCCCGACCCGAGTTGCGATCCCGATTCCACCATAATGTTCCCGGTCATCAGATAGGTTCCTCCTTCGTAAAGGTCATTGCTTCCTGAGAGCACAAGCGTTCCTCCACCGGATTTGAGCAACATTCCCGTCCCCGTCAGCGCCCCGGACAGAGTCAGCCGGTGGGCGCTACCGTCCACGTGTACATGTGAATCGCCGGCGAAAACGACATCGTTCGTCACGGTACCCTCGTGGAAATCCTCTTCCGACTCCCGGAACTCCAATTCCGGATCGAGACGTAGCGCCCCGAGGCGACCGGCCTGCGGGATGGATACAGGATCTTCATCGGGTCCAAGGCTGTTGAGAATCAACTCGCCTCCGAAGGCGTAGGTCCGGGGACTACCATGAGAAACCAGACGCAACTGACCGCCCGGATTTACCTTTATGGAAGAGGTGGCCGGTGGGAACGGACGATTCCGTGACCCTGAGTACGCCGCCGTCGACGACCGTTGGTCCGGTGTAGTTCTTGTTGTCTCCAGTGAGTGACAGTACGCCGAAACCTTCCTTGATGAGGCCGCCCGCTCCGAATACACTCTCCCGGATCCGGAGGGCGCCGAATTCGCTGACGGAATTCACATTGTCGACGGTGACACGAAGACCGCCGGTCAATTCAATTCCCTCTTCGATCCGCAGTTCATTGAAACCGAAACCGATTCCTCCAATCAGCAGGTGGGCGCCCGTGGAGCTATCGTCGAATGTCAGAGCTCCGCCCCCTCCGGCGAGCCTGTTTCGTGAGCTGGTGTCATTGTTGAGGACCAGTCGGCCCACCGTGATATTCTCCCCAAGGGAGACCTCGCGATCGCTGTCCGACATCAGATGAATGGTGGCTCGTTCAGCGGTTCCGTCAGGAAAAGTGTCGCTGCTCCAGTTGGTGTCCATATTCCAGAAACCGTCCCCCTGGGGAAGAAAAACAGGGTCATCACCGAGATCGGTATAGGCGGGAACCGGACCGTGTTCGGCGTGAACTGTTGCACCGAACGGTTCCTCAGCCACGGTAAACGACAACGGATCTCCGGTCTGCAACGAGCGTTCCTCGACCCGGAGAATGCCGGCGTCGAGATCGTTCGGAATCAGCGTTCCCCAATGACGGTCGCGACCGGCAACCTGGTGCGTGTAGAACCTGGAATAACGCTCGTCGACCTCCGCTTCCACAGGCCGTTCCGCGAAGCTGCAAGGTCCGTCCGCGAGGTCGTGGGGAGAAGGTGAATCAGCCGGGATGAATCCCGGGACCGAAGCAAAGAGGAGAAACTGACCGGAGATTAGAACGCGCTTGGCTCGTAAAGACGGCTTTGCTTTCATGGAACTTCCGGTTGATTGATTGAAATGGTGGGTTGTATTCGTAGAAAAACCTCCCTGCCCGCTGTTGATACTCTGTCAAAACCATGCCCGCGCCGACGCCTGAGCGAGACCGGCCCGGCCCTCGCGGCGATTCTCATCGGGCCATGTCGGGAATGTCGACGTCGACGAATTCGCCGGGCCGCACTTCAAGTGTCGGGGGGAGGCTGATGAGGAGCGGCAGACCCGACTCGTAGGCGTCAAAGAAGGGAGTCCGGTGGGCGGGACTGAGGGGTTCGACTTGGGCGCCGATGGAAATGATCTCTCCAATGCCGTGGGACTTTGTGGCGTTGCGCGCCCGCACATTGACTTGTGCGCCGAGTTGAGGTTCGAACCTTAGAGGCTGCTTCAGGTAGGCGATGATTTGATCAGCTGCCCCCGAGCGAATTGTAAGGATTGTTTCACCCGCCGCCAGATTCGCCCGGTTCGTGCGATGGATCATGGAAACCATTCCAGAGATCGGGGCAATAAGGGGGGCCGGACGCAATTCGGCTTCAATAAGCTTGAGCCGTTCTTCGTGAAGGTTCAGCGCCGCAACGATCGCGTCAGCGGTGTCGGCGCGCGGTTCGGACGTCCCGCCTCTGAGCCGATCGAGTGTCTGGTCCGTTTCTTCAACCAGGATTTCCTGTTCGGTGACGATCGTCCGCAACATTTCCGCGAGGTCCCTGATCTGCTCGTATTGTTCGGCGGAAACGTGTCCCTGTTGGTGAAGCCTTGAATAGCGCTCCTCGTTGCGTTCCGCCTGCTGCAATTCAATCCGCCGGATCGCCAGGTCCGTACGTTTCTCCAGCAGGTCGAGACGCAGTTCCTCCTGCTGCAAGAGATTCCGTTGTTGGTCCAGCACGGGATCGAACCAGCCCATGCGCGTGAGCTCGATCTCCATCTTGAGCACCGCGAGGGAGGATTGCAGGACATCCGGCGGCGTTCGGATGACTTGCCCCACCGTTTGACCTGCTTCCACTTCATCAAAGCGCTCGATGAAGAGCTGGGCCAGACCTCCGGCTGAGGGAGAGGTGACTACGCCGGTGACTCCTTCGACTTCGCCCGTTAACATTCCGGGTCTTGTCTGGTCCCGCCACAGGACTGCCACCGCGATCACGACCCCCACGAAGATAAGGAAAGGCAGCGCTTGTATGCGGAACTCTCGCCACCGCAGCTTCAGAGGGGTGGGTATGGGTGATCGTTCTTTCATCGGTGTCACATTTCCGATTCGTCTCTGGCTGTCAGCCCGGTCACGCGAGCGGTCCCCGGAATCGATCGAACTTCTTTGAACAGATCGTCAACCCGGGAGGGATCCCGGAGAAGTAGGCGGTAGGAGAGGTCCGTGCCCTCGCCTTCGTCGTGCGCGCGCTGGCTGGCGCATTGCGTGCGTCGGCTGTGCCGGTTGAGCAGCGAGACCAACTCCGGCAGCTCGGCCAGGGGGCGGTTCCAGTGAAGGTTCAACACGAGGTCGTAACGGTGGCGGCTCCCGAATGAGGCGGTGTGCAGGTAAAGAAGGATGCCGCCGAGAATAGCCAGTCCGATCACTGTCGTGGCGTAGCGCTGGGTGCCCGCCGCCATGCCGACCGTGATCGCGGACAGGATGTAGCACGTGTCCAGCGTGTCGCGCAGAATGTTTCGAAAACGTACGATCGCGAAAAGAGCCATGAGACCGAACGCGGTGATGATGTTGTTGGCAAGCACCATCATCACCATCGCCACAAGAAAAGGAATGATCACCAGTGAATTCACGTAGGTGCGCGAATAGGACAGTCCGCTGTGTGTGATCATGTAAACCCAGGCAAGCACCTGCCCGCTGAGGAACGCGAGGAGCATGCCCAGGACTACCGACTGCATGTTGACCGGTTCCCTCGCGAATTCTCCGCCGAGTAGTGTCTCAATCATGTTGATGTTGGAGATTGATAGTCCCCACATGGCGAACCCCGGGGACCGATCCGGCGAGCGCGTTCGCGAGCGAATCCGCTCCCCATGGGACGGTAAATCTGATTCAGAATGTGCAGTCCTTCCATGAGTTCGACACCGTCGACGTACTTGGCTGCGGAAGTTGGACGCAGACCGAAAACGCGGACGAGTTCCGCGAGCCAGTCGGGAAAGCGGCTCATGAATTTCAGTTCCATGACGGTGCAGTCGCCGAATACGCTGACCGGATAATCCATCTCGGGAACGAGCCGCGCGGTCGCTTCGGGACAGCTGCGCACGTTGCGGTCGAAGGTGACCCGCACCGAATTGTCGCCTTCTCGAGGCATCCACGCTTCCCTCATGTAAGCTACGTGAACCCGGGGCCGGGCCCGCAGTTCATTAACATGGGTGCAAAACGTTTGAAGCGCGCGCAGGTGGTTCGGGTCGTTCGACGCCATTTGATTCTCCTCCGGCAACTGACCGGCGATAACAGCGTTAACGGCATTGCGATGCACCGCACCCCGTTCCTTGCTGATCGTGTTGTCGTGACGGCGCTTGATCTCGAAATAAACCGGGGCTCCCGGGCGGTTCTCGTAAAAGCGCACGCGCAATTTGTACCGGTCCTTGTCTCCGTTGATCGTGCTTTGGTGCAGGGCAAAGTCATCCGAATCCAGGTACAGGCTGTGAACGGGGTACGAACAGTCCGGGCGGGTGGCGGCGTATTCGTCGAGCACGAGGCAGGAGCTCACGAAGCCTCTGGCGGCTGCGGCCGTACTTTCCGGAATGATGTATTTAAACTCAAAACGCTGAGACTGGAGACGATCACTATGCATGGAAAGGATCACTCCCCGATCATTTTCCGGATCCACTGCGAGAATTCAACATCTTTCTCGAAGGGCGCGGTGTCAAGCATTCGGGAGCGCACGGAATATCCCTTTATTCAAAGGCTTAGCTCGTCTGATTCGGGCCCCGAGGGCGCTGCCGCTTGTGCGCGAATCTTTCATTACTATAAGTTTGAGTTGAAAACGTCACCTTTTGGGGAAGAGAAATGCTTTTCAAGGGTCTAACCTATGGACTACGGCGAAATCGATTGGCCGCTTGTTCGTTTCAGATGGTTGCGGAACCGGCGCCAGGCGGATAATTTTCGAATTCAAACATCCTATGGGTATTGGTAATCTCTTAAGAACGGTCGTGATGCTTGCTGTTGCGGGCGGCGCGGCCGGTTCGGTCGAAAAGGCTTCGGCCGTTGACCAGCACGTGCGGGCCGAACTGCTCGCTGACGCGGCGCAGGTTGCGCCGGGCGACATTCTCCAGGTCGGCGTGCGCCTTCAGATTGAAGGGGGCTGGCACATTTACGGAGAGAGCCCCGGATTGAATGGATTGCCGACCGAGGTGGTCTGGGACCTTCCTGACGGAGTCGAGGCCGGGCCTTTGATGTATCCGGAGCCGGAACGGTTTGAATTTGAGGGAGAAACAGATTTTGGGTACTCGGGGGAGGTCATGCTGGTTTCCATATTGCGGCTTCCGGAGGAGTTGGACGAGATCCTGAATCTGGGAGCAACAGTTTCCTGGCTAGCGTGCGCGGATCTCTGCATTCCCGGCGAAGAGGAGGTCGCTCTGTCTGTTGCCGTGGGCGACGAGACCGTGATTTCAGAGGCGAACCGCGAGCTTTTTGGCGAGCGGGACGCAATTGCGGCGGCGTTTGAAGGAGAGACGGTGGACCCGGCGGCTACGCCGTTTACCGTCGGCAGGTTCGGCCTGTTTATCCTGTACGGATTCATTGGGGGGCTCCTGCTCAACTTCATGCCGTGCGTACTTCCGGTGATCGGGGTAAAGATCATGTCAGTCGTCAAGAACGCCGGAGACAAGCCGCGGGCGGTTCTGCTGCAGGGCTGGATGTACACCGCCGGCATCGTGGTTTCCTTCTGGATTCTTGCCGCCGTGGTAATCGCGTTGCAGGCCGTCGGGCAGGCCCTTGGGCAGGGCTTCCAGTTCCAGCATCTGCCGTTCCTGGTGTTTGTGACGGCGTTGATATTCGTGCTGGCGTTGAGTATGCTCGGGGTGTTTTCCCTCGACCTCACATCGGGAGGCTATCAGAAGGCGGGCGAATTGAGCAGCCGGAAGGGATTGAGCGGAGCGTTTTTCACCGGCTTTGTCGTGACCGCGGTGGCCACTCCGTGTACCGCCCCCTTCCTCGGTGCGGCGATGGGCTTCGCTTTTACACAACCTGCATTGGTCACGATCACGGTCTTTACGGCGGTGGGCTTCGGCCTGGCCTTCCCGTTTACAGCACTGGCCCACAAACCCGATTGGCTGCGATACCTGCCGAAACCCGGTATGTGGATGGAGTATTTCAAGCAGGCAATGGGTTTCCTCATGCTCGGGGCAGTCGTGTGGCTGATCTGGGTAATCAATCTTTCCCAGGGAGGTGATGCGGTTGTCTGGACGGTTGCTTTCCTTTTCGTTCTTGGGATCGCGGCGTGGGTTTATGGAACGTTCGGGAATCCCGCCATGTCGCGGGTTGTCAGGCGACGTGCCCGTTGGGTGATTGTGGTTCTGCTGTTTGCCGGCGTGGTCGGCATCCTTGAAGGGCAGATGAGCTGGCGATCGGCGGTGCCGGCATCGGGCGGTCGTGCCGGGGGTGGCGATGCGGGGGAAGCCGAAATCACCTGGGTCGATTTTACGCCGGAGACGGTCGATGAACTGCTGGCGACCGACCAGCCGGTTTTCGTCAATTTCACGGCCGCCTGGTGTTTGTCCTGCAAGGTGAACGAAAGGACTTCGATCGAGATCGCACGGACACGCGGCGTGAAAGAAGATACCGACGCCGTTTTTGTGTATGCCGACTGGACCAACCAGAACCCGGAGATTGCCGCGTTCCTTCGAAAATTTGACCGTGCGGGGGTGCCGCTGTACTTGGTTTATGGAAAGGATCGGGACAATCCGGAGATTCTGCCCGAAATTTTGACTCCGGGGATTATGGAACGGGCTCTGAACCGGGCGACGAAATCATTTCAGCAAGAATGAACGCGGCCCCCGGGCGCTCATCTGCCTGACCGGGGGACGAGAGCGCGCAATTTCCAGCGTGCGTCGGTTCACTGATGAGTAAAGGCTCGTCATTTTCGCGCTTCGGTACCAAGAAAGGTTGGTATGGAAATCGAGCTGAAGCCCAAAGAGTACCTTGCCTTGCTTAAGGCAACCTACCTCGCGGATTGGCTTGCCAATGCCCATGCCGCCAGTTCGGCACACGAAGACAGGGAAATCGTCCGGATCTGCCGTAAGATATATTCTCTCGCCGATTCATTTGGCTTCGGGGAACTCGCACCTTACGACTCCCGCCACAACGATTACATACCGGGCCGGGACCTTGTGGAGGAAATGGATTCAGCGTACATCGCCGATCATGTCGACCGTGTGTTTTGGCGTGAACTCGGGGCGCGTCTGACCGACCGGGTTATGGACGAGAAGTTTGGGGCCGAGATGGACGGTTGGAGCGACAGTGTGTACCGGAAACGTCGGGAGCATATCGAAAAAAGGGTGGAAAAGGAACTTCGGGAAAACGGACTGAAAAACCTTTTCCTGCTCGGCGATTTCTGAAATGCCCGCCGGATTTTCATCCAGCGCGCCCGGCATTGCGGGGGCGGGTCGTATGTCGGCATGGATCACCCGGTGCCCGTCCGCGTCCGCTCACAGAGGGCTCCAGGGATTGACCCCCGGGAAAGAACGCCTCACCCTGTCGATATGCGCGGCATATACACCCTTCGGCGAACACCCGGCACTATAGAAGATCTCGACGTGACCGATCCGCTCGCTCTTTGGGCCGACATCAATCCTTTCAATGTCGTTCGGACCCAACGGATGCCCGTACTGCGGTGGACTCGCCGTATTCGGACGATAACATGGGCTGGCCGGGAAGTCGGCCGCAGGGTCCAACGCCCGCTGCGGCGGGCCGGAATACGTCACTCAGGAAGCCGGAATGAACACTGAGGCCCCGCACGGGTAAGAGCCTGTTCACGCGCATGACAGCCATAACGCAAAATCTCAGGTATCTCTTCCGCACCCTGGCCTACAGGAACTACCGCCTCTTTTTCCTCGGCCAGATCGTCGCTTTAACCGGAACCTGGATGACCCTCGCCGCCATGGGATGGCTGGTATTCCGACTGACCGAGGATCCCTTTAAACTGGGGCTGATCGGTTTCTTCATGCATGCGCCCACCTTTATCCTCGCTCCTCTCGGAGGGGCGTTGACCGACCGGCTCGACCGGCGTCGCCTCATCGTCTACACGCAGATCCTCAATCTGGGCATCATGGTGATCCTGGCCGGAGTGACCCTCTTCGGATTCGTCCAGATCTGGCACATCCTGCTCGCCTGCACTCTCCTCGGCGTGGTCAAAGGCTTCGAAATGCCTGCCCGCCAGGCCCTGGTCGTCGATATCGTCGACGACCGGTCCAAACTGTCCAACGCTATCGCCCTGAACTCATCCATTTTTCATGCTGCTCGTCTCGCCGGCCCGATGATCGCAGGAGGGCTGATCATTCCCCTGTTCGGCAATGCGGGGGAGGGGGTGTGCTTTCTTATTCACGGACTGAGCTACCTGGTCTCAATCGCCTTCCTCCTCGCCCTGCAGATGAAACGACACCAGTACAAAGCCTCCGGGAAGAACATTTTCGCTGAAATGCGCGAGGGCTTTGCCTACGCCTTTGGCTTCCCCCCCGTTCGCACTCTTCTCCTTCTCATGGGGGTGCTCGCCCTCTTCGGAATGCCCTACGGCACGCTTCTCCCCGTCTTTGCAGCGCAGATCCTCGACGGGGGATCCCGCACCTACGGGCTACTCCTTTCCGCCGGAGGCATCGGCGCGGTGTTCAGCGCCATCTATCTTGCCTCGCGCCCGAGTGCGCTGGGACTCGGACGCATCATCGCGCTGAGCCAGCTTCTCTTCAGCATCATGCTCGCCAGCTTCGCCTTCTCGACCCATCTATGGCTCTCCGCTTTCCTCCTGGTCCTCACGGGCGGAACCAGTCTAACCGCGATGGTCGGCACCAATACCATCCTCCAGACCCTCGTCGATGACGAAAGGCGGGGCCGGCTCATGAGCCTGATGGGGATGACCTTCATGGGCGCCTTGCCCGTGGGTGCCATCCTCTTCGGCAAGGCGGCCAGCTTCATCGGCGCCCCGATCACTCTCCTCCTCGGAGCCACTGTCTGCGGTGCCGCCGGTCTCGTTTTTGCTTGGAGACTGCCCGCCCTTCGCCGCATTGCCCGCCCTATTTACATTGAACGCGGCCTCCTCCCGCAAAAACCGTAACCGCCACCGTCTACCATCGCCACTCGGGTGCGGGCGAGAAGTAATTTCTTCTCGTGACCGCATACGTGCACCAGGAACAAACCGGCCAGGCGAATCTCTTCGTCCAGGTTCGATCCTGAACCGACCGTATACGTTTCCCCTAAACGATCTGCCGTCGATTCAATCCTTCCTGTACCTTCCCGTGGCACTTGCACCCCTCGCGAAATAATCTCGTATCCCCACAGCGCCCACGATCCGGTCCATGGCGCTGTGTGACCCGGTGTTCGTTTCAGTCAAATCGCAATTCTATTTGCGCGCCTATCTCGCATGCCCAATGTTTGTCTCTCACAGTTCCAGGAGGAATTCGCGGATTTCGACCGGCCAATCTTCGAACCAGAAATGACACGCACGCAAATCCATATACCTACCCTGGTCCGTATCAAGGAGGGTGCCGTCGACCGTGTTGGGGTCTATGCCCGCCGCAATGGGTTTTCCCATGTTGTCGTCCTGCACAGTGAAGGCCTCCCGCCGAACCTCCTGGAGCGCCTGCACGAGGGGCTCAAAGCTGAGGACGTATCCGTTATGCACAGTTGGCCGGTACAGGAAGCTTGCTTTGAGCAGGCCCGGAAGATTTTTCCGGGGATTCCTGCCAGAACCCGTGCCATCGTGGGATTCGGCGGCGGAAAGGCTCTGGATGTTGCCAAATATATTGCCTTCCTGACCGGCGTCCCCTGCATCTCGGTACCAACATCGCTTTCGAACGATGGCATTTGCAGTCCTCAATCCAGCCTGACTCTCGACGGACGTCGCAAATCCCTGCCCTCCGCCATGCCCTTCGGTATCGTGATCGACACCAAAGTGTGCCTCGCCGCACCCGAGGTACTATGGCTTTCGGGCATTGGCGATCTCGTTGCCAAGCTTACTGCCATCTTCGACTGGAAACTTGCGTTTCACGCATCGGGCACACCGATTGATGACTTCGCGGCGCTCCTCTCCGACGCCACCGTATTTCAGTTTATCGCCCGCCCGAATCACGATCTCCAAGGTATGCGATTCCTTGGAACAGCGCTTATGCTTAACGGAATCGCCATGGGGGTTTGCGGTTCATCGCGCCCGGCCAGCGGCAGCGAGCACTTGATATCGCACGCCCTCGACGCCTTGGGCGGCACACCCCTCCTCCACGGCCTGCAGGTCGGCGTCGCCACCTATTTGGTCAGTTTGTTGCAGAAACAATCCTCGGAGACCATCGCCACGCTGTTTCAAAAAACCGGCTTCTGGCGGGTCGTCGAGTCCAACCCCTTCCACCGTGCCGACTGGCTCGAAGCGATTCGCCGCGCCCCGAGGATCAAAGAGGATTTTTACACCGTTCTGTCCTCGCGCGACTGTCTTCCGGAGGCCGAAGAATATCTCCGCAACGATCCCTTCCTCCGAAAATGTGTGGTGGAATAGCCTATGAGGCATCATACAAATAAATCCTCCTGCTCAATATCTCCGCCGGTTGAATCGAATCGGACCGACGGCGCACGCCCCACGGCCGCGAAACCAAACACTCCGGACGCCGGGAAACGGGCTTCCTCTCTGCCCGCGCGCCCGTTCGGCTGGAATCTTCCGATTAAAGGATTCTCATTTGGTATTAATGGCAGCCCGTCCGACGAGGCAAGCCCCGGATTATGCGAACACGAAGCGACGACCTCCGGTTTTTCCACGGGAGAAAGCTCATTCAACAAGAGAAATTCGCTTTTGGGTGTTCACAGCCATGAAGTCAATGCGAAGCTGTTGGAACGGTGTTGGGAATCGGACTGGAACGAGGACTCTGCAGGGGGTTGGCGGATTCGCAAATAGTTTTGACTGCCAAGATGGTGCCCGGAGCCGGGGTCGAACCGGCACTCCCTTGCGGGAACCAGATTTTGAGTCTGGCGCGTCTGCCAATTCCGCCATCCGGGCCAATCTGTTGATTGAAGGAATCAAATTGCTCCGATTCCCGCGCCAAAGTCAACCCAAACATGGAAAAGGGTTTTCGAAGGTTTCGCCCGCTGTGCGCGGCCGATTCCCGCCGCTCACGGAAACTGCGTGCATCAAGAACGCCGTACCCTGCGGACGCAGTGCTCGCCCGCCGGCCTGCGGGAAACCCCTTGGCGCAGGCCGGGGCACGCTGGAAGCGCACGCTGCTTCAGTGTAACGTCCTGGTTTCCTCTTAGCGTTCTTTCGCCCTTTCCGCTTGTCAGCGTCCGGCGAAAGGGGTTTAGACATCAGGGATGGGGGACTATCGCTGTTTTGTTGGTTTTGACGAGGTGGAGGGAGCACGTGTTCGTCTCTCTCCGCCAGAGTCGCATCACCTGGTGAGTGTAAACCGGGCGCGGCGAGGAGATCCGGTTACGGCGTTTGACGGGCGAGGAACTGAGTTTGATTGTATACTGGAGGATGCGAACGGGCGAACGGCGGTACTGCGGGTCCGGGCGAGCCGGAGCTGCCGTCCGCTTCCCTACGCCGTGACCCTCGCCCAGGCGCTGCCCAAGGGCAAAACTTTCGATGCGATCGTCCGGCAGGCGACGCAGATCGGGGCGATGCGGATCGCGCCGTTGCTGACCGAGCGAACGGAAGTCCGGTTGGACCCGAAACGGCGGGATCACAAGGACGAAAAATGGCATGCTGCGGCCGTGGAGGCCGCCAAACAGTCGGGGAATCCCTTCATTCCGGAAATTACGCCTGTCGAATCGCTTGCGTCGTTTTTGGAGAATCGTGAACCCTACGATCTGAAGCTCCTGGCCGGACTCGTTCCGCAGGCGCGTCCCCTGTGCGAATATCTGCCGGACGCCGTGCGCGGCACTCCGGAAGCCCCCTGTCGGGTTGCGTGGCTCGTGGGCCCGGAGGGGGATTTTTCCCCCGAAGAGGTGGAGGCGGCGCTGGCGCACGGATTTCAGCCCGTGACACTCGGCCCCTGCGTGCTCCGAGTGGAAACCGCCGCGCTGGTCGCGTTGAGCATCTCCGGGTACGAACTGGGGCGCCGGTTGGGGGAGGAGGGAAGGGAGAAAGAGGAATCATGAGTCACGAAGAAAGAGGAGGGCAGGGGGAGGAGGCTCCCGGCAAAACTTTCCAGATTTTGACTTTATGAACGCCTATGAATCCTGTACTAATAGGGAGTCAAAACACTCGCGGGCTTAAGGTCCGCTGTACAGTTGAATTCGGCCCAAACCGTTCTTTAATGAAATCAACTAAAGCGTACATTCTCGACACCAACGTTCTCCTTCATGACCCCCACGCCCTTTACAAATTTGACGAGCACCATGTGGTTCTTCCTGTCGAAGTTCTTGAGGAGCTCGACCGATTCAAGAGTGATCCCGGCGAGAGAGGGCGAAACGCACGCCACGTCCACCGGGAGTTGAAGGAACGATTCGGCGATTCCACCGCATCCTGCATGGTGGAGGGCGCGAACCTCCCGAACGGCGGCAAGATCTCGGTGCTTGTGAACAAGTTCCTTCTTCAATCCGGAAAGAAACGGCCGAGCGCGGGATTGAAGAAACTGATGACCGTCTTCCCGGACATGTCGAAGATGGACAACCGCATCCTCGCTTGTGCCGTATACGTGAACGAGACGGCCGGAAAACCGGCGATCCTGGTCACCAAGGACATCAACATGCTGTTGAAAGCGATCGCCCTCGGTCTGCGGGCGGAGGATTACCTGCACGACAAGGTGAAGGAAAAATTCGAGGACGACGCCGGATTCTACCAGTCGATTTATGTCAGCCGTCACGAGATGCAGCGCTTCGGTTCCGAAGGGGAGATCTCCTTTTCCGCCGATAGGATCAACGGAATGGCGATCAATGAATACGCCGTGCTTCAGGCCGATGACGGCGCCGTTTTCCCATCGCGTTACGACGGGGAAGGAACGTTTCACCGGCTGAACCTCCCCGCCCACCTTCAGGCGCCGGGCGGAATCCCGATCAAGGCGCGCAACCTCGAGCAGCAGTTTTTGATGGACGCCCTGCTCGATCCGAACGTTTCCCTCGTCACCTGCTACGGAAAGGCGGGCACGGGCAAGACAGTCGTTAGCACCGCCTGCGCGCTCCACCTCATCGGTCTTCAATATTACGACGGGGTCAGCATCTCCCGTCCGGTCATTTCGATGGGAAAGGACATCGGCTACCTGCCGGGCGACCTCAAGGAGAAGATGACGCCGTGGCTCCAACCGTATCACGACGCGCTGAACGTCATTTATCCGATTCACGAGGAAAGGGATCCGGCATTTGCCGAGAAACGCGTCTCCCGGCGCCCCAAGAAACAGGTGAAGAAGAAAAAATCCGCGAACGGGCAGGCGCTGGGCGGCATGCCGCTAAGGGTGAAGCCGTACCTGGAGCTGATCGAATCGGGCCTGCTTGAGATCGAGGCGCTGACCTTTATCCGCGGGCGTTCGATTCCGCGCCGGTTTTTTATTCTGGACGAAGCCCAGCAGCTTACGCCCCACGAAGTGAAAACAGTGGTGAGCCGGATGAGTGAAGGTTCGAAGATCGTCCTGCTTGGCGATCCCACACAGATTGACAATCCCTACGTTGATTCCCAATCCAACGGCCTGGTTTACGCCAAAAACAAACTCAAGAACCAGCAGCTCGCCTCGCACGTCAAACTGATCAAGGGCGAACGCAGCCCGCTCGCCGAACTTGCTGTTACGGTGATGTAGGCGGGACGACCGGATTTGTCACCGGTCTGCCAGGGCGTTGGCGTCGACTTGCTCAATGCCCCTCGTTAACCCATCTTCGACAGTTCCGAAAGAACGATTAGCTGTTCAAGCGGGTTTCCTGAAGATTTCACTGATTTTTCTCCACTACATTTTCGATGATTTTTGGGCGGGTGGGCAATTTCAGC